>CAZVAX010000043.1:4237-31125 GCA_964625215.1 uncultured Anaerolineaceae bacterium | reverse complement strand
GCCTGCTCCACCAGCACGCCCGAACGCTCGTAAATCTGGCGGATCAAACTGCGCGCGCTGACGGGTTTGGTCAGGTTTTTGAGCAACGGCTCGACCAGTTTTTCCAAGCCTTCGACCTCCAGTTCCAACTGTCCCTGCTCCACGTAATGATAGGCAATGGTCTTCAAGGCGAGCAGTTTGTCGTTGGGCGAGGGCGCGTCGGGCAGGACAATGCCCTTGTCCTTGCTGTCCCAGATGTCGAGCAAAATATCGAGGCATTCGCGGTAGAGGCGGGCGCGTCCCTTGGGCAGGTCGGCGGTGCGGTTTTTATGGACCAGCGTGACGAGGGAAAGAATCAACGGCGTGCGCGCAATGCGAAGTAGACTCTCGTTCTTGAGCAAGGCGGCCCACAGGTTCTCGGTCTGTTTCGACGCCACCGGGCGGGCGCGCTCCTCCGCCTCGCGGATGGACTCCGGTTTAGGCGACGCGCCGAGTTTGTTGACCTCCTCGGTGCGCGTCACTTCGCGATACCACGCGCCGATGAACTGGCGCACATCGTCGCGGTCGAATTCCTGCACGCTGTACTGGCGGAAGTCCGGCAACTGGTCGCGCCAACCGGCCACGCGGCAAGTGACCACGATCCAGTTATCGGGGTATTGGTTCGAGAAGTCTTTAATTTCCTTCACCACATCCTTGTGGATTTTTTCGTCCAGCACTTCATCGAGTCCATCCAGCAGGACGACGCATTTCCCCGCCTTCAACAGACGCTCGAAATACCCCGACGGAACCTTCTTCAACCCAACGTTGGCGGGCGATTCGATCAACTGACAAAGCGGCTGAGTTCCCAGGTCGCGCAGGCGGACGAAGACCGGCACGGGATTTCCCAAGTCCGCGCGCAGGGGATGGTTGACGTGACCCGCGAAGACCAGGGTCAGGTAATCGAGCAACGTGGATTTCCCCGCGCCTGGCTGGCCGAGGATGACGATGTGCTTTTCCTTGTCATTGAAAATCCGATTCCAAACGACGGTGGGGGCTTCTTTGGCGGTCGTCATCCGCAGGGAAATGTAGACTTCCTTCAAACGCGGGGCATGCAGGTCGGAGGGATTGTAAATGCCGATGAGTTTCAACCACTCGTGGCTTTTGATGAGGGCGCGATAATAACTTTTTTGGAATCCAAAACCGAGGGACTGAAAGAAGCTTTCGAGCCATGCCCCGATTTTTTTTTAGAGCGGCCTTGATGGACTCGGAGAATACCAAAACGAGTATTGCTGTGATAACAGAAGCCCAAATCGTCGCGCTGTTGTTCTTCCAAAATTCATCCATGAAATCCTCCAGCCCGCAACCTGCCTGTTATGATCTGATGTTACACAGTTCACTCGTACCGCAACACTCATGTTGCCTTGCGGAAGCGAGATGAATCTCGCGGTACTGCGTATTACTTCTTCAGAAGTCGCAAGATCACATTCACCACAATCGTCAACGCCACCGATAGCAAAATCGAAGTCGCCAGCGGGAAGTAGAACGCGCCGTTCTCGCCTTCGATGCGGATGTCCCCGGGCAGGCGTCCCCGCGGGAGGCCGAGTTTGGCGGAGAGGTAGAGTCCCGCGCCGAGGAGGAAGATGGCGGCTCCGCCGAGCATGAGGGTGCGTCCGATGGATTCCATGGGAATACTAACTAAACCTCCACCGCATTTTCCTGAATCACGCGCGCGAACCAGCGACCGCTATCTTTCACAATCCGCTTCTGCGTCTTCCAATCCACGTACACCAACCCAAAGCGCGGACCGTAACCGAGCGCCCATTCAAAGTTATCCATCATGGACCAGTGAAAATATCCCTTCACAGGAATCCCATCTTCTATCGCGCGATGGACCTGCGCGATGTGGTTCCGCAGATAACGGATTCGCCGCTCGTCCCGCACGCGCCCGTCGAAGTCCACGCCATCTGGCACAGGCACGCCGTTCTCAGTGACCATCAGTTCACAAGTCGGTTGGTAATTCCAAACCTGTTTCAAGATGTCGTATATTCCTTTTGGATAAATCTCCCACATCCCCGAATACTCGCTCCCCTCAGGATGAACCTGCGCCACATTGACTACCGGGAATTTCGGGTCATGTTTCATCACCGCCCGCGAGTAGTAGTTGACGCCCAAAATATCCACTTGGCGAATTTTTTCCAAATCGCCAGGCTGAATAATCTTTCCTGTCAACAACTTTGCCACTGCCGACTCCTGAATCGGCGACGCGCCTTTCAACAGTGGGTCGAGAACGATGCGGTTCATGAACATGTCCACGCGCTCGGCGGCCTCTTTGTCCTTCTTCGAGTCGGTGGCGGGATGCACGGGATTCAAATTGAGCGTGATGCCGATCTTCACCGGATGTTTGACCTCCGAACGAATGACCTCCGCGGCCAGTCCATGCGAGAGCAAAATATGATGGAGCGACTTCACTGCCGCGGGCAAATCCTTTTTGCCGGGCGCGTGCTCGCCGAGAAAGTATCCCACGAACGACGCCACCCACGGTTCGTTGTGGGTGAACCAGGCGGTGACGCGGTCGCCCAATCGTCCGGCCACGACGCGGGCATATTCGGCAAAGTGATTCACAATTTCGCGGTTCGGCCATCCGCCTTTATCCTGTAACGCCTGCGGCAAATCCCAGTGGAAGAGACAAACGTACGGTTCGATCTTGCGCTTGAGTAACTCGTCCACGATGCGATCGTAAAAATCCAGACCCTTTTTGTTCACGCGTCCCACGCCGTCAGGCAGGATGCGCGGCCACGCCGTCGAGAACCGATACGCCCTGATTCCCAACTCCGACATCAAGGCAAGATCTTCCTTCCAGCGATGATAGTGATCCGCGGCCACGTCCGCGTTCTCGTTGTTCACCACCTTCCCCGGCGTGTGACTGAATGTGTCCCAAATCGAAACCCCGCGCCCGTCCTCGTTCCACGCGCCCTCGATTTGATACGACGATGTCGCGACCCCCCAGATGAATTTTTTCGGAAACGAAAGTGTGGTCATGTTATCTCCTATAAGTTGCTCTGTTGCGATCATCTATTTCTACCGTCATTGCGAGGCGCCGAAGGCGTCGAAGCAATCTTCTTGCAGGCTGGGAGACTGCTTCGCTTCGCTCGCAGTGACGAAACAAAGCGCCTATAAGTCAATTATACGAGCGGAAAGCCGCTAAAACAAAAGGCTGACTCACGTTCGAGTCAGCCCAATCTGTGGCAAAGACTAATGCTCGCCCTTTGCCAGCGCCATGATCGCCTCGCGCGTTTCATAAACTTTCACCAACTTGCCGTCGCGCATTTGCAACACGCGGTCCACGTACTGGCACATCCGCAGATCGTGTGTGACCATGATGCCGGCGCGGTTGTTCTCGTGGATAAGGGCCGCGAAGGTTTGCACCACCTGGAAGGCGCGCTCGGTGTCGAGGCTGGCGGTCGGCTCATCTGCGAGGACGAGAGTGGGGTTGTGGATCAAGGCGCGGGCGATGGCGACGCGTTGTTGCTGTCCGCCGGACATTTGGGCGGGGAGGTTGTGCAGGCGGTCGGCGAGGCCGAGGCGGGAAAGGAGTTCCGCGGCGCGGATGCGTTCGCCGTGTTTGAGTTTTCCGTTCAGGCGCAACATGAGTTCCACATTTTCTTGCGCGGACAAAAATGGGATCAGGTTGTTGGACTGGAAGGTGAAGCCGATCTTCTCGCGGCGCAACACCACGCGCTTGCGCTCGCTCATCTTTGACAGGTCCTGCCCGTCAATCAGCAGTTGTCCGCTGGTGGGAGAGAGTAGCGCGGCCAGCATGGAGAGCATGGTGGTCTTGCCCGATCCGCTCGGCCCGACGAGCGCGACGAACTCGCCGTGCCTCACCTGGAACGAAACCTTGTCCACGGCCTGAATGGGCGCGCCATCCAGCATGAAGGATTTGACGACATCTTTAACTTCGAGGGCTACATCATTCATTACGACAACCTCAACGCCTTGAGCGGTTCGATGCGGACGGCGTAGATGATCGAGACCATCCCGCCGAGCGGACCGATGAGCAGCAACGCGATGACCGCGATGAGCGAGGCCTGCCCGTTGAAAACGATGGGAACGGTCGGGGGGAAGGTCAGCGAGAAGGCGTACGCCAACCCGCCTCCAATCGCCACGCCGAACGCGGTGACGACCATGATCTGGATGACCGAGGCCAGCCCCACCACGCCGTTCGACGCGCCGATGGCTTTCAGCACGCCGATCTGCGGCACTTTTTGCAACACCTGGATTTGGAAGAATCCGCCGATGACCAGGATGCCGATCAGCAAGGTGAAGACGGCCTGCGTGTTGACCGTGCTTTGCTGCGCCGAGTACCCAGGCACATTTTGAATCGCAGTCGGGATGTCCGCGAGCTCCACGTTGTTGACGCGCCCGAGTATGTTGGCTTCCACCGTTTCGAGGCTGTAACCCGGCGCGGTCTTGACCGCGATCACGTTGACTGTCGTGCTTTCGCGTCCCAACTCGGTGTCGGACTTCGTTCGCATTTTGTCCCAGTTCGCGAAGGTCACAAAGATGGACGGCGCGAACTGATAAAGGTTGCCCTCGGTCATGCCGACCACCTCCAGCTCGTAGAATTCATCCTCCGTCCCTTGCGTGGAGCGGATGGTGATGCGGTCGCCGACTTTGATGTTCGTGCGCAGGGCGACGTTCTTGTCAATCAACACTTCGGCGGCGAGTTCGCTTTGCAGGTTCTCGCCCTCGAGAACGGCGGGCGCGCCGGGCATGCCGGGTTCCACGCCGAGTAAAGAGACTTTCAATACCTCGTCGTTTGGCAGGAGGATGGCTGTATTGGATGCGGCGATGATGCCCGCGCGTTCCACCCCGTCCACGCGGCGGAGGGTACGGGCGAGAGTCTTGTCCACGCGGCTGGAGGGGATGACGAAGTCCGCTTTTTCGAGGAACACCAGAAAGTCGGCGTCGAGGTTGGCGAGGTATTGCCGGTTCGAGTTCGCCAGTCCCTCGCCGAGCGCGGCGATGAAGAGGACGAGCAGCGTGATCAGCGCGATGACGAGGCCGACGAGCAGGAAACGTCCGCGGTTGCGGGCGATCTCTTTGAGGGCTAGGTAGATGGAAAGGAAAAAGTTTTTCATGGTGAATGCAGGACACGGATTTCACGGATTACGCGGTTGAATTTAAATCCGTCAAATCCGTGTAATCCGTGTCCAGAGAATTATCCTTCAGGCGTAACCGGACCCTCGATTGGCTTCGACCAATCCATGCCCACGAAGCCTTTGAGGAGAAGTTCCACGGGCGGGTGGTCGGCGATGTCTTCGTAATAGTAGGGCAGGCGGATGAGTCCGTCCGTGCCGATGATGAAAGTGGCCGACATGACCAGCGCGTCCTGGCCGGGAGGAGGCGTTTCGGGAGTCCAGCCCTTCGTCTCTTTCAGGCGCTTGTTCGATTTCCAAATGTTGGGGGAGAGGAAGGTCTGATAGGTGGAGCCGCGCCCGAGGCCGTAGGCAGTATAGGCCGCGCGGGCCGGGTCCGCCAGGCAGGTGGCGCCCGGCGCGCGGTCCGCGCAGAAGCGTTTGGCCTGGTCGGGAGTCCCTTGCGTGACGATGGCCAGGACCAGCCCGCGCGCGTCCAGTTGCGGTCGGGCCGCATGTAGTTCATCCATCATCTCCTTGCATTGCGGACAGCCAAAGTGACGCGTGAACGCGAGGACGAGCGGGCGTTCTTTCCAGAGCGAGGAAAGTTGCAGGGTTTCCCCGTCGGCGTTTTGCACGGGGAGGTCGGGCGCAGGGTCGTTGAAATGGAGGTGGGCGAGTTTTGACATAGGCGGCTATTTTACGGATCGGGACTCTCAAACTATCTCAAGGTTGTAAAGCAGGTGTAATTATCGCGCAATTCGCCACAAGCAGGCAAACGGGGTAAAATCAATTTGCGCGGGAAGGAAACCAGGCGGCTTTGGGTCGCTTTTCTTGCGCCAATTATGGAACCTATTGTTGAACTGCGCGACGTGACTAAAATCTATTCCAGCGAGGCCGGGGAATTTCCCGCGCTTCGGGGCGTTTCGCTTGCGGTGGAGCCGGGCGAATTTGTGGGGATCGTGGGAAAGTCGGGCGCGGGGAAGTCCACGCTGCTGAACATGGTGAACGGGGTGGACCGCCTGACCTCGGGCGAAGTGCGCGTCCGCTTCGGCGCGGACGATGTGGCGGTTCACCGTTTAACCGAGTCTGATCTTGCCCTCTGGCGCGGGCGGACGATGGGAATCGTGTATCAGTCTTTTCAGTTATTGCCGATGTTGACGCTGGTCGAGAACGTGGTCTTACCCATGGACTTGTGCGGAATGTACAAGCCGCGCGAGAGCCGCGAGCGCGCCCTGGACTTGCTGCGCCTGGTGGAGGTGGAAGAACACGCCAACAAACTCCCCACCCAAATCTCCGGCGGACAGCAACAGCGCGTGGCCATCGCGCGCGCCCTCGCCAACGACCCCCCGATCCTCGTCGCGGACGAACCCACCGGCAGCCTCGACTCGCTCACCGCCGACCACATCTTCGAGGTGTTCGAGCATTTGGTCAGCGAACAGGGGAAGACGATCATCATGGTGACGCACGACAGTTCGCTGGCCTCGCGTTTCTCGCGCAGTTTGACTCTGGCGGACGGGGAAATCGTGGGGGAGGAGAGGCAATGAACGAGATGGTTCACGCCCCCGGCGAGTCGGTCAACGCGAATGACGCGAATGTACGAATGGCGCGAATAGAACAGGAAAAATTCGTGGAATTCGCCTATTCGCGAAATTCGCATTCCGAATCGAAATCCGGAGCGCAAAGTCTCCAGACTTTGCCCCGAAGTCAGGAGACTTCGGAGTCCGGGTCGGGATACATGATCGAGACGCATAAAATCGTGAAGACCTTCAAGAACGCGGCGGGGGAATTCGTGGTCTTGAAGGGCATTGACCTGACCATCGAGCGCGGCGAGTTCGTTTCCATCGTGGGCAAGTCGGGCAGCGGCAAATCCACCTTGCTGAACATGATCACCGGCATAGACCATCCCACCTCCGGGCAAATGATCGTGGGCGGCACGGACATTTATCACAACATGACCGAGTCGGCGCGCTCGCGTTGGCGCGGGCGAAACCTGGGCATTGTTTTTCAATTCTTCCAGTTGCTTCCGATGTTGACCCTGCTCGAAAACGTCATGCTCCCGATGGATTACGCGGACATGTACGACTTCGATGAACGTCCGCAACGGGCAAAGGAATTGTTGAAGATCGTCGGCTTGGAAAAGGAAGCGAGCAAACTCCCGGCGGCGGTCTCGACGGGACAGCAACAGGCCGCGGCCATCGCGCGCGCCATGGCTTGCAACCCGCCCCTGCTCGTGGCGGACGAACCGACCGGCAACCTGGACTCCAAGTCTGCCAATCAGATCATCGAAGTATTCGAGTTGCTGGTGACGCAGGGCAAGACTATTGTGATGGTCACGCACGATCCCTCGCTCACTTCGCGCACCGACCGCAACATCATTATCGCGGACGGCGAGCTGATAGACGAGGCCGTCTCGCGCGCCCTGCCGTGGTTGCGTCACCGCCACATGCTGGAGATTACCAAGAACGCCAAGCGCGTCACCTACCGGCCGGGCGAGGTCATCCTCGCGACCGGCCAGCCGGTGGATAGCCTGTTCGTCGTCAAATCCGGCTCGGTGGATGTGACCAAGGTCAACGCGCAGGGCGAAACGCGCCTCTCGGAATTGGATGAGTGCGAGTTCTTCGGCGAGATCGAGTGCATGCGCGGCGGGAACGCCCTTGCCACCGTCCGCGCCGCGCCGATGGAGGCTGTGGATGTGTTGGTTTATCCACGCGAGGACTTTTTGAGAATCCTCAAAGAATCGCCCATCACAGCGGAAGCGTTGGGTAAAATTGTGGAAGAAAAACTTAAATCCCATGTCTGAAACCGACCCCCGCAAACTCCGGCGCGTTCTCTACATCGAAGACGACGAGTCTTCGCGCGTGTTGGTGCGCCGATTGCTGTCGGATAAGTACGTGGTGCTGGAAGCCTCCGATCCGCTGAACGGACTGCAACTCGCGGACGAAACCCAGCCGCACCTGATTCTGCTCGACCACAACCTGCCGCACATGTCGGGGAGCGAGGCGGTAACGCGGCTCAAGACGATGTTGCCAGACACGCCTCTCGTCATCGTCTCGGCGGATATTTCGGGCGCGCGTCAACGCGCGTTGGCGGCGGGCGCGGCGGGGTTTATCAGCAAGCCGATCAACGCGGCGACCTTCGAGGAGGAAGTGGAAGCCTTCCTCAAGGGCAAGCGCGAGCGACTGGAAGAGCGCGAACATCACATGCAAGTGTATCAACAGGAGTTGGTGGAACGGCTGGAGAGTCAAATCCGCCAGGCGAGCCAGTCGGCGGAGCGCAACAAATTTTTGCTCGACCAGAACCAGCGCATGTTCGCCATGCTCGAGCGGCGGCATAAATTATTGGAGACTGCCGCGCGCGTGGGACACGAGGTCACCTCCATTTTAGACCTGGACGAACTGCTGCCGCGCATGGTGGACACCATCTGCAATGAGTTCGACTTCTACTATTCGGGCGTGTTCCTCGTTTCCGACGACCGCAAATGGGCCGTCTTACGCGCGGGATTCGGCAAACCCGGCAGGATCATGCTGGCCGAAGGATTCCGCCTGCCCGTGGACGAGGCCTCGATGATCGGCAAGTGCGTCTTGCAGAAACGCGCCCTCATCGCGCATAACGTGGCCGGGCAGGAATCGCATTTCAAGAATCGCCGCCTGCCGCACACGCGCTCGGAAGCGGCGCTGCCGCTCATAGTCAATGATGTGGTTCTCGGCGCGCTGACTGTGCAAAGCGAGCGCATGAACGCCTTCGAGGAGGAGGATATCACGTCCCTGCAGGTGATGGCCGACCAGGCCGCCATCGCCATCAGCAACGCGCAGGCGTTGCAAAAACTGGAAGAGGCAAACGCGGAGATCGTCCGCACGAAGACGTTCGAGGCGATTGCCACCGCCACGGGCGAGGCCATCCACTGGGTAGGGAACAAGGCCGCGCCGATTCCCGGAAGCGTGGCGCGCGTGCGCGAGAGCGTCAAGTATTTGCTGGCGTTGGTGGGACTGGTCAAGGCCGGGGGAGGCGATCACGGCGCGTTGGCAGAGGCCCGCCGGAGGGTCATGGAAGAAGCGAACGCGGCGGGGGTGGATGTCGCGAAGTTGATGGATGAATTGTCGAGGATGACGCCGAAGCGGGCGATGAGTCTGCTCAGCGTAGAATCGATCATGGAAGATCTGTTGATCGCGGAAAAGAGCGCCGACACGATCCTGGCGATCAAGGAGGATTTGATCGGGCCGGCGCGGCGAAGGAAACCGGAACGCGTGTCGCTGCGCGCGATGATCACGGAGATGGTCGCGAACATGGGACTGCCGGAGGGCGTGGTGACAATGGAATTTGCGGACGACCTGCCCGACGCGCTGTGTGACGCGCGCCAGATGGAGCAGGTCTTTAACAATTTGGTGAAGAACGCCTGGGAAGCGTTGCATAACACCGGCTTGCCGCGCATTTGGGCGCGGGCGCGGCGCGACGAGAATCCGAAGTTTGTTTTGGTTTCTGTGGCGGATAACGGGCCGGGCATCCCCAAGGATTTGCAGGATAAAATTTGGGTGTCATTCTTCACCACGAAGGGTGGACGCGGCGGCACCGGGCTGGGACTTTCGGCCTGCGTGCAGATCGTGAATCAGAACGGCGGAAAGATTTGGTTGGAGAGCGAACCGCACAAGGGCGCGGCCTTTCACGTGCTGCTGCCGGCGGCGGAGTAATACTTCCGTACACGGATTTCACGGAACGCACGGACGTTCACGGATTTTTTTAAATTTCCGGGCAATCCGCCAAATCCGTGTAATCTGTGTACAAGGAATCATTTCAAGGAGACGCGATGACGACTGTGTTGCTGGTGGACGATGAAAAGTTGGTGCTGCGGAGTCTCGAAAAGACTCTGTTGCGCGCGGGCTTCGACGTGTTGACCGCCTCGGACTGTAAGGCGGGAAGCGAGGCCTTCGCGCAACACGCGGCGGACGTGAACGTGGCGGTGCTGGATTTGAACATGCCCGGCTTCGATGGCCTGCCCAAATCCGGCGCGGGGCTGGACTTGCTGGCGGATCTGAAAAAACAAAAAGCCGACCTGCCCGTCGTGATCCTGACCGCGTACGACGAGGTGGCGAAGGCCCGCGAAGCGGTGGGCGGCGGCGCGGCGGCGTTTTTCGTCAAGGGCCGCGAGCAGGGACTGGTGGAGTTGATACAGAAGATTCTGGCCGCGTAAGTACGTTCTTTAACGTATCCAGCGGCGTTGGAGAACGCCGAATACGCAATTACACAAGAGGAACCCATGACCCCATCTTCCATTGAACGTCACGCAACCTTATTGAAGGCGGCCGCGCGCGCGGCGCGCAACATC
Source organism: uncultured Anaerolineaceae bacterium (assembly GCA_964625215.1). GTDB lineage: Bacteria > Chloroflexota > Anaerolineae > Anaerolineales > Villigracilaceae > Denitrolinea. The sequence continues at coordinate 20,706 of CAZVAX010000043.1, read as the reverse complement.
GTCACCATTCTCGACCCGGAGGAACTCTTCCAGCGCACGGTGGACATCATCTGCGACGAGTTCGGTTTTTATTACGCGGGCGTCTTTTTGCTCGACGCGCAGGGACAGTACGCCGTCCTCCACGCGGGACGCGGCGAGGCCGGCCGCGCCATGCTGGCCGAGGGACACAAACTCGCGGTGGGCGGCAACTCGATGATCGGCGCGTGCATCCAAAACCGCCAGGGCCGCATCGCCCTCGACGTCGGGGCGGAGGCGGTGTTCTTCGAGAATCCCCGCCTCCCAAAGACACGCTCCGAAATGGCGCTTCCGCTCATCAGCGGCGAGGAGGTCATCGGCGCGTTGACCGTGCAAAGCACGGAGGGAGCCGCCTTCCACGAGGAGGATATCGCCGCGTTGCAGACGATGGCCGATCAACTCGCGGTGGCGATTGACAACTCGAAGACGCATCGCGCGAACAAGGATTTGCTCCGCCAGGCCGAGCGCAGGTCGCGGCTGTTGCAGGCCTCCAACAGGGTCGGCAAAGAGGTCGCGTCCATTTTGGATTTGAACGCGCTCCTGCCTCAAACCGTGGACATCATCTGCGACGCCTATGGCTTCTACTACGCGGGCGTCTTCCTGATGGACGAGACGGGCGAGTACGCCGTCCTGCGCGCCGGACGCGGCGAGGCGGGCGCGGCGATGATCCGCGAGGGCTATAAACTCAAGGTCGGATCGAACTCGATGATCGGCGCGGCCATCGCGTTTGGCGAGGCCCGCATCGCCCTGGATGTGGGAGAGGAGCGCGTCCATTTCAAGAATCCCCGCCTCCCGCACACCCGTTCCGAGATGGCCCTCCCCCTCGTCTACGGCGGGACGGTCCTCGGCGCGCTGACCATCCAAAGCGTGGAGGAACGCGCCTTCAGCCAGGACGACATCACCACCCTTTTGACGATGGCCGAGCATTTGGCAGTCGCCATCAATAACGCCCGCGCCATCGTTGAACTGCGCGAGGCCCACGCGGAGATTTTGCGCAACCGCGTCTTCGAAGCGCTGACCTCCGCCACCACCGAGGCCATCCACTGGATCGGCAACAAGACCCTGCCCATCTCGATGGTCGTCGCCCGGTTGCAGGCCGAAGCCGACGCGAATCAGATCGAAATGGAGTCGTTGAAAGAAGACCTGGAAATGATCGCCGAAAGCGCGGCGCAGATCACCGAGGTCAAAGAGCAGTTGATCGGCGCGGTGCGCGAGGTTCGTCCGCGCCCGGTCATGCTGGCGGACGTGGCGCAGACCGCGGCCTACCAGCGCGCCATCCCCGAAGGATTGCTCGTCGTTCAGATCCCGCCCGAAGTGGGATACGTCATCGCGGACAGCACGCAGTTGACGCGCGCCCTGGGCAACCTGATCCAGAACGCGGCCGAGTCGGGCGCACAGTTGGTGAAGGTCAGCGCGCACACCATCGAGGAACCCGGCCTGTTGGAAGTCCTGATCGAGGACGACGGCGCGGGGATGAGCGAGGAGGTCCAACGTAAGGCCTGGTCGCCGTTCTTCTCCACGCGCGGCGGCGGCCATCACGGACTCGGCCTGCCCGCGGCCATGCACGTCGTCTCGCAGGCGCAGGGACGCATCGCCCTGGTCAGCGAGCCGGGCGCGGGGACCACGGTGGCGGTCTACCTCCCGCAGGCCACGGTGGACGATAAAGCCGAGGCGACGGGTAAAGTGTCCAGCGTCCTTTTGATTGACGATGACGACGCCTGGGCGAAACACTTTTCCGACTCGCTCGCCAGAATGGGCGTCAAGGCGACGCGCGCGACCGACATTACCAAACTCCCCGAAGCCGACCTGGTGATTTTGGACGAGCATTGCTCCGCCGTGGATATGGACGCGACCCTCGAAGCCATCGCCAACGCCAAACTGCTCGGCCGCACCGTTGTGCTGACCACGGCCATCAACCCCGAACGCGTCACCTACTTCCTGCGCGCCGGAGTCCGCGATGTGCTGTTGAAGCCGTATACGAATGAAGAAATTGGAGAGTTAGTCTCATAGTCGCCAGTCAAATAGTCTCATAGTCGCGTGGTCGCATCGTCTCTTTGCCGACGCTCGATTATCAGACTATCAGACCATCAGACTATCAGGCTATCAGACCATCAGACCATCAGACTATCAGACCATCAGACTATCAGACTATCAGACTATCAGACTATCAGACTATGCGTCCTCGCTGGCGAAAAGTTTTGCACGACCTGATTGATAACAAAGCCCGCACCCTGCTGGTGGCATTTTCCATTGCGGTGGGCGTGTTTTCCATTGGGGTGATCGCCGGCGCGTACCAAATCATCGCCACCGACATGAGCGCCAGTTACGCGGCCAACGCGCCTTCCAACATCGAGTTGCGCATGGCCGATTTCAGCGACGCCACGCTCGAGTCGGCGCGCAACCATCATGGCGTCGAGGAGGCCGAGGGACGACGCGTGTTCAGCATCCGCGCCCGCGTGCAGGGCGACACCCGATGGACTGTGTTGGACATGGTGGCCTTCGACAATTTCGAGACCAACAAAGTCAACTTATTGATTCCGCTCGAAGGCAAGGCGCGGCCGGGCAAACGCGAGATCGCGCTCGAACGCGACGCCGTCAACCATCTCGGCGCGCGGGTAGGAGACGCGCTGGAATTCCAATTGCCCGACGGCTCGATCAAGACCATGCCCCTCGTCGGCGTCGTGCAAGATACGGCCATGGGCGCGGGCGATTTCCTCGCGTCGCCCTACGCCTACATCACGCAGAACACGCTCAAATATTTGCAGGAACCGCAGGAATACAACCGCATCTACGCCACCGTTGCGGAGAACGGCGACAACATCGAGTACGTCCGCGCCTTCGGCGCCGAACTCAAGACCGATCTCGAAAAGGGCGGCGCGTACGTCATTCGCTCGCGCTTCTCCGAGACGCACAAACACCCGCTCGCGGATACGGTCAACGCCATTCTCGGCATCCTGATGGCGCTCGGCATCCTCATCGTGTTCCTCTCCAGTTCGTTGATCGCGAACACGCTGGCCGCGCTCCTGCAACAACACACGCGTCACATCGGCGTGATCAAACTCATCGGCGGGCGCAGCCGCCAGGTGCTGGCGATGTACCTCCTGCTGATCATGTCGTTCGGCGCGCTGGCGCTGGCCATCGCGATTCCCCTCGGCGGGCAGGGGGCGTACGGACTGGCCGCCTTCATCGCCGGCGAAATGAACTTCACCCTGCTGGGCTATCGCATCGTCCCCTCGGCGCTTCTCATCCAGACCCTGGTCGGGTTGCTGGTCCCCCTGATCGCTGGACTCGCCCCGGTGGTTGGCGGCGCGCGCGTGACTGTGGTGGAAGCCATCAGCGGCGAAGCGGCCCGAGATGAAATGAGCCGGCAAGGGTCCGGGACGAAGCGAGGCGTGTCGCGCTGGGAGCGGTTGCAGACCCAATTCACGATCCTGCTCGCCAGACGGGGAATCCACATCCCGCGTCCCTTCGTCATCTCCCTGCGAAATACCTTCCGCCGCCGCGGACGTTTGCTCCTGACCCTGTTCACGCTCACGATGGGCGGCGCGATCTTCATCGCGGTCTTCAACGTGCGCGCCACCCTGCACGATTACATCGAGTCCATCAGCCATTATTTTGTAGCGGACGTGTCGGTGGATTTCGACGCGCCGTATCGCCTGCGCGAGATGGAGCAGGCGGTGATGCAGACGCCGGGCGTGGCGCGAGTCGAGGGCTGGCAGTTTGTGAGCGGCGAGTTGCTCGACGCGAATGGGCAGGTGTTGGAGAACATGAATATTTTTGCGCCGCCCGCGCAGAGCGAATTAATCGAACCGATTTTGGTGGCGGGGCGTTGGATCCAATCCGGCGATGCGCGCAAGTTCGCCGTCAGCGAGGCGGTGTATAAATACTATCCCGACCTGGTTCCCGGCGATCTCGTGAAGGTGAACATCTTGGGCAAGGAGGAGACGTGGGAAGCGGTGGGCGTGTTCAAGTTCGTGGACCGCGAGGGCATGTTGGCCTACGCTCCTTATGAGTACATTTCGCAAACCACCAACCTCGCCAACCGCGCCTACATGTTTCGCATCGTCACCGACCGGCACAACCGATCGTACCAGGACGCCAAAGCCGAGGAGCTGGACGCTTTCCTGCGCGACAAGGGTTACAAAGTCCATTCGGCGGAGGCGGGAAGCGCCTCGCTCGACATCGCGGTGGAGAGCCTGGATACGCTGGTGGTCTTCCTGCTCATCATGGCGGTGTTGACGGCCATCGTTGGCTCGATGGGACTGACCGGCACGATGGGCATGAACGTGCTGGAGCGGACGCGCGAGATCGGCATCACGCGCGCCATCGGCGCGGACGACCGGGCCGTGATGCGGACAGTCATTGCCGAGGGCGTGGTGATCGGGATGATCTCGTTTGGGTTCGCCATCGTGCTTTCCATTCCGTTCACGTATTTGCTTTCGACCATTGTGAGCCTGGCCGTGTTCCAAACCCCGATTGACACGCACTTCACTTGGATGGGTTACGCCATCTGGCTCGGACTCGTGCTGGCGCTATCGGCGGTGGCTTCGATTCTCCCGGCGCGCAACGCGGCCACGATGACGATCCGGGAAGTGTTGGCGTATGAGTGAGGGGCAAAGGCACACACGTACACAGAAGAACTCGCCTTTCCCCTCTCCGTTTGGGAGAGGGCGCGGGTGAGGGAAAGGACACCATGAAAAAACCAACCGTTTTGTTTTTCGTTCTTGTCTTCGCGCTCGCAGCGTGTGGGGCGCCGGGAACCGCGACTCCCGCCGTTGTGGAGGCGACTCCCGCGCCGGCCAACGCGGTCATCGCGGAGGGACGCCTTGTCCCCGCGCAGGATGCGACGCTGTCGTTCCAGGCGCGCGGCACGGTGACGGAGGTCAAGGTCAAGATTGGGGACAAGGTGAAGGCTGGGGATGTCCTCGCCCGCATCGGCGGTCCGAATGACGCGGCGTATACGAAAGCGGAGTCGGATCTGGTCGCGGCGCAACAGGCGTACGATGACTTCGTCCGCAATTCGCCGTTGTACGCCGCGCAGGCCTGGCAGGCGTACATGGACGCGCAAGTCAAGCGCGCCGCGGCCGCCCGTCGCTGGGAGGGACTCAACCTCGACAACATCGAGACGCGCATCGAAGACGCCGAGGAGGAAATCCAGAATCGGCTGGAGGATTTGCAAGAGGCGCAAGAGCGATGGGAAAAGTATAAAGATCTGCCCGAAAGCGACTGGCTGAGACAGGACGCCGAGAACGGTCTCGAGGAAGCGCAGGAAGATTACAACGAGGCCCTGCGCAAGTTGGAGACCATCACGCGCGAACGCGATGCGGCGCGCGCTCTCTTTGATGTGGCCCTGGCAAACGAAGCGGAAGCCAAGCGGAATTACGAGAACACGCTCGAAGGCCCCGACAAGGAGAAACTCGCCTTAATCGAAGCGCGTCTGACCGCGGCCAAGGCGGGTGTGGCGGCCTTCGTTGTGACGGCCCCCTTCGACGGGGAGGTGATGGATGTGAACGCGGCTCTCGGCGACCAGGCGGGACCCGAAACGTGGGCCGTCAAAATCGCGGACATAAGCGCCTGGTATGTGGAAACCACCGACCTGACCGAACTCGAGGTGGTCAAGGTGGCGGTGGGGTCAAAGGTTTCCATCCTGCCCGACGCCCTGCCCGACGCGCAGATGACGGGCGTGATCGAAACGATCAGCCAGGCGTTCACCCTCCAAAGCGGCGACGTGCAATACCGCGTTAAGATCAAGGTGGACGAGATTGATCCCCGCGTGCTGTGGGGCATGACGGTGGAGGTCACCTTCGAGGTCATGGAGTGATCGCGTCCCTGGCGGCTCCGAATAAATAGAACGCCTGTTGTATTGAATCTGACTTTGATTTGCGCGAAAATAGGATTGCTCCGATAAAGAGCAAAACCGGGAAAACCCGGCGGCGCAAAGTTATGGGTCTAAAACCTTGAAATATCATGGTCAAGACCGCCAGACTGCCGATAAACGCAAAACCGTCGAAAGGCGGCGACGCAGAGCCAGGCGTCTAAAACCGGCGAAACACGCCGATCAAGACCGACCGACCAACCGAAAGGCAAAACCGGGGAAACCCGGCGACGCAAAGTCATGGATCCTGAGTCACGTTTATCTGACCAGGACCGCCAGACTGCCGAAGAGCAAAGAACAGCCGGGAGGATGAAAATCCTCCCGGCGCGGTTTTAACCACTTTTTTATATGGGTTTGGAATTTTGACTTTCGGGTATAATTCATTTTGTCAATATTAGCCGGATATAAAGCAGAATCACTCAAACCATAATTCAAATAATTGTTGACATCTAAAACAGTCAACGAAAATTCTTAAGTTGTGCAAGGAGGATTCATGTCTCCAAAAGCAATTGCAGACCCAGGCGAGATTGAAAACTTTGCGAGAGAATTAAAGCAGTTCAATGCACAATTGAACGAATTGTCCCATAGATTAACTGGACAGTTGCACAACCTAAATTCAAGTTGGCAAGATCAGGAGTTCCAGAAGTTCGCCGAGCAATTTGAGCAAACCATGCGTGGAATTCAGAATTTTGTACGCGCGTCCGATGCCTACGTTCCGATGCTGCAAAAAAAGGCGAAGATATTGCATGAATATCTTCAACGAAGATAGGGGAGGAAGGTATGGGAAATCAAGCAAAGGTTATTGACCCTGGTATTTTTGATGAGCTAAAAGCCGCGCTAACCAAATTCGAGAGCGAGGCTGGTGACAGCGTCCGCTCTGCTGAACGCGCTATTCAGGAAACAAGAAATTGGCTGGAGGAACGATTTGGGTATTGGAGTTCCGAAGTAAACAGAAGAAAGCGGGAATTAGAACATGCGCAAGATGCATTGAAACGATGTCAATCTTCCGCGCAATCATCCAATGATAAAGACAAAAGGGAACAGAAAAAGAATTGTTCCGCCGAGGCGCAAGCCATAATGCAAGCGAAACGCGCTTTGGAACAGGCAGAAGCTAATTTGAGGGTGGCAAAGAAATGGAAGGATGACTTTGCCAATCTTGAATCCAATCTTCGCTCAAAAGCACAGGGATTTAGACAATCATTGAATGAACAAATATCCTCCGCGAGCAACAGTATTGTTTCGACACGGAATGATTTGCAAAGATACCTGCAACAATCAGCAGGTAGTAGTGTATCAGGAACATCCCTATCTAACCAACAGGCTGCTACTGAGAAAAAGATACATTACCATCATATCTATCCCCAGAAATTTCGCTCATTTTTTGAGAAAATGGGAATTGACATCGAGCAGTATAAGGTCGCTGTCAGTGACGAAGTCCACTTAAAATATATACACAGTAGAGAGGTGGAATGGAATCAAAATTGGGATGCTTGGATTAAAGAGCATGATGGTGAGGTTGATCAAGATGAAGTATTACGATTTGGAAGAAAAATGCTAACTCGTTTTGGTTTAGAGGGGCTTTGGGAAGGTGGTGCAAATCCCGAACCGGAAGGTTATATTGTTCCTGAGAGCGAAATCTATAAAAGACCGTCACCTACTTTTCGATAGTTTATTTTATTAGAAAGGTCATAATGTCATCCAATTTTTCTGTTTCCACGACGCTACGAGACGCATTGTCGCGTCTCGACCAAAAAGTTAGTGCAAGCGAATCCACTTGGAACGATCAAGTAGGAAACAATTTTCGTGAAAGTGTTCAAGCGGGCATTGTCTCATCTTGTAACCAATTCATCAAAGAACTCGATGCGCTGGAAAACTTTATCAGCCAAGCCAAGTCAAAAGTCCCGTAGGAGCGATTATGCCAGTCAATGACGCCATTCGACAACAAGAGCAACTATATCGCGCCATCAATGAACGTGTGGTTCGTTTGCATGAATATATTTCGTCCACGCAGGACAAGCTCAAGAAGGCGATACAAAATGTAGAGCTCGAAGAGGCAAAACTGCAAAGTATGGTGGCGGAGGCGGCGGCGTTTGATTCGAAGCGTATCCTTAATCAGCGAACATCCGTGACTGTAAGCAGAAGCAGCACAAGTTCGCCAGAGAAGGAATTTTTTCGCGCTGTTAATTCGATTGGAAGCCCTCTCAAGTCACTTAAATCTAAAGAGGCGCGAACGAAACGAGGGTCCACGTTTTTGTTTGGCGGGATAATTATCATAGGATGCCTGTTCATGCTCATCCTTTCCTTTAATGGTTTCTCCCAGCCAGATTCAGGGATGTGGATATTCGCATTCACTTGCATTGTGCCACCAGGAATTGTCGCCTTGATAGGTTTGTTAATGCTTGTATTGGGGGGCGGGCAACTGGAGCAAATTCGACAGCATCGCAATGAGGCAATGTTTTGGGCGCAGGAATGGAAAAGCGATTTGCAGAAACAAGCGCAATACTATGTTGGCCAGACGATGGGGAATACCGCTGCCGACTTGGTGCAATATGCTCCGCAAATTGAAGATCTGCGTGAAGATCTTTATCCCATTTCCCTGGAATGGGATAATAATTATTGGAACAACTGGAAGCCCTCAACGTCATTTCCCCAAGTAATGAACTTGGGAAATATACGCATTCCGTTGGTAATGGACACAATCGCATTTCCTGCCTTTTTCTCCTTCCCTGAAGATTCGAATTATCTTATTCTTGCCGATCCGGAGTCCAAAAAGATTATTTCTGACGGTATTCAATCTTTGCTGTTGCGCATTATAGCTAATCTGCCGCCAGGGAAAGTTCGGTTCACTTTTATTGACCCGGTGGGACTTGGGCAAAATTTCTCTTCTTTTACCCATTTGGCGGATTATGACGAAGCCTTGATCAACGGTAAAGTCTGGTCAGAGCAACAACAGATTGAAAAGAAGCTAAGCGATCTGACAGAACACTTGGAGAATGTCATACAAAAATATCTGCGAAACAAATTTGAAAATATTGATGAATTCAATAAACAAGCAGGGGAAATAGCCGAGCCATATCGTTTTCTCGTCGTTTTTGATTTTCCAGTTAATTTTTCCGATACAGCAGCGCGTCATCTGTTGAGTATTGCCCAAAATGGCAAGAGGTGTGGCGTGTATACCATCATCGTCGCTGACCCAAATCGCGAATTGCCCTATGGTTTCAATCCGCAGGAATTGGAAAAAACCTGCAACATCATTACCAGCGAGGACGGAGTTTTAACATGGCATGATCCATCTTTCGAACTTCACCAATTGGTGTTGGATAAATTGCCAGACTCAAAAATTGTCAATCGAATTTTGGCTGGCGTCGGTGAATTGGCGAAAGAAACCTCCCGCGTGGAAGTCCCATTTGACAAGATGTTCGGCATTTTCCGAAATCAGGTAACGAAATTTGCGAGCGAATTTCCCAGTATACGCGCGACCTTTGACCCCGCGCACTCATCCACTTGGTGGCAGGCCAGCGCAGAAAATGAAATTGTCATTCCGCTTGGCAGGTCGGGTGCGGAGAAGATTCAATGCCTGCGATTAGGGAAAAGCACGGCTCAGCATGGTTTGGTTGCGGGTAAGACCGGGTCGGGAAAATCAACATTATTTCATGTGATGATTACAACACTTTCCATGATGTATAGCCCGGATGAACTTGAAGTCTATTTGGTGGATTTCAAGAAAGGCGTCGAATTTAAGTTGTTTGCATCCAATCGTTTGCCGCACGCCAGAGTTATTGCTATTGAGAGCGAGAGGGAGTTTGGGCTGAGCGTCCTTCAAGGGCTTGATCGCAAAGTGCAAGAGAGGGGCGAAACATTCAAGCAGCTCGCGCAGGACAAGCAAGAGCAGGTGGACAATATTAGTGACTACCGGAAGAAATCCGGGAAAATTATGCCGCGCATTCTTTTACTTGTTGATGAATTCCAGGAATTCTTTACAACAGACGACCGAATCGCTTCACAATCGGCGCAAATTCTTGACCGACTTGTTCGGCTCGGGCGTGCATTTGGCATACATGTTCTGCTGGGTTCACAAACGCTCTCGGGAGCGTATACACTGGCAAGAAGTACAATGGATCAGATGGCAGTCCGTATCGCGCTTCAATGTAGTGAAGCCGACTCTCGTTTAATACTGTCCGATGATAACCCGGCCGCGAGGTTGCTGTCGCGGCCTGGCGAGGCGATCTACAATTCGGCGAATGGATTGGTGGAGGGAAATTCCAGTTTTCAAATTTCGTGGCTCAAAGAGGATGAACAGAAGAAATATCTTGAGACTATTTATAAGTATTCTCTCGAGAAAGGCTACAAACCATCCTCGCCTCCTATCATTTTTGAAGGAAATGCCCTGTCGGTTATTGAGAAAAATCCGTTTTTGAACAATTTGTACCGTTCAAATTTTTGGGCACAAGAAGGATTAAAATATTTTGCATGGCTTGGCGATCCGGTGGAAATTCGTGATCCGGTGGTTGTTGCCTTTCGCAGACAATCGGGAAGCAACATGATGATCTTGGGCCAACAGGAAGAACGCGCTGCCGGAATGATGCTTGGAAAAATGTTGAGTCTTGCACCTCAAATCCGTCCCTCGCAAGCTCCTCGAATCATTTTTGCTGATTTTCGTCCCCCGGATTCGCCTGTATCGGGCAGTTTGGCAAAATTCTCTCAGGTTTTTGCCTACCCAGTTAAATATGTTCGCAACCGGGAATTTACTCCCTTATTAGCTCAAATTGCAAAGGAGACGAATAGGCGCGTAGAGGCAAATACTTCATCCGCGCCAGCGATCTTTGTGTTTTTGTTCGGCTTGCAGCATGCCCGTGACCTGCGAAAAGAAGATGGTTTCGGATATTCCGGTGATGCGCAAGAGACAAACCCAGCCCAGCATTTTGCTAATGTTTTACGAGATGGCCCCGATGTTGGCGTTTTCGTTTGTTCCTGGTGCGATACCTATCAAAACATGGCTCGCGCGCTCGACCGGCAAAGTCAGCGCGAATTTGGCTTGCGCGTTGCTTTTCAAATGAATTCAGATGACGCTTCGAGTTTTATGGATAGCAACGATGCTGGTAAATTAGGAGCAAACCGCGCCCTATTTCTGGATGAAATAAGCGGTTCTGTGCAAAAAGTCATACCTTACAATTATCCGGGAGGGGAGTGGTTTAGATGGGCGAATGATATTTTGCGGAACCGTCTTGCCGGAGATAAATAACATGAGCGCACCCTGGCGTTGTCAATGTGGACATGCAAATGAGCCTGAATTTACTATATGTCTTGTATGTGGAAAAAAAAAGGGTTCTGGTTTAGTTACCCAAAGCATAAAATCTCCACCGATTAAAACAACGGTACAAGATACTCAACCCAAAGGCATGGGAAAACAAGATGAGCAATCCATTACTTCAAAAAGCGGTGCGCCAGATACGAAGTGGAACGCGCGCAAACAACAGATAGGTGCCGCCAATCTTGGACGCATCAGCTGGAAAACACCTCTTAAAAAGAGTTCAGGGACAGACACTGTTTCAGGTGAACTTGCTCCCGCAGATGTATTCCGTCTAGTTGACGCTATTCAAAAGGGAAACGAGGATGCAGTTCGATCTTCCATGGAAAAATTGATTGAATATCGCCCTCGTCAAGCCTTCGACTTGCTTCTAAAAATCGCATCAGGCTTGACCAATGCTAAAGATGAAAGGCGTATTGTTGCAATCCAGGCTCTTGGTGAGATAGGTGATAAAGCGGTTGCCCAGGAGCTTATAAAAATAAAGAACAAAACTTCCTCTGATGCTGAAAAGATACAAATTATTGCAGCACTGGGAAGTATTGGAGATCCAGTTGCTGTACCAAGTCTTATTGCAGACCAAAGTCTAGGGGATATAGTCTATAAATCAGTAGCCTTATATACTCTAGCTAGGATTGGCGACCCTTCTGTATTAGCTCGACTTGTCATGGATGTTGATACCGATTCCTTTGCCGATGATTTGTCGGAGGGAATGCCGCCCGCTGTAGGAGGTGGTTTTATTGGTTCAACTCTTAAGGTAATAAATATGGTCTCCCAAAGTAATTTGAATAAACGCACGACTATTCGTATGATGCCTCTTGTCGCCGATCAAGACATTCCATTGGAAATGATAATACAAGCTCCCGCCGAAATACGAAAGGCATGGATGCTTAAATTGCGAATGTGGGTGATAGCCAATATTTGCCACTCTAATAACGCGTTTGTCCAACTCGTTACAGCATGGCAACGTGCAAATAGTTGGAAAAAGAAACTGCTAATCGCCATATCGGGAATTGTTTGCGACGAGCCGCATAAGGATCACTGGATAAAAAGTGTGGTGGAAATATGTCAACGGGGTGATAAGATAGAGAGGGCGATTGCTTATAGCGCTTTGGTGCGTTTAGGTGAACTCAATCTCGCTATGGCTGGTCTGCGTGATAGCGATCAATCTGTTGCCGCTTCGACTGCTGCTTCGGCGATTGGACTAGTCGCTGAGCCGCTATATTCGTCTGCAATTACTATGGCATCTTCAAGTTCAGCCGATTTTCGTTTTGGTCTTGTTCCGGGCATTCTGACCGCCGCTATCCTTTTTGAGGAAACGCGCGCAATTCCTTTGGCCAAAGCGTTGCTGGCCGACCGTGATGAAGATATTAGAGAGTTTGCAAATCAGTACAAAGATTTTGTTATGGAAAATAAGAAATCCTTTCTTGAGGACTTAAAATCAGAACAAAGGTCTCAGGCTGAACCCATTATTCAACCAAAATCTAAACCCAATTGGTCAAAATTTGGCTCGTAGATATCTACAACTTATGATGGGGGAGAACATACGAATAGGCCATTTTGTTTACGTGTATAATCCCCTCCATGCCAAAACCTCGTCCCCTTGACCCCGAAGCCAAACCCGACGACCGCGTGGACAACGCCCTGCGCCCGCAAAAACTGGCCGACCTGATTGGCCAGGCAAAGGTCAAGAAAAACCTCGACACTTTAATCAAGGCGGCGCTTAAACGAAAGGAAGCGGTTGATCATGTCCTGTTTTATGGCCCGCCTGGGTTAGGTAAGACGACCCTGGCGCACTTGGTTGCCATTGAAATGGGGGTTAACATCAAGATAACCTCTGGCCCTGTTATCGAGCGCGCGGGCGATTTAGCCGCCATTCTCACCAATCTAAAGGGGAACGATGTTTTGTTCATTGATGAAATCCACCGGCTGGGACGCGCGGTCGAGGAAATTTTATATCCGGCCATGGAAGATTATGAATTGGATATTGTCATTGGCAAAGGACCGTCGGCTCGTTCCATTCGGTTGAAGTTGCCGCGCTTTACCGTCGTTGGCGCGACCACGAGGCCCGCTTTGGTCACCGCTCCATTGCGCGCGAGATTTGGCGCCGTTTATCGCCTGGATTACTATGAGCCCAAAGATATCGAGATCATTGTTGGGCGTGCGGCAAAGTTGTTAAACGTCAGCGCGGACAAAGGCGGCCTTGAAGAAATCGCCCGCCGCGCGCGGGGCACCCCGCGCGTCGCTTTGCGCCTGCTGCGGCGCGTCCGCGACTATGCCCAAGTCCATGCGGATGGAAATATCACATTGCAGGTCGCCGCCCTGGCGCTTGACGAGTTGCAGGTGGATCGGCTTGGCCTCGACGATTTGGACGTTCGCGTGCTCGCCACCATCATCAAAAAATACGGCGGCGGACCCGTCGGACTCAACACCATCGCCGCCTCCATCAGCGAGGAACAGGACACGATCATGGACGTGGTCGAGCCGTACCTGTTGCAATTGGGCTTCCTTGACCGCACTCCGCAGGGACGCGTCGCCACCAAGTCCGCGTATGAGCATTTGGGATTCGAGTGGCGGGAAGAGGGACAGCCGAGGTTGTTGTAACTTGGCCTCAATCTGGCGGCGGTCGAATGTCCCAAAGGGCGCATCGAAATCCCGCCGTCTTTTCGATTGCCGACTCCACATTGAAGAATGTGTGTAGAAAAGAAACCCCACCCCGAGGCGACCATGCGACGATTCCTTCCCTTCCTGTTCGCTCTGAGTTTGGCGATTGTTTGTGTAACTCCTGTCCGCGCAGATGCTGGTCTGCGCGTTTTTTATGCAGGCGTGAACAGCGGCGTGAAAACTGCGTTGGAGTTAGCGGAATTCACACTGGTAACAGACGCCCAACAAGCAGACGTAATTGTATTGAACGGAGTCATTCCAAATCCTGAATCCATTCACGCGCAAATCGCGGACGGCGCGGGGTTGGTGTTGATCCTCGGCGCGGACATGACCGAGGAGCAGGTCGGTTCGCTACTGGGGATTCCGCTGGTACTTCGTCCGCGCGATGACGCGGTCAGTTTGACGGGGCTGGAGTTGGATGACCCACTACTAACCGAGATCGTCTGGAACGGCGCGCCGCAGGTGAGGGAGCGCTTCGATTTGCAGACGCCCGTCGCATCGGTGCAACCGCTCGTGGTCGCGTACGAAACGGGCGAGTGGATCGTGTGGCGGGCGCACGGCAACACGTTCGTGGTGGACGCGTTTTTGGATGACGAGTCCAATCCGCAGATTCAGGAGTGGGGATATTTTAACTACTTGATCTATCATCTCGTCACGCGCGCGGCGGGACGCGAGCCGATGTCGTTTGCGGAGTATCCCGTCTCGCCTGTGCCGCATGAGGGCGATCAGATTCTTTTGTTCGCGGTGTTGGCGCTGATGGTGATCAGCGCGTTCGGGGCGTTCGCGTACGTCCGAAGGTATAGCCAGAATCACCCTGAGGCGTTGGATGAAATCGTCTCGGACAGAGGCCGCTTCGAGGTCAGAGAGGAAGCGACGGGATGGGAGCAGGTGGGATTCCATCGTCCGCTGTCAGGCTTTTTGGTCGCGCTCGCTACGGGCGTCGTACTCTTCATCCCGTTAATCATCTACCAGAATTTAATTTTGCCGTCGTTCATTTTGCCATCGGCGCAGGCGCTGGGAATTTGGGGACGCGTGACGCAGTTCTTTAACCTGGCGTGGTTTTTCTTCGACATGGGGACGAGCATCGCGTTCGTGAAGTACATGGCGCAGCATCGCGTGGACGACCCGAAGCGCGGCATTCAATATGGACAGGTGTTTGTGTGGTGGCAATTTTTAAGCGGCGCGGTGCAGGTGGCGCTGGTGGCCGCGCTGGCCGCGACGGTGGCGCCGCGTTCGGCGTACGCGCTCTACGCGTGGAGCGTAGTTATTCACGCGTTCATTCAGATCCCTGGGTTCTATCGTTTGTTTTTGTACGCGTTCGGCGGATTGCAGCGCGGCGATTACGCGCGCTATCTCGACCTGGGACTCAACGTGTTGTTGCCGATGATCGTGCAACCGATCTTCGTGGGGATCGCGTACGCGTGGGGAAAGGCCAACCCCGCGTTCGGCGGCGCGATGGGCGGACTGCTCGGACTCGGCATTGCCGCGTATGCCGCGGAAATTTTAACGTTCGCGCTTGGGCTATGGCTGTATCGCCGCATTGGGTTGAACGCGCGCGTCCTGTTTTTGGCGCACTTCGATTGGGACGTGGTGAAAAAGAGTTTCCGCTTCGGCGTGTTCGAAATGCTCGGCTCGGCCGCGTGGTCGGCGGGACAGGCCGCGGAAATTTGGATCACGCAAGCGCGGCTCGTCAACTACGCGGAGATTTGGGGCAACTGGGCGCTGGCGCAAAATTTTGTATTTGCGTTCAATGTGGTCAGCACGCTCACCGACGGCACGATGGCTTCGATCTCGGAGGCGATCTCGCACGGGCGAAAAATTCTCAGCCAATATTATTCGGTGATGATCTACAAATGGGGCGGGATGATGTCCGCGTTCCTGGCGGCTGTCCTGCTGGCGGTGGGACCGCGCTTCATCCTCGGCGCGTCGGGCGCGGACTTTGCGCGGGGCGCGGCCTACGCCGTGCCGCTCCTCATCTGGGGCGCGGTGCAGTATCCCTCGTGGGTCGGCGACCAGGTGCAACTCGGCTCGAACAAACCGTATCTCAAGTCCATCATGATCACGATGGAGCAGACCATCCGAGTCATTCTGGCGCTCGTTCTGCTTCAGCAATTTCAAATCAACGCGCTCATCATCGCTTACTTCGTCGGTATTATGACGAAGAACATTTTGGTTTATTTCGTCAACCACAAACTTTGCTTCCCGCAAAAATTTTTCTTTTGGCAATCCATCGGCGCGCCCCTGCTGGCGGCGGGCGTGCACTACCTGTTAATGGACTCGCTCTCCGCTCTGATATGGCAGGGCGACCAGATCACGTCCATCGTCATCTTCTTCATCGGCGTCCTGCCGAGCCTGCCCGTGTTCATGTTCCTCTACGGACTCTTCGGCGGCTGGGACGACGCGACCCTCAACGAGTTCCGCGAAGCCGCGGCGATGACAGGTCCCGTGCGCGGGATGGTGGAGTGGATGATGGTCAAGCCGACCGCGCTGGGCGCGCGGGTCAGTCCGCTTAATAACCGCTTCCCGATTTCGATCCGCGAGGCGGCAATGGTGGAGGCGCGGGAGTTGACCGAAGAAAGAGTCAAACTTTAAGGATGAATTATGAAGGAT
>CAZVAX010000043.1:0-4137 GCA_964625215.1 uncultured Anaerolineaceae bacterium | reverse complement strand
CTCCTCGACCTCCTCGCCTCTGACCGCGACTACAAACATTTCATGCTCGACGGGCAGACGATCGTTCTGGACGATTACCTGCTCATACGACCCGAAGCCGAGTCCACGCTGACGCGTCTCATCCGCTCTGGACGCGTCCTCATCGGCCCCTGGCACATCCTCCCCGACATGTTCCTCGTCAGCCCCGAAGCGCACATTCGCAACCTGCTGGCGGGTGACCGCGCCGCGCGCCGTTTCGGCCCGAAGATGATGATCGGCTACATGCCCGACTCGTTCGGTCACATCGGACAAATGCCGCAGATCCTTCGCGGCTTCGGCATTGACAACGCCTGTCTCTGGCGCGGACTGGACGACCAACCCGCCGAATTCTGGTGGCAAGCCCCCGACGGTTCGCGCGTCCTCATGCTCTACCTGCGCGACTCGTACAGCAACGGCGCGGCGCTCAACGCCAGCAACCCCACGCAGTTCACCGAGCAAATTAAGCAGGCCGCCGATTCCCTCGCGCCTCACACCTCCGCCTGGAACCTGACACCTGACACCTCGCACCTCCTCGTCATGTTCGGCACCGATCACATGGAACCGCCGCGCGAAACAAGCAAGGCAGTCAAAGCCGCAAACAAGGGATTGAAAGGGTATCGGCTGGTTCATTCCACGTTGCCGAAATATTTTGCGGCGGTGAAGTCGAAGGTCGAAGGTCAAAGGTCAGAGATTCCAACTGTGGTTGGAGAGTTGCGTTCATCGAAACGCTCGCACCTGTTGCCTGGGGTTTTATCCACCCGCATGTGGATCAAACAGCGCAATCACGCCAGCGAAAATCTTTTAGAGAAATGGGCAGAGCCGTTTTCCACGTTTGCAACTCACCTGACACCTGACACTGGAACACGTGACACGGAAATCCTCCGCCAAGCCTGGCTTCTCCTCCTCCAAAACCACCCGCACGACTCCATCTGTGGCTGCTCCATTGACCAAGTCCACGATGAAATGCTTCCGCGCTTCGATCAAGTGGATCAAATCGGCGAAGAGATCGCGAAGCAGTGTTTGGAGGTTTTGGCGAGTTCAGTGAAGACCAGTGATCAGTTATCAGTGATCAGTCATCAGTCGGCGATTGTGGTGTTCAATCCGTTATCTGCGCCACGCACCGACATAGCAACCACCGAACTTTCGTTGCCGTCGGGGGTTACGAATTTTGAAATCGTTGACGATACAGGAAATGTCATCCCGCACCAATCGGCCAGCGGAAAAACATCCGAACTGATCAACGTCCGAATCAAGCGCGACGAACTCGGCGGGATGTTGGGCATGTTGCACGACGGGCGCGCCGCTAATCTCGCTATCCAGGATATGCAGTTCAGCCGCGACGGCGCAACTTTACGCGTCGAAGCCGTCTTCGCGGAAAACGCCGAGCCAAACATGGACGTTTGGAATCGCAGCGTCAAGGCCATTGACGGTTTCGTCGCCGACGACACCATCGAGAATTTCCACATCCACGCCCGCTCGCCCGACTCGGCGGAGATCACTTTCGCCGCGTCCGACGTCCCCGCGCTGGGCTGGAAGACGTACTACGTGCGCGGCAAGGAGAGCGTCCCAGCCGAAGTCCACCTCTCGCCGTTGATGAAAATGCTCGCGCCGCTGGCAAATTTCCCCGCCGCGCAAAGACTCATCGAGCGGATGTCGCAGCCGAAGGTCAAGCCGCCGTACATCATCGAGAACGAATTCCTCTCCGTGGAACTGACCAGCGACCAAACCCTCACCGTCACCGACAAGGCAACGGGACAGATCTATCGCGGACTGAACCGCTTCGTGGACTCAGGCGACTGCGGCGACGAATACAACTTCTCCCCGCCTCCCTCCGACCTCGTAGCGGACTCAGCGATTCTCCGCCGCATCACCCTCTCCCGCGGCCCCGTCCAGCAGACGCTGACCTTCGATCTTGAACTTCTCACGCCTGCTTCCCTCGCGCCTGATCGCAAGTCGCGCTCGAAGGAACAAGTCGTCACCCGCCTCACGTCGCACGTCACCTTAACTCGCGGCGTCCCGCGCGTAGACATCCACACCCGCGTGGACAACCGCGCCAAAGATCATCGCCTGCGCGTCCACTTCCCCGCGCCATTCAGCACGGACTCCGCCAACTATGATGGTCACTTCGAGATTGTCAAGCGGCCAATTGGCGTCCCCGCGTTTGATGAGACCTGGGCAGAGGAGCCGCGTCCCGAAACGCATCAACGCGCGTTCATGTCTGTCAGCGATGGCGAGAACATGTTGACCATCGCCAATCGCGGGTTGCCTGAGGTGGAAGTAATCAGAAACCCGTTTTCTGCGAGAAAACGGGTTTCTGACGGAGGCGCCGAAATCGCCCTCACCCTCCTCCGCTCCGTCGGCTGGCTTTCGCGGGATGACTTCTCCTCGCGCAGAAACCACGCGGGACCATTCCTCGAGACGCCCAAGGCGCAGATGATCGGTGAGTGGGAGTTTGATTACTCGATCATCGTAGGGCGGAATGGAATTCCGCCGTACCAGCAAGCCTGGAATTTCGAATCCCCCCTGCGCGCGGTATCCACCGCCATCCACGCGGGGACGCTTCCCGCCAGCGGATCATTCGTCCACATGGACAACGCGTCGTTCGTGGTCAGCGCGGTGAAGGAGGCGGAGGATGGCAGCGGCTGGATCGTGCGCGGGTACAACGTCGGGGATGAGGAGATGGAGGTCACGATCACGCCGTGGCGCAGATTCGCGAAAGCCCAAAGGGTGAACATGGCCGAGGAAACAGTCACCCGCCTCAAGGTCGGAGGAAGCGGCGAGGTGAGAGTCAACGCGCGGGGGCATGAGGTGGTCACCGTCAAGTTTGCGTAAAAAAGAAGAACCCAGGTTTCTGCGAGAAACCTGGGTTCTGTGTTTCAGTCCACTTTGATCCGCACGAATAATCTTTCTTTCGCGGTGCGGGCGATGTCTTCCGCATTGGGTTTGCCAGCCTCCATGCGGATGCCCATCTGTTTGGCCGCCATTGGAACGTGATGGAGATACTCGAACATGCGCGCTTCCACGGCCTTCGCATCCAACTCGGGTTCGGCGCGCGCAGTGACGGGTTTGCGCTTCAACAGCAGGCTGACATCCGCGCCGCCTTGCAGGTTTTTCCACCACGTTCGGTCACGGCTGGTGAGAATCCAGAGAAAACCATTTTCGCGAAAATAACCGACAGGCGTGGTGTACTTCTTTCCCGTCTTGCAACCTGTGACCGTGATGAGCATCATGCCGTCGCTCAACATGCCGTGAAGAGGCGAGCGCAAGACCCAGGTTATGAAATCATTTCCGTTCATATACTTCCTCTCACATCCAGCCAAGGATTTTTCCCAGTGCCTCCCCCACCGCGTCGGGGAGTCCGTGCGCGATGCCGGGCGCAATGAGGGAGCCCGTCTTCTCGCGCAGGATGCCGAAGAAGAGACCGCTGAACGTGGTGAAAAGCGCCCAGCCCCACGAAAGGGACGCGAGTCCAATGGCGGGGTCGTAGGTATTGAAGGCATGGAAGAGGCCGAACAGCACAGACGTGAGGATGAGTCCCGCGCCGAATTGGATTCCAAACCAGTTAAACGGACGACCGAATGCCTGATTCAGCCTCGATTGAACGTATCCGCGAAAGACAAATTCCTCCCCGAAGCCCGAGAAGACGAATTGCCACACGACTGTCGAAACGACGATCAGGCTCAACTTGTTCATCGCAAGCGCAACGATGATCGGGAACAGCAACAAGGCGATGGTGACGATCACATTCCCTCGTCCAGATTTGACTGGCTTTTGCCGATTCAACACCCAGATCATCACCGCCACGCCGATGACTTCCATCAACGCGACGAACGCACCGCCGCTGATTTGATTCCTGTCGAGCATCAACCATATCGCGCCGCCCACGCCAAACACATAGGGGATAATGCGCACCAAATAGGCTTTGATGCCGATATCGAGATTCGTTTGCCAATCCGCGCGCGAGACGCCGTACTCCGCCCAATCCCGCCGCGTCAGCCAGATGACAAGCGCGGGAATGCCGACGAAGATGAACATCCCGGTGTAAGACCAGCCGAGATTTTGTTTCTGCCATCCGTCAATGCCCGTTGAACGCAAGGCAATACTGACCGCCTGCATCAC
>CAZVAX010000042.1:17844-32203 GCA_964625215.1 uncultured Anaerolineaceae bacterium | reverse complement strand
CGCGAGGCGATGAGGAGGTCAATGATCGAGAAGAGGATCATCATGCCTATCGCAAAAAGAATTTCGCCGATGGGCGTGGCCTGGGTGGATGTGCCATGCAGGGCGACTGCCGCCCAGTACGGAGGCAACACGTAACTGATGGGCGTCGTCCAGCCGGGCAGGAGCGCGATGGGAAAGAGGAAGCCCGCGAAAATGTACACCGGAAACTCGATGGCGTTCTGCCACTGTTGCACGCTGCGATACATGATGAAGATCGGCGCGATGATCAAGCCGAAACTGATGAAGGCGAAGACGCTCAACGCAAGCGAAAGGAAGAACAGGAACGGTTCGTTCAAATGCAGCGAGTACCCAAAGAAGGTTGCGGCCAGGGCGTAGGCGCAGATCATCGAAAGCAGGGACTGGATCACATTGGCGAGGTTCTTGCCGAACACGATCACGTCGAAGGGAATCGGCGCGGCCACCAGGTTTTCCAGCGTCCCGCTCCAGCGCTCGTGGTTGATGCTGTTACCTGAAATGAAGAGCAGGCTACTCCACAGGCCGGTCAGTCCGCTGCCGACCACCACGAACATACCGTAATCCGCGCCCTTGTCTTTGAGCATGAAGAGCGCCAGCACGGCGATAATCAACGGCTGGACTAGCACCGCGAACAAAATGAAGGTGTCGTTGAAGGTCTGGCGCAGGGTCATCTCGGCCACGGTCAGCATGGCGCGCCAGTAGATAAACATATTGCGGAGGTTCATTTGTGGTCGCCTCCCACAAGGCGGACGTACGCGTCCTCCAGGGTTGGTTCGCGGACAATGACGCGTCCCACGCGCTGACCATTGAGGGCCTCCATCAAATCGGGGACGGCCTCGGCCCCGCGCTGGGTCTGCACGCTCAGTCTCTGACGCTGATCCTGGTCCTCGACCGAGAGCGAGTCCACAAACGGGAGGCCGCGCAATTTGGCGAGACTCTCCTGCGAAGCGCCGAAGGTTTCCACTTCCACCACCGAGAGGTCGCTGACGTGCTTCTTCAATCCACCGGGCGTATCGAGCGCGACCACGCGTCCCTGGTTGATGACGGCGATGCGGTCGCACAGCAAGTCGGCCTCGAACATGTAGTGGGTCGTCAGCAGGATGGTCTTCTTCTGGGATTGCAGGTCGAGGATCACCTGGCGGAAATCGCGCGCCCCCACCGGGTCGAGTCCGATCGTGGGCTCGTCGAGGAAGAGCAGGTCGGGGTCGTGGAGCAAGGTCCGCGCCACGTGGAGTCGCTGCTTCATGCCGCGCGAGTAGCCCTCCACTTTTTCGTTGCCGCGTCCCTTCAAGCCGACGAGTTCGAGCAGGTAGGGAATCCGTTTTTTGGAAACGTCCGGGTCAACCCCGTAGAGACTGCCGAAGTAACGCAGGTTGTCTTCCGCGGAGAGTCGCCAATACAAACCGCGCTCGCCGCCGAAAATAAAACCGATCTTTTTGCGAACCTCGGAAGCCTGCTTCACCACGTCCATGCCCGCCACGCTGGCCGTTCCCGCGCTGGGGATGAGCAGGGTGGTGAGCATTTTGACGGTGGTGGTTTTCCCGGCCCCGTTCGGGCCGAGCAAGCCAAACAGTTCGCCCGATTCGACTGCGAAGGAGATATCCTCCACAGCCACCACTTCCTTGATCTTGCGCTTGAAGACTCCGATGACGGCGCGGAAAACGCGTTTTAAATGGTTGACTTCGATGGCGTTCATGGTTCCTCTGAGTGGAGCGATTGTACTTCATTCGGAGTGAGTTGTCGAAATTGTAATGACTTCGCCTTGCGAATACGGTAAAATGCAGGCATCCCATTGGACGAAGGAGACTTATGAAATTTAAAATACGCGACGCCTCCGGCTGGACGATCTTCATCTTCGGAATTCTTGCGCTTCTGCTCGGACTGGTGGGCCTGATCCGGCCCGAGATTCTTTTATCCCTGCTGGGCTTCGAGGTCCTCTCCCGCTCGGCGCGGGCAAGCGGCGACTATACCCTCGTCTTTATGATCGCCTCCTCGATGGCCTCCTTCAATGTGGGCGCGTACTACGCGCTGGCCGCGCTCAACGATATGAAAAAATTCTACGGGTGGACGGTTCCTTTCCGCGCGCTCACCTTCACCGTCTTCACCCTCTCCGTGATCCTCGGCTACGCCCCGACGCGCTTCCTGGGCGTGGGCCTGTGGGAACTGACCGGCGCTGTCGCCACCGGGATTGCGCTATACTTGGAACGGCCCAAGAAAGCCGCTTGAATCGGAGGAACACATGCGCTCCAAATGGATTGAATATCGCGGCAAGCAAATTTTCTTCCAGGATTTTTCCAACTGGTTCTACAATTCCGCGGCGGTGAAACAGGAATTGGAGGAGGTGCAGGTTGTCGTTAAGGCCCAGCCTCCCAAATCGACGCTGGTTCTCTCCGATTTTCGCAACACCAACATCGGCGGCGACTTGATTCCCCTGATGAACGCCGCGTCCTTCGCCACCAAGGGTCACGTCAAACGAACGGCGGTGTTGGGTGTGACCGGCATCAAACGCGCCCTGGCTGACCTGCTGACCCAGGTCACCGGCCAGCCGCTCAAGTATTTCGACGATGAACTGACAGCCAAGGAATGGCTGACCCAAGATTAGGAGAAACGGTTGTGCCTCAATCCAAAAGTTCCCTTCAACGCCGCGCGGCCCTGAAAAAGAAAAACCGCGAATCGCTGATCCTGCGCGGGATAGCGATTGCGGCGGTTGTGTTGATCGTCGCTCTGCTGGTTTGGTACAACTGGCCCGAGAAACAAGCCGAACCGGTTCCGGGCGGGACCAAGCAATGGTCGTCCCCCCCGGCCATGACCATTGACCCAGGCGTGCAGTATTTCGCCACCGTCAAAATGGCGAAGGGCGGGACCTTCGTGATCGAACTCTATGTGGACAAGGCTCCGATCACCGTCAACAATTTCATCTTCCTGGCGCGCCAGGGATTCTATGACGGCGTCACTTTCCATCGCGTGCTCGAAGGCTTCATGGCCCAGACCGGCGATCCCACCGGCTCAGGCATGGGCGGACCGGGTTACGAGTTCGAGGATGAATTCAGCGACCTGATCTTCGACAAGCCCGGCCTGGTTGCCATGGCAAACTCCGGCCCGAATACAAACGGAAGCCAGTTCTTCATCACTTTCGGGCCGACTCCACACCTCAACGGACGCCACACCATCTTCGGCCAGGTGGTGGAAGGGATGGAGATGGTTTTGAGCATCACCCTGCGCGACCCCAACACCTACCCCGACTACCTGGGCGACGCCATCGAAATGATCTCAATCTCGGAACAGTAACCCCCCACGCGGCCAACCGCGTTGAAACGACAAGCCCAAAAGCGCTATAATCGGTTCGAAACAAGGAGTTGACGCCATGGCTGAAAAGAACAAAGAGAAAAAGGAACGCATCCCGGAGGAGGCTCGCGAGCACGCCCGCGCCGCCCGGCAGGAAATGCGTAAAGGCATGGAAGCGTTGATGCCCGAAGGCTATCGCGAATTCCACCAGCATCGCAAAGCCGCCCGCAAGGAGATGCTGCTCGCTTTTCGCAGCCTGATTGACCATGCCATCAAGCGCACGGACCAAGACACGGAAGAATAGACAGCAAAAAACAGTCGCAAACCTGCGGCTGTTTTTTTAGGGAGGGTACACGCGTACACAGGTCACTTGCGGCGGGAGGCGAGAATCCAGAGGAAAGTTAAGGCTCCGAGAGAAAAGAAGGCGTAACCCAAATACAAGTTCCCCGCGTTGACCAGCATGACTCCGCCGATCGAAAAGGCGGTCAAAATCACGCCCGCCGTCAGCCGGTCCACCGAGCGCGTCAGCGACTGGACCTCGCGTCCCAACTGCGGCGACTGCACCGTCAACTCGCCCTGCTCCATTTTCGACAGCATGCGGCTGGCCTGGGAGGGAAGCGCGATCAACTGCTGAAGCGTGTCGCCCAACTGATCGAGGATGGCATCGAAGCCGGAGGGGGCGTTTTCCGCGATCAGTTTGCGCGCGTAGGGCGCGAGTTGAGTCCACAAATTGAAATTTGGGTCGAGGCCGGCGCACATCCCCGAAAGAATCGCCACAGTCCGCACCAACATCAACAAGTTATTCGGAACCTGGAAGGGCATGTTCAACATCAGGTCGCGATACTGATGCGCGAACTTGCGAATCTCGTCGGGGTTGGTTTTGCGCAACTCGCTCATGGACATACCCCAAAAGCGATCAAACACTTGCGCCTCGGCCTGCTCGATCAACTTCAAGTCGGCGCCCGGCAGCATCATCCCCAGCATCTGATACGACTTCACCACGCGCGAAGCGTCCTTTGTGCCGACGCCGATCAACATTTCGCGCAAGCCGTCCTGCGCGCCGACGGGAAGTCGGCCCACCATGCCGAAATCCACGAAGGTCAACTGCCAGCGCACGGCGCCTTTTTTCGTCTTGCGCGGCGTCACAAACAGGTTGCCGGGATGCGGGTCGGCGTGAAAAAATCCATCCTCGAAAATTTGTTTAAGATAGGTCGCCAATAATTTATTCGCCACCTCGCCCCGCTCGACCCCGGCGGAGGTGATGGCGTCGTAATCCGTGATCTTGATGGCGAACACGTCTTCGAGAGTCAGCACGCGCTTCGTCGTGCGCGAGCGAACCACGCGCGGCACGCGCACGCTCTTGTCGCCGCGAAAATTCTCGTAAAAGGTCTCGGCGTTTTGCGCTTCGAGCAGGTAGTCAATCTCCTCGCGCACCGTGCCTGAAAATTCGCGCAACAGCGCGGGGACGTCGGCGTGATCGCGAATGGGACGATAACGCATCAACCATCCGCCCACGCGTTGCAGCGCGGACAGGTCCACCTCGACAATCTGCTCGATGAACGGACGCTGGACTTTGACCACCACATCGCGCGCTCCGCTCGCTTCATCCTCGACCCCTTCGACTTCGCTCAGGGCGAGGTTGAGCCGGGCGCGATGCACCTGGCCGAGGGAGGCCGCCGCGAGCGGACTCTCGTCTACCCACTCGAATTGACTCTCCAACGACGCGCCCAGTTCGGCCTCCGCGAGGGCGCGAATGTCCGAGAAGGCCTCCGCCGGCACCTCGTCCTGAAGACCCGAGAGTTCGTCGGTCACTTCAGGGGGCAGGACGTCGAGTCGCGAGGAGAGGAACTGTCCCACTTTGATCATCACCCCGCCCATGCGAATCGCCAATGCGCGGAATCGGACCGCCTCGCGGCGAAACCGCTCCGGGCGAGTCCGACGCGTCAATTTGCGAAGTCCGATGCGGGCGAGAATGAATTCCCACCAAACGAAACGGAGGATCACCCCGGCGAAGAACGTTGTAATGCGAAGGTAGCGGTTGCGAAAATTGGGTTGGCTCATGCGGGCTCCGATGCGCTCACGCAAATTGTATCACCGCATCCCTCGAAAGCATTCGGCGTAAAAAGCGGGTGAGATTTCTCGCCCGCTTTTTGTTCAAATCCCGGCGTTGCTCAGGGAGTTGACCATATCGGATAACACGGCGGTCAACCTGGGATGCGTCGCCTCGAAGTGAGTGATCGCCTCCTTCAACTGGCGCACAACGCCCAACAAGGGATTGGCCTCCGGCGACTCGGGGCGGCCAAGGAGGGAGTGAATATCATCGTTGAGTTGACGAAGCAAGCCGCGCCCTTTTTCATCCAATTGTTCTGCGCCTTCCAATTCTTTGTGAAGGCGTTCCAAGAGGGTATCGAGTTCTTGATTGTCCATGGAAAACTCCTTTTCACAACCAGGGTACGGAAAGTCGGAAGACGACCGTTCTCATTTGTATTTTACATCCAAACCGTTTCCGCGCAGGCTCTCATTTCAAGATTTCGTGCCCGGCCCGCTCGATCTCTTCCAACACTTGCCGCACTTCATCCTTGCGTTCGGCCGAAACGCCCGCCGTCATCGAAATGAACTTGACCAGGTCGCGCGCTTGGCGCAACAGATCTTTGACCTGCGCGACGTACGAGAGGTCGCTTTTGCCCAACTCGGCGGGGACGGGAACCTGGCGCGCTTTTTGAATCAGCGCGCGGGCGCGGACGATGCGTTCTGCGGCGAGGATGAGTTTGGGCATGGAGACTCCTTTCCTGGATTATATGACCGTTTTGGTCAAGTTCTTGAGAATCCTCAATTGGAAATTGTGAAACGCGGCGCAATTTGGCATATAATCAAAACACAAGGAGACATTCCATCCACGAAAGGAGAGTTCCATGAAAGGCAACGAAAAAGTTATTGTAATGTTGAACGAGTTCCTGGCGGACGAACTGACTGCCATCAACCAGTACATCGTCCACTCTGAGATGTGCGCCAACTGGGGATACGGCAAGTTGCACGGAAAGGTCGAGAAGCGCGCCATCGAGGAAATGAAGCACGCCGAAAAACTGATCGCCCGCATCCTGTTCCTGGAGGGACTTCCCGTCGTCAGCGCCCTGAAGAAGATGAACATCGGCGCGACTGTGGACGCCCAACTCAAAAACGACCTGGCCGCCGAAGCGGGCGCCATCCAAGCCTACAACGAGGGCATCCGTCTCTGCCTGGAAGTAGGCGACAACGGCTCCCGTGAACTGATCGACTCCAACCTGCACGAAGAGGAGGAACATCTCGATTGGTTGGAGGCGCAACTCGACCAGATCAACCAGATGGGTTTGCAGAATTACCTGCTGGGGCAGACGGAGTAAATCATCTCGAAAGCAAAGTGACAGTCCCTTCGGTAGCGACTGTCACTTTTTTGTTGTACAATCGGGCAAAGGGACAAGCCGCATGACACTCACCCCGCAGGAATTCGTCGGCAACAAGTGGAAGCGCGACTCCGCCGACGGCGCCTGCTCTTCCCATTACGCCAACTCCCGATCAAATTTCACATGAACAAGGCTTGGCAGCCTGTTGTCCCTTCAGCGGAAACGCAAATGACTTGAGTGAAAATGGACGACGGCATCGTAAATGGAGCAACGCTTTCGGTTAATAGATTTGGGTCTGCTTTGTTGCATACATGCTTTGTTTCGTCACTGCGAGCGAAGCGAAGCAGTCTCCCAGCCTGCAAGAAGATTGCTTCGACGCCTTCGGCGTCTCGCAATGACGGTAGAAATAGATGATTGCAACAGAGCAATTTGGATCTATTATCAAGGCATCCCTCCCTATAGAGCAGTCGTCAACAAGTTTGTTGAAGTAGGACCCGCTTGAATCGGCGGATAGGATGGGCAACCTAGTTGGTATCGGGGTTCTTTGGATGATATACGTATCTATAACCGCATTTTGACCCCGTCAGAAATTGAAGCGCTTTATCGCCAGGATATCAGGTAGTTTCTCCAAAACGACAAACGGACGAGTCTCCTCGTCCGTTTCATTGTTTGACGCGCCTCGAAAGTCGGCGCTCGCTAATCGGATAACTCTATCAGCGCCTCGCCATTGTACACAACGGCGGCCCAGCGATCGGGTCCCAACTGCGCCCACACATTGTCGTCATCCGCCCAAGTACCGATCACTTTCACTTTTTCGCCTTTAACCAAACCCGCCAGGATTTCCGAACTGGTATTGTGATCCTTGCGAACGCGTAAACTTCGGACGATCACCACGCCCTCGCGTTCTTTGATCGCCGGCCCCGCTCCAACCACGGGCCGGGCGGGCGCGCTCATCCCGACGATTCCTGGCCGAGGCATATTCGAGATCGCCGGCGGCTTGCTGACCGACGCGGCGGGGGCGGGCGGTTTCGCCGCGGGCGAAGAAGCAGGTTTCGGGGCCGCCGACCCAACAGGCGCGGCCGGTTTCGCCGGGGCGGGAGCGGCAAGACGATCCGGTTCCGCCAATTCCGCTTTGAAGGTCTCCTCGGAGATCACGTTTTTGGCCTTGCAATTGGGGCAGACAAAAGTCTGTTCCTTGAACCCCAAGGCAAATTTGAGTTTCGCACCCAGAATGTGCGCCTGGGACACATCCCAGGCTTTCTTACAGTTATGGCAGATTAGATCCATTACAAGCGTCCTTTCTCTTTGTGAGTGTGGAAAATCCTTTGAATCGTTGACATTGGTCAACGAACAACCCAAGTATATCCGAATTTAAAGATGTCACCAAAAGCGGACGAGTCTCCTCGTCCGCTTACATTCAACCTTCAACGTTCAACTTTACTAACATTCTGAATACCCGCACGCGTAGCACTTCCGGCACCCCTCCTCATTGACCACCGCGGCCTCGCCGCATTCGGGACACAGGTCGCCGATCTTGGATTGCGCCGCCGCCGCTTCATTTTCCAACACGTGGCCGCCGTTTCCATTTTTCTTGTCGGCCGCGGGAATATCCAAGCCGTTCTTTTCGCGCAAGTAATCGTCCAGCACGCGTCCCACGCCATCCGGCAGGGAGCGGATGCGGTTCGGGCCGAAGCCAAGAGACCTGCCGCCGCCGATGCCGGTCAACTGGCGGACGATCTCGCGCATCCGATCCAGCGGAGCCACCGGGCTGGCCAGCCGCAAAGTATAGGAGATCAAGCGCCCAATGGCCTCCGAAACGGCCGCGGTTTCCGAACCGGCTTTGGAGGTGTTAATGAAAACCTCGAAGGGTTGCTCGCCGCCGTTCTCGTTGATGGTGATGAAAGCCTTGCCGAGCGGCGTGTCCACGTTGAAGGTGCGTCCAGTCAACGTGCGCGGGCGCGGCTTCTTGCTTTCGTGCCAAATTAACGTTTGGGGCGCAGGAACCGGGATGGGGTCCGTTTGAAGCGGCGCTTTTTTATCGGCGGTGGCCTTCGTCTCCAGCACCACCGTTTCGCGCGAGCCGGTCACGTAGACGGTGATCCCCTTGCAACCCAACTCCCAGGCCAGCATATACGCTTTCGCCACATCCGCCTCGGTCGCGTCCTCGGGGAAGTTGACCGTCTTCGACAGCGAGTTGTCCACGAACGTTTGGAGCGCGGCCTGCATATGGACGTGCTCCTCGGCGGTGATGTCCGCGGACACCACGAAGGTGTCGCGCGCCGATTGCGGCAACTCGGCGACGTGTTGGCAGGTGCCTTCGCTCATCACTTTCTCCACAATTTCCTGTCGCTTCTCCTCGCCCAAGCCAAGTTTCTGCAAGGCCTCTTCGAAGCGCGGGCTGGCGTAGGTAAGTTTGAGGTCTTTGCCGTGATCGTTCACGTGACGAATATACGCCAGCGCGAAGACGGGCTCGCAACCGTAACCCTCGCATCCCGCGACGGTCGCGATCGTTCCCGTCGGAGCGACGGTGGTCTGCGCCGCGTTGCGGATGCCGTGCTTGCGGATGCCATCCACAACCGCCTCCCACTTGACTTCCGGCCGGCCCCAGTTATGCACGTACGGCTCCAACGGGCTGGGCGGAGTCCACGTCATATCGTCCATATCGTAGATGCTCCCCTCGATGGCCGGGAAGGGACCGCGCTCCATCGCCAATTCGACGCTGGTCTGCATGGCGTGATAGCGGACGAACTCCATCACCTGCGCGCCGAACTCCTGTCCCTCCTGCGAGCCGTAACGCACGCCCACGTGGTACATTAAATCGGCCAGGCCCATGATGCCCAGTCCGATGCGGCGGGCGCGATGCGCGGCTTCCTTCAACTGCGGGACGGCGGGAACGTAAGCGTTGGCCTCCACCACGTCATCTAGGAAGCGCGTCGAAGTGACGACGGACTGGCGCAGGGATTCCCAATCCACTTTTCCGTCCGGTCCGCAGTGCTCGTTGAGGTTGACGGAACCGAGACAGCAGTTTTCGTAGGGTCCGAGCCATTGCTCTCCGCATTGGTGCGCGACAATTCCATTTGCGATGACGCTATGTGTCTGCATTTCGGTCAGATCATAAACGTCCGCGCAACCGGCATCTTCGATGGAAACGACTCGCGTTTCGAACGATTCGGAATTGGAACGGCGCGTCTTGCCGCCGATAAAACTTTCCGCTTTGCCTTGCTTGGCAGAATCCAGGAAGCCGATTTCTTTCACGAATTGATCGCGATTGGTTTTATCGAGAATTAGCTCGTAATCAGCATGGGTGAAATAGGCTTTCTGGCCGCCTTTCCCGTTGGGCAGGTTGCGATAGCCAGGGTCGCGTCGCTTGTGAACACGGCTAACGATTCCGAAATTCAGAAGCAACATTTGAACATCGCACAGCAATTCCACAGACGCGCTCGCCAGGCGAATCGAGCAGGATTTCTTCTGCGCCGAAAGGCTGACCGTGCCATCCGTTGTAAACAGGCCCTGCAAGAATCCAACCACGGCCTCGCGCGGCGCGCTCCACACGGAGGCAGGAACGCGTTTTTCATAAGCCGGCGCGTACGTCACGCCCAACGACTCGAAGAAGAAATAGGGCAGCCTGCCATACGTCAATTGGCGGACTGATCCTCGCTCGTGTACATGCCCGCCGCCAAAATGCGCTTGCATGGTTTGATGAACGATATTCAAGAGCTCGTCGCTTTCGCGATTAAAAACCATGCCCACAGGCGAACCGCTGGAAGGGCTAAGCCAGCCATCCCCCACCAGCGTTCCAACAACCACTCCCAAATCATGCGACCAGGTTCGCGGGAAATTGGAATACTGCTCTGCAAAATCGGAGCGCGTAACAGTGTGCCCAGAGGCATGATCGCCGCCGCGCGCCATCACGGCCATTTTTTCCTGGATAAACCCAACGTTCGGCAATTCAACCTTTCGGCTCCAAGCGCCTTCCCCTGATTGCAAAAGCAACTTATCGCCCGGTCGTATTTCGCCCAACTCAATGTAGCCGCGTTCAGCGGTGAGAAACTTGTGATCGGGTGTGGCCGTAACGGAAAAACCGTGCTTGGTAGCCAGTTTCAAGACGCGCGTATTTTCACGCGTTTTCCACGCGGGCGAAGAGACTCGATACGCCACCCCGCGCGTCGCGCCGGCCATGCCTCGTCCGCCTTGTGGAGCGCGCGCGTCGGTAGCAACCATAAATGCTGCCTCCGACTCAGCCAGTTCCTGTATCGTGATCAAACCCATATCAGTAGCAATACGAGTGGAGCCAACAAAGCACGGATTGGTCGCCTCCAGCGGATACAAATGCGGAACGGGATTGCTCCGATTCGCCGCGTCGAGAAAGAGCACGCCCGGCTCGCCGTTGTGATGCGCCTGCTTGACGATCTTGTCGAACAGGTCGCGCGCCTTCACCTTGCGATAGGGGCGGATGGTAATGCCGTCTTTTTCAGCCTGTTCGAGCGTGCCGCGGAATTTGCGATACTTGGTTTCGGCGATGTCGGGGAAACGCAACTCCCATTCTTCGTCGTTCTTTACGGCGCGCATGAACGCGTCGGTGATGCCGACGGAAATATTGAAGTTGGTGATCTGATTCTCGTCCGTCTTGCAAATGATGAACTCTTCCACGTCAGGATGATCCACGCGCAGAACGGCCATGTTCGCGCCGCGACGAGTCCCGCCCTGGGCGATCTCTCCAAACGCGTGATCGTACACGCGCAAGAATCCCACCGGGCCGGTGGCCTGACCGGCCGAGGATTTTACCAGTCCCCCCTTCGGGCGTAGGCGCGAGAACGAAAAACCATTGCCCCCTCCCGTTTGTTGGATGAGCGCCGCGTCGCGCAGGGTTTGGAAAATGCCGGAAGAGTCGCGTCCCATATCGTCGGAGATGGGTAACACGAAACAAGCCGCGAGTTGTCCCAATGGAGTCCCCGCGCCGGTGAACGTCGGCGAATTCGGGAAAAATTTCTTGCTGGTTAAAAGATGATAGAACTCCACCGCGCGCTTCGTCACGTCCGCGCCCCACATCTCCTCCACCTTGGCGATGTGATAGGCCACGCGCCAAAACATCTCCTCCACAGTTTCCACCGGCTTGCCGTCATCCCCTCGGCGGACATAGCGCTTCATCAGCACTTGCCGCGCGTTGTCGGTCAAGTTCACCGTGGGAAGTTTCTTCGGCATCGGCGGGGTTGGCATCAATCCCTGGTTGGCGGTTGGAACTGCGGTGGCGGCCATGAAAAATCTCCTTAAGTTGGGTTATAAAATCGTACAGACAAATAACGGCAAAGACGCCTCCACCTAAGGAGGGTCGTCGCCGAAGGAATTAGCCTTCGAGCAGGCGGTCTATTTCATTGCGGAGGGAATGGAGATCATCGAGACGGAGATAGACGATTGCGTAACGAATATAGGCGATCTGGTCCATCTCTTTGAGGCGGTTGATGACCAAATCGCCGACCACGCGCGAAGACACTTCCGACTTGCCCATTTTTTGCAGGTCCGATTCCACCTGCCCGATCATGCGTTCAATATCCGCCGCGGAGACGGGACGCTTGGCGCACGAGATTCGCACGCCGCGCGCCAACTTCTCGCGGTCGAACTCTTCGCGCGTCCCATCCTGTTTGACGATGAGCGGGGTCGCCAAAATCGGACGTTCGTAACTGCTGAAGCGCTGGCCGCACTTTAAGCACTCGCGGCGGCGGCGAATCCCCCCATGGCTGTCATGGGAGGTATCGAGCACTTTAGAATCGTCGTTTTGACAATAGGGGCAACGCATGGTTTATCCATTTTTAGAACAAATGTTACCGCCATATATGGGCGGAAAGGCACTGCATCCCCGTACATATGGCGAATGTAAACGGCATTTTAACACATATGTAAGGCGGCCTCAAGGGGGCGCAAGGGTGATTTACCTTAAAATATCGCGAACGCATAGAACGGAATGCCATTCCGCCCTACGGGAGGTTGCATCCTTTTCGCAAACCAAATACACTCCCGTTATGCGCGTCCGACTGAGAAGCCCGCTCATTCCCCTGCTCGCCTTGTTCGCGTTGACGCTTCAACTCGTCGAGCCCTCGCGCGCCTGGACGATTCTCCTCGTCGCGTTTGGCGGCGCCACGCTCGCCGCGTTTTTATGGGGCAACGCGCTCGCGCGTAATTTGCATCTCACGCGCGAGCGTCATGTCGGCTGGCTGCAGGTCGGCGGGCAGATCGAGGAGAAACTCACCCTCCGCAACACCGCCCTCCTTCCCGCCGCGTGGATTCACTTGCGCGACCATTCCACCCTGCCCGGCTACAACATCAACGCGACATTCACCGTCGGCGCGGGCGACTTCCTTCAATGGGACACGCGCGGCGACTGCCGCCAGCGCGGACTCTTCACCCTCGGTCAGGCGGACCTCGAAACGGGCGACCCGTTCGGAATTTTTTCCTTCGCTCAAAGCGACTCCTCGCGCGCCTCGGTGATGATTCTCCCCTCCCTGGCGGCCCTGCCTCCATTCGCGGTGACTCCCGCGGGCTTCGGCGGCGACGGCCAGCGGCGGGCGCGCTTGCACGAGATCTCGCAAAGCGCGTCGAACGTGCGCGCCTACCAACCCAACGACAGTCTCCGTCTCATCCACTGGCCGACCACCGCCCGCCAGGGACAACTCTTCGTCCGCCAATTCGACAGCGCCCCCGCCGGCGACTGGTGGATTCTGCTCGACTTGAATCGCGCCGCGAATGTCG
The DNA here is from genome assembly GCA_964625215.1 of uncultured Anaerolineaceae bacterium. Lineage (GTDB taxonomy): Bacteria > Chloroflexota > Anaerolineae > Anaerolineales > Villigracilaceae > Denitrolinea. Next base: position 18,779 of record CAZVAX010000042.1, on the reverse strand, counting down.
GCGAAGGACTGGACTCAACCACCGAAGCCGCCGTCACCCTGGCCGCCTCCCTCGCCCAACGCGGATTGGACGAACAAAAGCGCGTCGGCCTGCTGGTCAACGCGGCGGAACCCTTGCGCCTCGCGCCGCAAAGCGGAGAGGCCCAACGTTGGGAGATCATGCAGGCCCTGGCGGCGGCAGATTCCAGTCCGCTCTCTCTCGCGCGTTTTCTTGAACGCGCCCGGAATTTCATCCACCAACGCGCCAGCCTGCTGATCGTCACCGCGGACGCGAGCGCGGATTGGCTGGCCGCCCTGCAACCTCTCGTCACGCGCGGACTCGCGCCGACTGCCTTCCTGCTCGACCCGGCCTCGTTCGGCGCGCGCGCGAACGCGTCCGCGCGAGGGATGGCGGGCCTGCTCCGCCAGAGAGGTCTCGCCAGCCACCTCGTCACGCGTGAAGCGCTGCGACCCGAGCGCGGGGGCAACGAACGATGGACCTGGCAACGCTCGTCGGCGGGATTCGTCCCGGTCCGAATTCCATCCAGCGCGGCGACGCGGGAGAAGCGATGAAACTTTCCACGCGCTCCGCGTTAACGTTCCTGCTCTGGCTGGCGACCCTGAGCACACTCGCCATCGGCATGGCGACCAACATTCGGGAAACTACAGTGGACGGATTCTTTCCGCTGGCCATCCTCGGTTTTCTGCTTGGTTGGGTTGGGGAAATTTTCGCGCGGCATTCGCGCTCCGCTTTTTTCCGCGCGCTCAGCGCCTGGCTCATCCTCCTCTTTCTCGGATCAGTTTTCGCCTTCATCCACAATGGACGACTCGCCGGACCGCTCCTCGCCATGACGGGCGAGGCGGCGCGTTACCATGTTCAACGCATCGAGTCGCGCGTCACGCGCGTCGCGCCCGACCCCGCCGACATGCAGGCCGCGCAAACGCAATGGACAAGCC
>CAZVAX010000042.1:0-17834 GCA_964625215.1 uncultured Anaerolineaceae bacterium | reverse complement strand
CGCGTTTCGATATGGATGGAAAAGGCGCGGCGCGGCGACAAGGATGAAGACGCGCTGGCGCGGCAGATCGTTTGGAGCCTGCCCGCCTACGCGCTCGCGGCGTGGGCCGGCTGGACTCTTCGACGACGCGGGCGCGCCTTGCCCGCCATCCTGCCGTCCACCGGCCTGCTCGCCTACCTGCAATATTATAGCGAACCCGACCCACTCGTTTTTCAACTTCATTTGTTGATCGCGCTCATGCTCGCCGCGCTCACCGAAGGCAGCGCGCCCTTGCGCGCCCATCCCACGCGCGGCCTCTCCGGCGACGCGCTCACGGCAACCTTCCTCGCCTGCGCGGGCATCATCGTCATCGCGGGATTCGCGCCCTCCGTTTCGGCCAAAGCGATTCAAGAGGCGCTTGAAACGCGCGCCCGCGCCGAGCAAAACGAACGCGCCGCCCAAGCGCTCGGCCTGCAACCCGCTGAGAGCGCCGCGCCCAATCGCTACGCCCAACCCGGCCTGCCGCGCGAACATCTCCTGCAGGGCGCGCCGCAACTCTCGCGCCTGCTCGTCTTCACCGTCCGCACTGGCGACCTGCCTCCCATGCCGCGCGTCCCGCGCGACGAACGTCCGCCGCGCTACTACTGGCGCACGATCACGTACGACACCTACACCGGCCGCGGCTGGGCGGTCACGCTCAACGAAAGCCGCGACGAGGAAGCCAGCCAACTTTTGATTGACACGATCCCGACGGGCTATCGCCTGCTCGACTTCGACCTGACTCTTCTCTCCGCCTCGCCTCTCCCCTGGACGGGACAGTTGATCCGCGCGAACCAACCTCTCCGCACCATCTGGCGGACTCTGCCCAACTCCCGCTCGCGTTCCCTCGACCCCTTGCGCGGCGCGGACCTGATCGCCGCCGCCTCCGACGCGACCGCCTTCCACGTGGAATCCATCCTGCCGGAATTTTCCGTGGCGCAATTGCGCGCCTCCTCCGTGAACTATCCCGATTGGGTACGCGACCAATATCTGGCCCTGCCCGCCAACCTCCCCGCCCGCGTGCGCGACCTCGCCCGCGACCTGACCTCCAACCAGCCCACCGCCTACGACCGCGCCCTGGCTATCGAGTCCTACCTGCGACGATTCCCCTACACGTTGGATATCCCCGTCCCTCCCGCCGACCGCGACGTGGCCGACTACTTCCTCTTCGACCTGCAAACCGGCTATTGCGACTACTACGCCACCGCCATGGTCGTGCTGGCGCGCGCCGCCGGACTTCCCGCGCGTTTGGTGAGCGGATACGCCAGCGGGGAATACATCCCGACGGAGGCTGTTTACCGCGTACGCGAATCTGACGCGCACAGTTGGGTCGAAATCTATTTCGTTGACATTGGCTGGGTCGAGTTCGAGCCGACTGCCAATCGTCCGCGCATCGAACGCGCGACGGGAGAGGTCGGCGCCACAGAAGATACGCCTTTACCCGAGGTCGCGCCCGCCGCGCGCTCGCGATTCGCCATCGCCCTGCAGAATCTCGCCGCGCTTTCGCGGCGGAGTTGGCTGACGGGCATTTTGTCTTTTGTCCTAATTCTTTTTATCGCCATCACAATCCGCGACCGCCTGCGCCAAAATGCCCCTGTCCGAACCATCATTGGAATTTACAAACAAGTCTATCGCCTGGGACGTCCATTGCTCGAAGGGACGCGTCGCGCCCTCACGCCCTCCGCCTTCGCGCGCGTTCTCGAAAAACGCCTGAGCCGCCTGCCCCGCTCCAAATTCCTGCGCGATTTCCTCGCCCCCGCCGCCGCCGAACTGACAGCGCTCACCGACCTCTACGTGCGCGCCATCTACAGCCCCGTCTCACCAACGAGGGAGGAGACGATTCGCGCTATGCAAATTTGGCGAAAGTTATTTTGGAGGTTGTGGGTGATGCGAATCGGAATTCAGAATTTTGAATTCAGAATTTCGAATTCAAGAACTCCAACACCAACCGGTTGAACTCCTTCGGATTCGATTGGTGTGGCACATGCCCGCCAGGGATTGATTGTCCGCGGGCGTTGGGGAGGGCGCGCAACAGTTTGGGGAACGAATCGGGCGCGAGAGTGGAGTCGCGGTCGCCCCAGAGGAGGAGAGTCGGCTGGGCGATGAGATGCAGGCTGAGGGTCAGATCGCGAACCGTGTTGGGGAGGTTGAACGCTCCGGGGTCGGTGCGTTTGTAGTCAAGAGCGGTCTGAACGCGGACCGGTTCGGGCAGGGTCATGTCATAGCCGCCATTATGGTCGAGTACAACGTTGGTGAAGTTGATCATCCCGCGAAACACCCACTCCGGGGTGCGCCCCACCACCAGCGCGTTGAGGGTGGGCCGGCGATAGGTTCTTCGGAGAATCCACGGCAACTGGTCGAGGCGATAAAATGGATTGGCAAGCACGAGGGCGCGCGCGCGCTCGGGGTGGCGCATGGCGTAACGCAGGGAGAGATAGCCGCCGAGCGAGTGACCGATGAGGACAAGCGGCTCGGCGAGCGCGAGGGATTCGATCCACGCTTCGAAATGTTTGAGAAGCCACTTGGCTTTGTAGGTGCGCGAAGCGATCTTGGGACTGTCGCCGTGACCGAGCAAATCGAGGGCGTAGCCGTGGTAGCCGGCCGCGGCCAAGTCGGGGAGGAGTTCGTCCCAATCGTGGAGCGAGGCGGCCAGGCCGTGGAGGCAGACGACCGGAGACCCTTGTCCCTGCTCGACGAAATTCACTTGTGTTGGAAGGTCAATTGGGATGCCCCTCGCCCGATTGATACTTTTCATAACGTTTTGCCAACTCTCTGCGAAGAACTTTTCCGATGAAGGTGCGCGGGAAGTCGTCCATGAAAATGACGAAACGCGGCACGAGATGCGGAGGCAGGCGGCGTTTGCAATAGGCCAGCACAGCCTCGGGCGTGGGACGTTCGCGATTCGCGATGACGAACGCAAAAGGATGGCCGGCCACTGCCGTCACTGCCACCTCTTTGATCTGTGGAATCTCATAGATCACCTCCTCCACGTCGCGCGGGAAGGCTGGCGCGGCGGACAATTTGGAGGGATACCACATATCGGCTTTGCGCGCGATGATGCGGAAGTAACCATCCTCGTCCATTTGGGCCACATCGCCAGTGAGGAGCCAGCCATCCTTGTTGACGACCTGCGCGCTGGCCTCCTCGTTGCGCCAGTAGCCCATCATCACCTGCGGACCGCGCACCGCCAACTCGCCGATCTGCCCCGGCTTGACGGACTTTCGTCCGCGCGTCAAGTCAAGCACCGCCGCCTCCGTGGACGGAAGCGGGACGCCGATGCTCCCTACCTTTCGATTCCCCCCCAACGGATTGGCGTGCGTCACCGGGCTGGCCTCGGTGAGGCCGTAGCCTTCCACAAGTTTGCCCTTGGTGAGTTTCTCGAAGGCCTCCTGCACTTCCACCGGCAGGGGCGCGGAACCGCTGATGCAGGCCTTGATGGAGGCAATGCCATAGTTGCGCGCGCCGCGAAAATTATTGATCGCCACGTACATATTCGGCACGCCGGGAAAGATGGTCGGCTTGTATTTCTTGATGGATTTCAAAACGTCTTCGATATCGAAGCGCGGTTTAAGCACCAACGACGCGCCGAGGGAAACGGGAACATTGAGCGCGGTCGTCAGCCCGTAACTGTGCGAGAACGGCAGCACACACAGGAATCGTTCGCGTCCCTCTTCGGCGGAGGGAAGCCAGTGGCGCGTTTGCAACGCGTTGGCCACCAGATTGCGATGCGAAAGCATGACGCCCTTGGCGAGTCCTGTGGTGCCGCCGGTGTATTGGATGACGGCCAGGTCTTCGGGCGCGACATCCACCGTCGTCGGAGAGCGGAAGGTTTCGCCGCGTATAAAGTGACGCCAGCGGATCGCGCCCGGGACGGTGAGTCCGCGGTTGCGCCAGCGCGAGATCATCTTTTTGTGAAGCGGCGCGTAATCGGCGGGGTCGGCGAGGATGATGTGCGGCAAACCAGTGGCGTTTTGAATTTGCTTGGCGAGCCCCGCTGAAAGGTTGAGCGTCACCAACGCGCTTGGGTCCGAGTCGCGTACCTGTTGAATGAGTTCCTCGGGGTTGGTCATGGGCGGCATGAAGACCGCCACCGCGCCGGCCTTGAGCGCGCCGTAAAACGCGATGACCATCTGCGGCACGTTCGGCAACAACAACACAATACGCGCGCCCTTGCCCACGCCGAGTCCCATCAACGCGTTGGCGAACTTATTGGCTTCGTGGTTGATTCGGCGATACGAGAGGCGCGCGCCTTCGAAATAGAGCGCGGCGCGGTTGGGGAAACGCCGCACCGCGGAACGCAGGAGATGATGAAGCGGAATGCGCGGCACGCTGATCGTGTACGGCACGCCCTGTTCGTAACTCGACAACCAGGCGCGTTCCTTGACCAGGGCTTCGCGTGAATCCGTTTTCTTGCGGACGATTGCTGACGTGTCGCGCCACGAACGCTGCGACTCGCCCTCGAGGAATCGGTCCATGGCGCGACTCACCGCCTCCCGCCGTTCGAGCATGACCATATGGCCGGACACCCCAATATCGGCGTCTTCGGCCCCCGGAATACTCTTCGTCACCTCCTCGAAGAAGACGCGCTCGAAGACCGCGTCGCGATGTCCGCGAATGACGAGGGTCGGCGCCTTCAAGGCGCGGAACTTGTCCCAGCCCGCCCATTTAGACATGGTGTTGACATAGAACGGTTTAAGGACATGCGGGGGAGCGGAAAGCCACTTGCGCGTGAAGGGTTCGATCAAACGAAGGAGCGCGTTGGGAAGGGCCAACCCCAGCCGGAAGAGCGGATTGAGGCGAAACTCCCCGGCGGTGGCGATCAGCACGAGACGTTCGACCCGCTCCGGATGCGCGAGAGCGAAGTCGGTCGCGAGCGCGCCGCCGAAGGAATGTCCCACCAGCACGACCGGTTCCGTCACGCGCAACACGTTCAGCGCGGTCAGGATGTCGCTCTGGAGGGTCGGCATGTCGTAGCCCGTTGTGGGTTTGTCGGAGAGGCCGTGCCCGCGCAGGTCGAGGGCGACGACGCGGTTGGCGAGCGAGAACTTCTGCATTTGGTAGATCCACTGCAGGGCTTGCCCGCCGAATCCATGCAAAAAAACGAAGGTTCGTTGCGGTCGGTCCGGCGACACGTCCAGCGCGGAGAGGCGCACCAGCGGATCGGTGGAGACGCGAATTTCGTGCCGATAGAGATCGAGGTCAATATCCATGTCGTTCCTTTGGCGCGAGGAAATCAGACGGCGCGAATCACTTCACAGCCATCCCGTGTTCGACATCGAAGATGTGCGAGTGAATGTTGGCGATCCACTGTTTACCGCTCTCGGTCAGACGCAGGTATTGGAGGGCGTCGCTCACGTACGGGTGCACCGCGCTCCAATAGAAGGAGGCATAGCCGCGGCGCATGTCGTTTGGGCAGGTATAACCCATTTTTTCGTTGTACCCCAGTTCGTGGAATTCATAGAACAAAGCCGGGGTCTTGCGTAAATAATCCGGGTCGCCGAGCTGACCGACGAAATCGGCGGCGCGCACCAGTCCGCCCAGGCCTTTGGTATCTTTGTAAAACTCGTCGGGCGGGGATGGGAAGCGCGTCATTTCGATGAAGGAGGCGATCAGATCCGCGTTGATGTGGTTGGTCATATCCTCCAACAGCCCGCTCCCAAAGCGTTCTTTGACGAATAGTTTACTGCGATTAACGTGATAGGGCGTCAGTGACACGTCGGTTCCGGCGGGGGAAATGTAAATCAATTCATCTCCCACGCCCGTTGCAAAATGCTCCTTGGTGTCGCGCCGGCAAACGCCCTTGACGTAACCGATATCGTGGCACAACACCGCCATCATGTAGTGCATCCAATCGCGCGGCGCGACCCCGCCCTCGCGCAGATGTTTGCCCTCCACGATGGCCAGCGCGGCCAGCGACACCATGATGGTATGGTCTACGTCGTGATACAGCGCGTCCGAATTGGCGATATTTTCCAGCACGAGTTTGCCGCACCAGGCGACGATGCGACCGAAGACCGGATCCATTTCGCCGTAGGTGCGGCTGTACGATGCCCGCAACTGCTCGACGAACGTATTGATGATAAGGTTCTGCCAGCTGAGCATCATAGTGCACCTCTTCAATAAACGGATGAGGAAAGTTTACCAGATATTTGAAGGCGCAAAAATCTCAATAGAGGCGTTTCGGTGTCGAGTGCGAAAAAATTCCCGGTCGCCTCCCCCAACAGACGGAGCGTCAAACTCAAGGGTGGGGTTCGGGCGGATTCACCGGCAACTGCAAATAGAAAACGCTCCCTGGAAAATGCACTTCGTCGTGGCCGGCGCTTTCCACCCAGGTCTTGCCGCCGTGGACGCGCGCCACGCCGCGCACGATGGCGAGTCCCACGCCAGGGCCGCCGCCTTTGAAAGTGGTCTTGCCGGAGGAGTGAATTGCCACATCGCCCACCTGGTAAAACTTCTCGAACACTAACTCGTGATGTTCGGCATCCAACCCGATGCCGGTGTCTTTAACGCTGATCTCGGCGCCGAGCGCGTCGTCATCCATGCGGACCGGGCGCAAACGGACGGTCACGGTTCCGCCATCGGGAGTGTATTTGACGGCGTTGACGATGAGATGATAGAGAGCCTTCTGGATCAAGGTCGGGTCGGCGTGAATGCCGGGGGTGTCCGGATCATCCTCCACCGTCAGCGTGATGCGGCGCTCTGCCGCGGACTTTGCCAGACTGGCGGCCACGTCGCGCGCGACCTGACGCAATTGCGTTGGGATGAACGCCACTTTGACCGTCTCACTGTCAATGCGGGTCACATCTAACATCAAGTTGACCACCTCATGCATCCGGTCCGCGCCTTGGGTCATGCCGGCCAGGGCCTCCACCAAAGACGGGTTGGATTTGATCACCGGGAAGGAATTCAGGATGTTGATGTACCCTTTGAGGATGGTCATGGGCGTGCGCAATTCGTGCGCGGCGACTTGAATGAATTCCAGTTTGTTGCGATCCAGGAGGCGCAAGACCTTGTTGGCCTGTTTCAAATCTTCGATAGCCATGCGGTCGTTTTCGCGCATCCGGTCGAGCGTGGCGCGGACGATGTTGATCGCCATGCGCGGACTCCGGCTGAGCATGGCTGCAAAATCTTTTTTGTCCATTTCGAGGACGGCGCAGTCGGTGGCGGCGCGCACGGTGGCGGCGCGCGGCGCGTTTTGGATGAGGGCCATCTCGCCGATCCAGTCGCCAGTGCCCATGATGCGCAGGACGCGCTCCCCTTCCCGTTCGCTGATGCGCTTGGTGATGATGACGCTCCCCTCGGCGATGATGTAAAAGACCTCCTCATACGCGCCCTCGCGGCAGAGGAAGTATCCGGCAGGGTAGGCGCATAGGCGCGTGAGAGTCGCCATCTCCTGCAGTTCGTCCGCGTCCAGGCCGGGGAAGGCCAGGCGCAGGAGGGAGACCTTGTCGAAGGCGCGCGGGGTGTCCATGGCGTGAGTATAACCCACTCGCCGGAGGGAGGGGCTTGCCGGTCCGTTACAAGATGAAGGTATTCTATTCCTGAAATCCCGTCCTATACAACTCGAAATACTCGCCCTTCCGCGCCAGCAACTCGGCATGAGTTCCCTGCTCAACAATGACTCCATCCTCGATAACCACGATCCGGTCAGAGTTGGTGATGGTGGAGAGTCGGTGCGCGATGACGAAGGCGGTGCGTCCGTGGAGCAGTTTCGCCAGCGCGGATTGGATGACCTGCTCGGTCTGCGTGTCCACCGATGAAGTGGCTTCGTCGAGGATCAGGATGCGCGGGTCGGCCAGTAGGGCGCGCGCGAACGAGATCAGTTGGCGCTGTCCCACCGAGAGCAGAACGCCGCCCTCCTCCACCGAGGTATCGTAGCCGTTCTTCAAGTTGGCAATAAACTCGTGCGCGCCCACGGCGGTCGCGGCGGCGATCACTTCCTCATCCGACGCGTCGAGCCGCCCGAACAAGATATTTTCCTTCACCGTGCCGTTGAACAGAAAGGGGTCTTGCAAGACCATGCCCATTTGTTTTCGTAACGACGCCTGCGTGACGGTGCGTAGATCCACTCCGTCAACGCAGACCCGGCCCGAGGTCGGGTCGTGGAAGCGGGCCACGAGTTTGACGAAGGTGGTCTTGCCCGCGCCCGTCTCACCGACGAGGGCGACCGTCTCACCGGCGCGGATGTCCAGGTCGAGGTCGGTCAGAACGGGAGTCGGATCGTCTGAGTAATGGAAGGAGACATGCTCAAAGCGGACGTCGCCGCGAATGGATGGCAACTCGCGCGCGCCCGCTTCATCCTGGACCTCGATCGGGGTCTCCAACAACTGGAGGATTCGCTCGCCCCCGGCCATCGTGGATTGCAGCGTGTCGAAGCGACGGAAGAGGTCGCGGATGGGTTCGAAAAAGCGGTCAATGTACAGGACGAACGCGACGAGGACGCCCGCAGTGATCGTGTCGCCCAACACCGCCGTGCCGCCGATCCAGACCACGAGGGCGGTCGCGACCGCGCCGAGGATGTCCACGACCGGGGTGAAGAAGGCGGCCGTGCGCGCCGCGTCCAGGCTGACGTCAAGGTGGTAGCGGTTGGCGGTGTCGCGAAAGAATCCGTAGTTGTGAGTCTCGCGGCTGAAGGCCTGTACCACGCGCACGCCGTTGATGTTCTCCGCCAGCACCGAGTTGACCCACGAGATCGCCGAGCGGACTTTGCGATAGTTGCGCCGCGCCGCCTTGCGGAAGAGGTAGGTGGCGAGCGCCATGAACGGCATGACCGCGAACGTGAGCAACGAAAGTTTCACATCGAGCGCCAGCATGGCAACGACAATGCCCACGATGGCAAACACGTCACGGACGATGGCGAGCATGGCCCAGGTGATGAACTCGCGCAACGTGCCAACGTCGTTGATGACGCGCGTGATGGCGCGCCCGACCGAGAAGCGGGAATAGAAGCCGAGCGAGAGACGTTGCAGATGCTCGAACATTCTCATCCGCACGTCGAACAAAATGTGCTGGCCGACGCGCGACATGATGACGACGCGCGCATAGTTGAAGCCCCATTGGATGAGCATGACCAGCATGTACAGCAACATCGTGTTGCGCAACACAAGCACGTCGCTTTTGGCGAGGCCGTCATCCAGCGCGACCTTGACGAAGTACGGCCCGGAGACGCCAGCGATGGTGGCGATCATGTTCAACAACAGCGCGGCGATGGACTCTTTACGGTACGGATAGATGAACGGCAAGAGTTTGCGTACGATCTTGGGATCGTAGCCTTTATCGAGGGCTTCCTCGGATTGAACGACGTAAGCGGGAGGGGTGATGGGGGTCATTTCATCTCCTCACTCTCTCGCCGCGCTTGGACAAACTCCACCTGACCCAACTCTTCCATCTCTTCGCTAAACTTTTCGTGTCCCTTCAATTGCAAATCGTAGATCTGACGATACAGCCCACCGTGCCGCAACAATTCCTTGTGCGTGCCGGTCTGGACGATGCGCCCCTTGTCCATCACCACGATCAGGTCGGCGCGGCGGACAGTGGAGAGGCGGTGCGCGATGACGAAGGTGGTGCGTCCTTCCATCAACGTGTCGAGGGCGGCCTGGATCAACTTCTCGGTCTGCGTGTCCACGGAGGAGGTCGAGTCGTCCAAGATCAAAATGCGCGGGTCCATCAGCAGGGCGCGCGCGATGGCCACGCGTTGGCGCTGTCCGCCCGAGAGGGTCACGCCGCGCTCGCCCACCACGGTCGCGTATTTCTCCGGCAGTTCCGTGATGAACTCATGCGCCTGCGCGGCGCGCGCCGCGGCGAACACTTCTTCGTCGGTGGCGTCGGGGCGGCCATAGGCGATGTTGGCTTTGATCGTATCCGAGAACAACAGCGACGTTTGCAACACCAGTCCGATCTGCTTGCGCAGGGAGACCAAGTCCAGTTCGCGGACATCGTGTCCGTCCACCAGCACGCTACCTGACGTGACATCGTAGAAGCGCGGGATGAGATTGACAAGCGACGTTTTGCCCGAACCGGTCTGTCCCATCAACGCGACAATTCGGTTCGGCTCGACCCTGAGGCTGATCCCCTCCAACGCGGCGATCTTCTCGTCCTTGTAGTTGAGCGCCACGTCCCGGAACTCCACCTCCCCGCGCAGTTGACCCAGCACGGTCGCGCCCTTGGGCGACTGAATCTCCGACGCGTGATCCAGCACTTCAAAGACGCGTTGCGCGCCCGCCGAAGCCTCGCCCGCCGCGTTGACCAGTTGAGTCAATTGTTGCGCGGGCGCGCCCAACATCAACACATAGGAGTTGAAGGCCACCAACTCGCCGAGGGTGATTTGTCCAGCCATAACCATCTGTCCGCCGAACCAGAGCAGGAGGATGGTGCCGAGGGCGATCAAAAAGTTGGAGGTCGGCATGATCTTCGCCCACTCGTCAATCACCTTGACCCAATGCCTGAAGACCACCATGTTCGCGACGTGGAAGCGCTCGGTTTCGTAGGGTTCACGCGCGAAGGCGCGCACCACCTGCACGCCGCTGACGTTTTCCTGCAAGCGGTTCGAGACCTCGCCCACGGCAGTGTCCACCAAAAAGAAAAGTTTGCCAATGCGCGTGCCAAATTCCACGGTCATGGCGATGAGCGGGAGCATGGGCAACAGGCCGATGATGGCAAGTTTGACATTGGCGGCCAACATCAGCCAGAGAATGCCCACGGTCAACAACAGGAACTGCACCGTCTCGACGATGGCGGAACCGGCGAAGCGCTCGATGGAGCGCACATCCTCGATACAGCGCGAGATCAACTGTCCGCTTTGGTTGTGGTCGTGATACGTGAAAGCCTGGCGTTGGATGTGATCGTACATGTGGTTACGCAGGTCATAGCCGATGCGCGCCGCGATCCACTCCGCCAGGTAGCGCTGACCAAGTCCGAGCAGGGCCGAGCCCGCCCCGAGTCCGAGAAGAATGAGGGCCGAGTCGATCAGTGGACGCGAGTCGCCGGAGGCGAGTCCTACGTCAATCACCTGTCGAATCACGCGCGGGACGTAGAGAGAGAGTCCGGTGATGGAGAGGAGCAAAATCAGGTTGAGAATGGTTTGGGGGATGTAGGGTTTGATGAAGGCGCGCAGGCGCAGTAACGGTGACATGCGGCAAGGATACCACTTTTATCAGGTAAAATTGCGTCCGTCATTGCGAGGAGGGCGTTCTTCCCGACGAAGCAATCTCCGCGCAACGGAGGGGATTGCTTCGCTGCGCTCGCAATGACAATCGCTACGAAAGAGACCCCTTCATGTTTGGTGTATTGCGCTTCATCCTCGCCTCCGCGTTCATCTTCCTCCACCTCACCGACAGCCGCGCCTTGTGGCCGTATGGATACGTTTCGCTATTCGGCTTTTACATTATGAGCGGCTACCTGATGACCTACGGCCTGAATCGCAATTACGGATTCAGCAAGGCGGGGAGCAAAAATTTTTGGGCGAACCGGCTGTTGCGAATCCTGCCGATCTACTACCTGGTTTTTTTCGCGTCGCTGGCGGTGGTGTTGCAATTTCCGGGCAAGGTCGGGAGGTTTCACGAGGCCATGGCCTACAGCCTGCGCCCGATTGACATGCTCGGCAACTTCACGCTTGTCCCCTTCGCGTTCTACGACATGAAATTCCGCGTCGTGCCTCCGGCCTGGTCGGTGGCGGTGGAATTGGTGTGCTACGTGGCGCTGTGGTTGTTCATCGCGCGCAGTCGGCGCAACGCGCTCATCGCTGCCGCCGCGAGTTTCGGCTTCTCCATGCTCACCCTGGCGCTCGGTTGGAATTTCACGTGGCGGTATCAAAGCGCGCCGGCCGCGCTCTTGCCCTTCGCGCTCGGCGCGCTGGTTTATTTTTATTTCGACAAACTCAAAGCCTTCATCGAGCCGCGCAAGAAATGGCTGGCCCTGCTGACCATCGCGTTCCTCCTACTCAATCCCATGCCCGGCCTCACGCCCTCCGCGTATCGTTACGAGTACGGCTTCTACCTCAACACCCTCGCCATGACCCTGCTCGTGGCTCTCCTCGCGCTCAGTCCTGTCAAATCGCCGTTCTTCCAAAAGGCGGACAAACTTCTCGGCGACCTGACCTATCCGATGTTCATCGCGCAGTGGCTGGTGGCCTTCGTCATCTTTTTGAAGATTCCCGGACTCGCGCCGCGCGGCTATCCCATCTTCGTTTACAGTTACCCGGTCGTTCTTGTCGTTTCCGCGTTGATTGTCTTGCTCGTTGACCGTCCGCTCCAACGACTGCGCGACCGCTTCCGCCCGCACAAGGACGCCTCACCCGACTCCGAACCGGCTCCACCCTAGACTCGCGCTTCCGCCATCTCCGCGAACTTGACCGAGTACGGTATCGCGTCAAACAGCCAGTAGCGCGAAGTGACCAGGTTTCGGTCCACAACTACGTGCGGCAGGAACAGAAAGCCGGCGGAGTATTGCTTCGCGTCGCGTAGGGCGGCGCGCGTCTCGTCTTCCACGTACGCGTCGTAGGTGCGGAATCTTCGTCCCAACAACCAGAAGGTGGAGGCGTATCCGATCCGCTCCAAAATTTTCGTCAGTGAGGTGGTCTTGTAATCGTAGAGGACGCTCCTGCCCGTGTCGGGGTCAATGGCGCGCGCCAACACCAACAAGCCATGACAAATCGCGCCCACGCTTTTGTCGCGTTTGAAAAACTCCACCACTTTCCTCTGCAACACTTTGCTTTCCAAAAATTGCTTCATCCCCGGCGCGTGACCGCCGGTGAGCAACAGCGCGTCGTAATCGTCCACGTTGATGTCCGCGTACGTGATCGGCTTTTGGTATTCGGGCGCGGCGACCATCCGTTTGTAGTCGCGCAGGCCCATCGTTCCCGCGCCGAGCGGGCCGCGCACAAAACCCATCAACAGGCGGGAGTCGGCCGCAGCCACCGCGCCATTCTCGGTGGCGAAGGTGGATGTCCAGCCGCGCTCCATGCACACGCGCCAGGGCGTGGCCGATTCGGTCGGGTCAAAGTCACGGTTGGGTAGGGGGATTAAAACGCGGGGTTTGCGGTTCATGGAATCTCCTCGTAACTATCCAAATTATAAACCCGCTGATAAAATCAAGTCACTTCCGCCCTCCCTTAGTGTTATCAGTCACGGCATGGAATTCACCAACCAGCGGTACGAATCCCTGCGAGAGATTTTCCGAAACCAGAGACTGCCTCTGGCCTTCGTGGATTTGGACTCCTTCGACGCCAACGCGGACTATGCCGCCGAAAAAGCCCGCGCCGCGCACAAAACCCTCCGCATCGGAACCAAGTCCCTGCGGTGTCTGCCCCTCATGGAGCGACTCCTGGCCCATCCGTCCGCGGCCTTGCGCGGCTTCCTGACCTTCACTGCCGAAGAGACCGCCTACCTCGCCTCGCGCGGCCACGACGACTTTATCCTCGCCTATCCCACCGTCCAGCCCACGGACATGGATATCTTGGGGCAACTGACCAAGCAGGGCAAACAAGTCTCGGTGATGGTGGACTGTAATGAGCATCTGAACATCTTAAACGAAACGGGGAAACAGCGCGCAGTCATTCTCAACGCCTGCCTCGAAATTGACATGGCCTACCGTCCGCTCGGCAATGATTCGATTCATCTTGGTTTGCGTCGCAGTCCCATCCGCACGCCGGAGCAGGCGCTGGACTTGATTCGCCGCGCGAAGACAATGACGCACGTGACGATTGACTCGCTCATGGGCTACGAGGGTCACATCGCGGGGACGAGCGATGACGTCCCCGGCGCGGGCGCGAGAAACTTCGTCTATCGCGCGCTGAAGAACGCCTCGGTGAGGGAACTCTCTGAGAGGCGCGCGGCCGTTATGAAATCCGTGCGAAGCGAGGGCGCGGAGTTGCGCGTCGTCAACGGAGGCGGGAGCGGGAGTCTGGTCAGCACGCTGCGCGATGAGTCGGTCACAGAATCTACCATTGGATCGGGGTTGTACGCCTCGGGGTTGTTTCATCATTTCCGCGAGGTGAAATTTCAGCCGTCGGGGTTCTTCGCGTTGCAGGTGGTTCGCAGGCCGAAGGAAGGCATGGTCACGTGCGCGGGCGGGGGCTACGTGGCGAGCGGCGAGATCAAGAAAAGCAAATTGCCTTTACCGGTCATGCCGGTGGGATTAAAGTTCGTTGACCTGGAAGGCGCGGGCGAAACGCAGACCCCGTTGGTCGTCCCGCGCGGCGCGCCGCGACTCGAGTTGGGCGATCCGATATTTTTTCAACACGCAAAAGCGGGAGAATTATGCGAGCGATTCAATGAACTGATTCTGATTCAAAGGGGCCGAATTATTGACACAGTGAAAACCTATCGAGGAGAAGGCTTCGCATTTCTGTAACGCAATTTGCCAAATTGCGAAACACCCAAGGAGCATGCACATGAAACGAACCGTCAAACACATCAGTTATTCGATGGGGAATTTTGCCAACACCATCGCCTACCAGGTGTTCGGCAATCGCATCCAATTCTATTACGTGGACATCCTCGGCTTGAACGCGGCCACGGCAGGAATTTTGTGGACGATCTACGGGCTGTGGAACGCGATCAACGACCCGCTCATGGGACAACTCTCGGACCGCACGCGCTCGAAATTTGGGCGGCGCGTTCCGTACGTGGCGTTCGGCGCGATCCCGCTGGGCTTGTCGTTCTTCTTCCTGTGGACGCCTCCCCAGCAACCGCCGTGGTTGCTGGCCGCGTACTTCTTAATGATCCTGTTCATCTTCGATACGCTCTACAGCCTGACGATCATCGCCTACAACGCGCTCTTCCCCGAAGTCGCGCCGACGGCGCGCGACCGCGTCGACCTTTCGGCCACGCGCGAAGTGTTGGCGACGATTGCGCTTTTGCTTTCGTACATCCTCGCCCCGATCCTCGCCGAGGAAGTCGGCTACCTGATGATGGGCGCGATCATGGGCGGACTGGTGGGCGTCGGCTACCTGATCGCCATGATCGGCGTGAAGGAAAAACCCATCAACGACAAGGAAGTGCAACTCGGCTTGCGCGAGTCTCTGCGCGTGGTTTTGTCTTCCATTCCGTTCCGCTGGTTCCTCGGCGCGAACATCGCCAAGGAATACATCTGGCTGGCCCTGGGCGCCATGCTCCCCTTCTGGCGCAAGTACGCGCTGGGCATTCAACAACCTGTGGACGTGTTCGGCATGGAACTTGGCGCGGGCGACGCGGAGGCCGTCCTGCTTGGGCTGGCAATCGTGCTGGCAATTCCCTGCCTGTTCATCTGGCGTCCGATCGTCCTCAAACTCGGCTACCGCCGCACGTGGATCATCGCCGCGCTGGTTTTCATCCCGGGCCTGGCAATCATGATGTTTGCCAATGATTTCTACTCCGGACTGGCTGGCACGCTGCTCGTCGCGCCTGGCTTGGCGGGTTCCATGATCATGCCCTTCCCCGTCATCTCCGAGATCATTGACGACGACGCGAAGAAAGAACACGGCTATCGCCGCGAGGGAATCTTCTTCGGCATGAACGGCGGCATCGTAAAACTGGCCTTTTCGGCGCAGGGCGTGTTGTTCGCTTCGGTCATGTCTGCCGCAGGATACGTGGCGGGCGAAGCGATTCAGACCGCGAGCGCGATCAACGGCATCCGCTTTATGATCGGCGGCACGCCCATCCTCGCCGCGCTCATCACCGCGTTCTGCATGTACAAATATCCGCTCGGCCGCGAGACACATAAGTAAAAAACCTTAAACACGAAGCACACAAAGATCACGAAGGAAAAAAGCGCCGCGATATAACTTCCGCCCTCCCTTTGTGTCCTTCGTGGTTAAAAAATATCCAAAGGAGACTCACATGAACGAAGAAACCAAACTGACCTGGCTCAAGCGCGTCCTCATCTTCAAGATCATCGTTGTCGCGCTTCTCTGGGGTTTACCCACCCTGCTCGGCCCCGAGTCCTTCCTCAAAATGCTCGGCGAACAGATCCCCGACCCGCCCTTTTACATGCGCATCTTTGGCGCGACCCAAATCGGCCTGGTCTTCCTCTACTGGCTGGCCTACCAAAACCCGGTCAAGAATCGCGACATCATCCGCTACGCCGTGTGGGACAACTCCGTCGCTTTCCTGACCATGATGGGCTACGCCGTCACAGTCGGCATCACCAACCCCACCGTCTGGCTCTCCGCCGCGCTGGTGCTGTTCTTCGCCATCGCGTTCTACTTCCTCACGCCCAAGACCGTCTAACCACTGAGATCACAGAGCGCACGGAGATTCAAAAATCTCTGTGGACTCCGTGCGCTCTGTGGTGGACTCTCCTCCCATGCTGGACTCCGCCCTCGCCTACGCCCGCGCCAACCGCGCCTCGCATCTTGCGCGACTATGTGACTGGTTGCGCCTCCCGAGCGTTTCCACCCTCCCCGAGCGCGCCGCGGACGTTCGTCGCGCCGCCGAGTTTGCCGCGCATACTCTCCGCGACATGGGCATGACCCGCGTCGAAATTCGCGACACCGCGCGTCATCCCATCGTCTACGCGGAATGGCTTGACGCCCGTCACCCGCCTGTCCTGAGCGAAGTCGAAGGGTCGCCCGCCACCCTGTTGATCTACGGTCACTTCGACGTTCAACCCACCGACCCGGACGAGGAATGGTCACGCCCTCCCTTCGAGCCAGTCATCGAAGACGACAACCTCTATGCGCGCGGCGCATCGGACGACAAAGGTCAGGCTTTCGCCGTCCTTGCCGCGTTGGAATCCTATTTCAAGACCAGCAGCAAGCTCCCGGTCAACGTGAAGGTGTTGCTCGAAGGCGAGGAGGAGATCACCAGCCCCGACCTCTTCCCTTACATCCGCGCCCACGCGGACGAACTCGCCGCGGACGCGATCCTCATCGCCGACCAGGACATGCTCGACCCCGAACATCCAATCGTGATGTGGGGCGAACGCGGCATCGTTTATGCCGAAATCGAAGCGGCAGGCCCCGCCCGCGATTTGCACTCAGGAACCTTCGGCGGCGCGGTGGACAATCCCTTCAATGTGCTGGTCCGCTTGTTGGCGCAATTGCAAGATGGCGAGACGCGCCGAATCTTGATTCCGCATTTCTACGACAAGGTGGAGGAACTGACCGACGAAGAGCGCGCCCTGATCGCGCAGGCTCCCATCAACGAAGAGATCGGACTCTACCTCACCGGCGCGCCCGCGCTCGGCGGCGAGATCGGTTACCCGCTCGCAGAGCGCGTCAGCGTGCGACCGACGTTCGAAATCCACGGACTCTCGGGTGGGTTCACGGGCGAAGGCTCAAAGACCGTCATCCCGTCGAAGGCGACCGCCAAAGTGAGCATGAGACTCGTCCCGAACCAAGTCCCCGACGAGATTTTCGAGTCGCTAAAAACCTACCTACACTCCCTCTGCCCGCCAACCGTCAAACTCGACGTGCGCGCCATCGGTAAGGCGCATCCCGTCAAGATTGACTACAAATCCCCCGCCGTACAAGCCGCGGCCATCGCCTACGAAAAAGGTTTCGGCTCCAAACCCCTCTTCCTGCGCGGGGGAGGGTCGTTGCCAATCGTCCACGACATGATCAATGTTCTTTCCAAACCCGGCCAGAAAATACCCATTGTGATGATCGGCTTCGGTCTGCCCGATGATCGCACCCACTCGCCAAACGAAAAATTCTTCATCCCGAATTTTTATCGCGGCATAGAGACGGTCATCCATTTTCTGGATTTGTTCAAAAATATATAGCGTCATTGCGAGGGCATACTCGCCCAAAGCAATCCCCGCCCACGCCAGGAGATTGCTTCGTCGGGAAGATCGCCCTCCTCGCAATGACGGAAGTTGTTTTTGCTTGTGCGTTAACC
>CAZVAX010000041.1:0-32493 GCA_964625215.1 uncultured Anaerolineaceae bacterium | reverse complement strand
TCCCTGTGAGACGCCGGCCCAACCGCTAAAGATGATTTTGCTACCGCGCATACACGAGTAAATTTCGTCATTGCGAGGAGAGTGGTCTTCTCGACGACACCTGCACTTGCGCCAGGGCAGGTGTGCGTGCATGTGCAAGTGCCGGGAAGAACGCCCTCGCAGTGATGGATGTATGGGGAGAAAAGATGATTTGATTATAGCAAGAAAAGACCCACTAGGGGCTATCGCTATTTGTTCCACTGCCGGACGGATTCTCGCATGACTTGTTTGAGGCGCTCGTCGGGGAGGTCGGAGATGCTTTTGTATTTCTTGTCGTTCACCCAAATTTCGAGGGTGTGGTCGGCGTCCGCGCCGAAGTCGATCACGTATCCCATTTCGGCGAGTTCGGGGTCGGCTTGAATTTTGGCGCGCATAATGTCTTCGATCTGCTCGGCGAAAGGCGCGGCCAATTTTTCGCCATGTTCGTAATCGAAAATCGTGATGCCTTCGCCGTCCGCGAGAGTCTTGGCCATGGTTTCGGCGGGAGGCAACTCACGCATGTATTCGGGTTTTTCATTGGTGGGGGAGGTCAGGTCAACCGCGTTCGATTTGCGGAAAACAGGGATCAACAGCGCGATGATGACGACTCCGACGATGGCCGCGACGATGAAGATGCTTACGCTCATGGTGTCTCCGTTTCTTGATGGTGGGACGATGCGACAATTATATCAATCCACAAGGTTATAATCATCCCATGTTTGCGCGTCTTGCTGTCAACCTGCCCGCCGTGAGCGGCGTGTTCGACTACTCCATCCCGCCGGGGATCGCGACCCAGATCGCGGTCGGCTCGCTGGTCACCGCGCCGTTTGGCAAGCAGACCGTTCAGGGCGTGACGTTGGAACTGGTCGAGCGCGCCTCCGTCGAGGGGACGCGTCCGCTCGAATCGTTGCTGGACCCCGTGCCGGTTCTGACAACCCCGCAAATTTTCCTCGCCCGTTGGATGAGCGACCATTACCTGCAACCGTTGGCCGCGATGGTGGAGTTGATGTTGCCGGTGGGGTTGAGTCAGCAGGCGGACACACAGTTTTCAGTGATCAGTCATCAGTTATCAGTGATCAGTGATCAGCTATCAGTGGTGCAGAAACGACTCGTTGACTTGCTGAACGAGAGAGGCAGTTTGCGCGGGCGGCAGATTGACCGTCACTTCGCGAAGGTGGATTGGAGGAAGCCTGCGCAGGCGTTGGTGAGGAAAGGAGTCTTGGCGACCCATTCCGTCCTGCCTCCGCCGCGCGTCAGGCCGAAGTATATTCGCGTGGCGCAGCTGGCCGCCACCCCCGAAGAGGCCGAAGCGTCCATGCCCGACCTCGGTTCGACAAAGCAAACGCTGGAGCGACGTCAGCGCGCCCTGCAGTTCCTCGTCCGTGCGGTGGAGGCGGTCAACCTGTCGTGGGTCTACGCCGAGAGCGGATGTAATCTGGCAGACCTGGAGGAACTCGAAGAGCGCGGGTTGATACGGTTGTTCGAGAGCGAGATTTTTCGAGATCCACTGGAGAGAGTAGAGAGCAGAGGAGTAGAGAGCAGTGAAGTAACTCTGACGCAAGAGCAAGAAATCGCGTTGACCGAAATCCTCGCCGCGCTCTCCAATCCCCAGTTACTAGTTACCAATTACCTTTTGCATGGAGTGACGGGGTCGGGCAAAACCGAAATCTACCTGCGCGCCGCCGAAGAGACCATCAAGCAGGGACGGCAGGCCATTATCCTTGTGCCGGAGATCGCGCTCACGCCGCAGACCGTCCGCCGCTTCTTGGCGCGCTTTCCGGGACAGGTGGGACTTGTCCACTCGAAACTTTCGGAGGGCGAGCGCTACGACACTTGGCGTCGCGCCCGCGCCGGGAAACTGAAAGTTATCATTGGGGCGCGCTCGGCCCTCTTCGCGCCGCTTCCCAACATCGGCCTGATCGTCGCGGACGAGTGTCACGACGCCTCGTACTACCAATCCGACCCGCCGTTCTATCACGCCGTCACAACCGCCCAAGAATACGCCCGCCTGTGCGGCGCGGTCTGCGTGATGGGTTCAGCCACTCCCACCATCGAACAACGCTTCCATTCGACCCCCCTCCATCTCCCCCCATTTTCGGAGAAAATGGGGGGAGAGAAAGAGGGGGGCGACACCCGCCTCCTCTCCCTGCCTCAACGCGTCACCGACTCGCCACTCCCTCCCGTCACCATCGTGGACTTGCGCGCCGAACTCAAGTCGGGCAATCGCAGCGTCTTCAGCCGCGCGTTGACCGAGTCCCTGGCGGAGACCCTCCAACGCGGCGAGCAGGCCATCCTCTTCCTCAACCGCCGCGGCACGGCCACCTACGTCTTTTGTCGCGAGTGCGGCACGACCCTCAAATGTCCCAACTGCGACACGCCGCTCACCTATCACGTTGATCTGGGAGTCAAAGGTCAAAAGTCAAACGTCGGCGACCTTCGACCTGCGACTTTCGACTTACTCTGTCATCGTTGCGGTTATCAAAGACATATGCCCAAAAAGTGCGCGGTCTGCGGCAGTGAGCAGATCCGTCAGTACGGACTCGGCAGCGAGAAAGTGGAAGCGGACGTGCAAGCCATGTTCCCGCAGGCGCGGACTCTCCGTTGGGACTGGGAGACCACCCGCCAAAAGGACGCGCACGAGATCATCCTAACCCACTTCGCCAATCATCAAGCCGACGTGCTGATCGGAACGCAAATGCTCGCCAAAGGTCTCGACCTTCCGCTCGTGACTCTCGTTGGAATCGTTCTAGCCGATGTGGGACTCAACCTCCCCGATCCCTTCGCCGCCGAGCGGACCTTTCAAGTGCTGACACAAGTCGCGGGTCGCGCCGGACGTTCGTCGCGCGGCGGACGCGTCATCCTGCAAACCTTCGCGCCCGATCACTACGTCATCCAGTCCGCCGCGCGGCATGACGTGGACGGTTTCCAGCAGATCGAGTCGAACTACCGCCAACAGTTGGGATATCCGCCGTACGCGAAGTTAGCGCGACTCGAATATCGTCATTACGACGCGGCCAAAGCCGAAGCCGAAGCGCAACGCGTTCTCGAATTGCTGAAACAAAAACTGATCACTGATCACCGAACACTGACCACTGTCTCTGCGGTCCCGTGTTTCTTCGCAAAAATGGACGGTCTTTTTCGCTGGCAAGTCATCCTGCGCGGGCCGGAGCCGGTCGCGTTGCTGCGCGACCTACCGCTGGAAAATTGGCGCGTGGAAACCGAGCCGATTAGTTTGTTATAATGCGCCGGTTGTTCCACCTTTTATCGGTAATAGGAGACAAGATGTTTAACAAGTGGTTGATCTTCCTGCACGTGCTGTCGGCAATTACGTTCTTTATGGCGCACGGCTCATCGGTCGCAATGGCGTTTCGTGTGCGCAAGGAAACCGATCTCGCCCGCGTTCGCGCCATGCTCGATCTTTCGGTTTCGATGTTCCAGGTGTACATGCTTTCGTTTGTGGTCATGGGTTTGACAGGGTTGACCATGCCCTTCATTATCGGCATTTGGGACAAAGGTTGGATTTGGTCGTCGATCATCCTGATGTTGTTCGTTACGTTTTACATGGGCTGGTTCAACGAAAAAGGCTACAAGGAATTACGCCGCCTCGTCGGTTTGCCCTATATGCGCGGTTTCAACGAATTGCCCGCCGAGGCGCCCGCCAGCGTCGAAGCGGTTACAGCGCACATCAAAACGATCAATGTGCATTCGTTGATTATTGTGGGCTATGGCGTTCCCGCTGTTGTTTTGTGGCTGATGGTCTTCAAGCCATTTTAGCGGAGCCAACATGACCGAACCTCTCTCCCCGCAAGTCTCGCAATACCTCGACAGCCTCGTCCCGCCGCGCGAAGCCGAAATGCAGGCGATGGAAGAAATCGCGGCCAAGACGAACTTTCCCATCATCGGCCCGGCGTCGGGCTACCTCTGTTACCTCGTGGCGCGCATGATCGGCGCGAAACGCATCTTCGAACTCGGCTCGGGCTACGGCTACTCCACCGCGTGGTTCGCGAGGGCCGTGCAAGAGAACGGCGGCGGCGAGGTCTTCCACGTGGTGTGGGACGACGACCTCTCGCAGCGGGCGCGGCGTCACCTCGACGCGTTGGGCTACGGGTCGCTGGTCACGTATCGGGTGGGCGAGGCCGTTCAGACGTTACGCGCGACCGACGGCCCGTTCGACCTGATCTTCAACGACATCAACAAGGAGGGCTATCCCGCCTCGCTTCCGGTCATCGAGGAAAAACTCCGGCCCGGCGGCGTCCTCATCATTGACAACATGCTTTGGCACGGACGCATCTTCGACGCCTCGGATCGGTCGGTCGCGACGGAAGGGGTGCGCGAGTTCACGCGCCGCGTCACGCGTGACCCGAAGTGGGTCGCCGGTCTCCTGCCGGTTCGCGACGGCCTGATCGTCGCGCTGCGAAAATAATTTGCTATAATCCGCTATATACCAAAGGAGAAACAATGGAAGCCTTTCGTCGCGGTTGGAATTTTTTGAAGCAGGCCTGGCAGATGGCCTTCAAAGACAAGGACCTGCTGAAGCCGTCGTTGTACGCGCTGGTGGTGGGCGGACTCGTTTCTGTCGTGGGCATCGTTCCGATTGTGGGCGCGGGGGTGTTGCTGGGAACGGAAAGCACGGTCGGGCAGGCGGTTCTCTTCGCGATGGGGGCGATCCTGATCTTTGTGCAATTCATCGTCAGTTACATCTTCTCCGCGATGACCGTATACCTGATCTACGGTTACCTTTCCGAGGGCGATGGCCGTATGGATAAAGCCTGGGCCATCGTACGCCGCGATTTTTGGGACATCCTGACCCTGGCCGCGGCTTCGACAGTCGTCAACCTGATCAAGAACGCGGCCAACCGCAACCGGCGCGGTGGAATTGGCGCCTCGGTGGCGCGGGCCGGCGCGGGCCTGCTCAGCGCGTTATGGACGGAGGCCGCGTATCTCGTCCTGCCGGCCATGGTCATTGACGACCTGAACCTCAAGAACGGCCTCCAGCGCGTGTGGAACATCACCAAAAGCAACTTTCTGTTGATCGGCATCAGCACGGTGGGCGTACGCTTCGTTACTGGCTTGATCGGATTCGCGCTGGCGATGATCGGGTTGGTTATCGGCGGTTTGGTGGGCGGGGGCGCGGCCTATCTTTCGGGCGGCGAGGTCACCGTGTCCATCGTCGCCATTGTGTTCGGCGTTCTGATCTTTTTCTTCTTCATCATGCTCTCCAGCCTGATCAGTTCCTACACCAGCACGGCCTACCACACCTGCCTTTACATCTGGGCGCGTGACGTGGAGAAGGCGCAGGAGAAGGGCCGAGCCGATCAGGTGGCCGCGCCGGCCCCGTTGGCGGCTGTGTTGAATTAAGGAAAAACGTGCAATCCGAACCGCGTCGCGAAGTCGTCACTTGGGAGGAAGTGGATCGGCTCATAGATCAGCTCCTTCCCCAGTTCCGCCGCGAGTTTACCGCGATGGTGATGATCACGCGCGGAGGCATCGTCCCCGGCGGGTTGTTGGCCGAAGCAATGGACATCACGCACGTGCTGACAGCGGCGGTCAACTTCCCGGCGCAGTTCGCCAACGAACAATCCAAACTGATGGCCTGGCCCGATTTCCTGCAATTCCCCGCGGACGAACTTTTGCGCGGCCGCCCGACCCTGATCGTGGACGATGTGTGGGGGTCGGGCCGCACGATCACGGCGGTGAAGAGTCGCGTTTCGGTGGCGGGCGGATTCCCCGAAACCTGCGTGTTGCATTTCAATCCGTATCGCAATTTGTTCGGCAGCGCGCGTCCCGACTATTATGCCGCTGTGACCGACGCCTTCATCCTCTATCCCTGGGAAATTGACCGCGGCGGCGATTCTGTATTATTATCCGGACCTTGCTTATGAAGCTAATTCACACCGACAAAAAACAGCGGATAGAACTGCTGCGGAGCAACGAGTACTTCGATACTTGTTCGCCGTCCCTAATCGAGCAGATCGTAGAGCACGTGCAGTTGCGCGAATATGAAAAAAGCGAAGCGCTCTTTTGGGAGGGCGATCCGTGCGACGGGCTGTACGTGGTTTTGCAAGGCAGCGCCAAGCTTTTTCGCGTTTCGCCGCAAGGACGGCAGTACA
This sequence comes from uncultured Anaerolineaceae bacterium, assembly GCA_964625215.1. Taxonomy (GTDB): domain Bacteria; phylum Chloroflexota; class Anaerolineae; order Anaerolineales; family Villigracilaceae; genus Denitrolinea. The sequence continues at coordinate 26,365 of CAZVAX010000041.1, read as the reverse complement.
TTGTCCGCATTCTGCAGGAGGGCGATACGTTCGCGGAGGTGCCGGCCTTCGACGGCGGCCTGAACCCGGTCAATGTGGAAACATTGGAGACCTGCCGCGTGTGGGTGGTGGATGGCGAAACCTTGCGCGGCCTTGTGTTGGCGCATCCGCAGTTCGCGCAGAAGGTGTTGGAAAATTTTGGCAGGATGTTGCGCGGGATGGTGGTGAAGGTCAGCGAGATGGCCTTTTACCAGGTGACGCACCGGTTGGCGCGTCTCATCAACGAAATCCCGCCGAACGATTTGAGCGGGGCCAGCGGCGCGCATTGGACTCAGGAGCAGATGGCCGCGCGGCTGGGAACCGTGCGCGAGGTGGTGGCGCGCTCCCTCAAGGAGTTGGAACGAAGCGGGGCGATCCAAGTGGAGAATCGGCGCATCATCATTCGCGACGCGGGTTTGTTCCAACAGTGGCTGAATTAAATGCAGAACCCCGGTTTCTTCGAGAAACCGGGGTTCTGTGTTCTGGCCTATTCCAACACTTCGAAGTTTTCCACGAAGTACGAGATTTCATCGTCCATCGCCATTTCGATACGATCCACTACGATGGAGGCGGGAAAGCCGTAGGTGGCGTCGTAGACGATCTCCACTTTGTCGGCGTTGGCGAGATTTTCCTCGGCGAGAGCAAAGAGGTTCTCGACTGTTCCCGCTTCCTCGAAGGTGGAACGGAACAAGTCATCGAGCGGTTGGCCGTTGATGTCGGTTATCGAGACGATCTTGCCGTCCAACACCTCCACCTTCACGGGCATGACGCTGCGAAATGGGCAGAAGCAGGCGATTGTCAAATCGAAGCGATAATGGGTGACGCTTTGCCCCTCCCATTTTTCGCGGTTTGAGTCTAGTTCCGATTTCGCGCCACAAGCGGAGAGCGCGAGGGCAAGTGTAAGTAAAACGGTAAGCAGGATGTGTTTTTTCATGTTGTTTCTCCTTGATATGTTGCCATGAAGACGACGCAAAAAGAGAAATGTTCCCGAAAAAAGTAGAGCGAGATTCTATCTCGCTCTACAAGTCTCGGCTTGGCAAACTTGTTACGGTGTTGGAGTCGGCGGGTAATAGGTTCCCGTTGCTAGCAGAGACGGATCGCCCGCGGCCTGCGCGGCCAGCATCTGGGCTTGTCGCGCCAGGTTGGTGGCTTCGGCGCAGATCTTCAGCGCGTATTCGGGGTTGTGGAAGCCGGTCGAGTTTTCAGCGGAGAGGAAGTCCCACATGAATTGCGCCTTGCGATGCAGGTTGCGCGCCTGGTCGAGCAGGGCCGGATCGGCGTTCGGGTTGGCCGCGGCGGCTTTGATGGCGTTGATGGCGTCAATGATGGCGTCCTCGGTGGCGATTTTTGTGGCGGCCACCTGATCCTGAATCAAGTTCACGCGGCGGACCACGTACTCAACATCGGTGTGACATTGTCCGCAGGCCTGCTCAGGGTTGATGAGCGGACTATGCACATCGTGGCTGGAATATTTGCTGGCCCCGTCGCGCAGGTAGGGCATGTGGCAGTCGGCGCAGGAGACGCCCGCATTGTAGTGGGTGGAACCGGCGGTGAAGAACTCATATTCTGGATGCTGGGCTTTGAGCATGGGCGTGCCAGCGTCGGGGTAGACCCAATCCTTGAAGCCTTCTTCCTCGTAGTAGGCTATGATCTGGTCAACCTGTGTGCCTTTTGCCCACGGGAAGACCAGGATTTTTTCCGGCCCTTCGAAGTAATATTCCACATGGCAGTTGGCGCAAACGACGGTGCGCATTTCCTGGCGGGTGAAGGCGGTCCAATCCTTGCCTTGGGCTTCGAGCGCGATCTCCAGCGAGGGGTTAGTGACGATCAGGCGCATGGTTTCAGCTTCGTGGCAGTTGGCGCAGCCGATGGGATTGTTGATGCGCGGCGTCATCTCATCGAAGAACATCGCGTCAAATCCTTCGAGGCCGAGTTCGTCCCACAGACCGGGATTGTCGGAGGATTTGCAGGAGTAACAGGTGGCGTGCGTGGTTTTGGTTTCATCCTCGTGGCTGAGGGTGAGACGTTTCGTCTCGCGCACATCGGTGAGGCTGTTCATGTGGCCGCGATCATCGTTGTAGTCCTTGCTGAAGGGGTAGCCCGCGAAGAGGATGACCTGACGCGGGTCGCGTTCGAGCCAGGAAAATTTGGAGGAACCGCCGTAGGTGGTGTCAATGTTATTTGTGGCGGTCTTCTGGAAGGAATTCCACTGATTGGGGAAGTTGATTCCCCATTTGGCGGAATCCGGCTCCATCGCTTCGATCTGGACCAACGGCTGGACGCCTCGCTCCTGTAGGGGATTGTTCTTCATGAATACCAACACGCCGGAAAGGACAGCGGCCAGCACAATGATGATGCCGACCAGGAACAGAGTGGTGTAATTCTTCATTGACGCTTCTCCTCTTGATTTATCGGACAGGATAGAAATTCGAGTCTTGATACGGGACGGTGGAAACGCCGCGTTCGCCGTGCGCGACCGCACGGTGGCAATCCCAGCAATTTCGGTCGAAGGGTTGCGGTCCTGCCATCACCGTCTCGACCGTTTTTTCGTGACAACGGATGCAATTGGATTGGATGATTTTTTGCGAATGCTCGTTGGCGCGGATCATGTCGGGGGTTTGGCCGGCGCTAAACACGTACACATCGTGCATGCCCTGCCGTCCCTTTTCGAAGTAGTATACAAAGATGTTTTCGTGCGGCAGGTGGCAGTCGGCGCACTCGGCCCATTTTTCGTGCGCGGCGTGATAGTAGTTTTCGTACACGGCGTCCATCACATGGCAATTGGCGCAGGTTTCCGGGTGGGTCCCGGCGTAGGCGGCCGCGTCGCTTACGTACACGAACAGGCCCAGGGCCACGGCAAAAGCGAATAACGCCACGAGGAGGGGGATTGGGATTTTGTTCATGTATTTTCCTTGATGTGCTTTGATCTTTGCCTAATATAATAACATTGTCAAGATTTGTTTATGACTTAGTTTCGTTATGAGCGCCAAATCGAGCGCACCCGCGTTTCAAGGCGCTCAAATGAGCAACATCATTGCTCGGTCCATAGCCAGATTGCCAGGAGAGAATGTATTGACTTTCCGCGCCAACCGCATACGCGCCTTTGATCCAGTGTTCGTATTTCGCCCACTGCGCGTTTGGTAATACAAACTGGCTTGGCCAGGCGAGAAACCAGCGCTATCGGAAGCAATAACGCTCTCTTGAATGTTTTCTTCTTCCAGAATCTGGTTCTTCATGTTCTCGAAGTCCATCTTGCGCAATTTTCGATACGTTCGCTGAAGCGTGGTATGGTCTGGAATGCGTGACAAACCCAGGGCCTGACACACTTTGTCGGTGGCCAAAAGCCACTCTTCCATGTCTCGATAACTCTGGTTGAGATAAAACATCATCAGAACACAGGCTGCCAGTTGAGGCAACTCAAAATGATGTGGACTCTTGGCATGAGAATACTTCGGCAGCGCCTGTTTGGTTAGGCGATAGGCGATCTTGGCAACTGTGACGTAGCGGCTCTCTCGTTGGTTCATGCTCGCTAATTTACCATGCCTATCTCATGTTTGCAACAGAGCATACTATTATATTCATTCTTCTACGAGAGACAAATACCATTTGTTCATCATGGAAGGTGTGTGACGGCCGCCTTAAACCTTCGGCTTGTATGTCCCCGCCACGCCGCGTGGCATTCCTGCTTGGACCGGTTCAATCGGATCGGTAGGTAGCTTGGGCGCCTTGACCCGACGAATCGGATTCTTCCAGCCATCCGGCGTGATCTCTTCTTCTTCGATCCAATACAGCATGGCGCGCAGTGGACGGAAGCAGGCATGCACGCCGCCGGGATTATGTGTCTCAGAGAGTTCAAGCAAATATCTGCGGATGAAATCCGAGGTGATCTGCGAAATCTGCGTCAGAGAAAGTTTTTCACAGTACCTTAAAAAGTACTGTAACTTTTTTGTGTACAGCTCGATAGTTTCGGGGGAAAGTCCCTGGGATTTGCGGTCGATTAGAAAGGACTCGACCATGATGGGCAGATAATCCTGCTGGGAAAGTGTGATAAGTCCCTGGTCTAACGTTTTTAAAGAATACGTGGTGATCTCCTGTCGCTAGAGATCACCACATAATGAGAAGAGTGTTTCACTTGGAAACAGTGTGCCGAGGGCGAGATTTGGACTCGCGACCAAGGGCTTATGAGTCCCCTGCTCTACCACTGAGCTACCTCGGCATGGGTGGAGCGGCGCAAATGTTACTACGCGTAAATGGATTTGTCAACGAACCAACGCTTGAAAAACCAGCAGCGCGACAAATCCCGCGAGGATCGTCAGCAGGCTGTTTTTCGTCCAGGCGGCGACGGCGATGACGACCAGGCCCGCCAACAAACGCGCGTTTCCGAGGCTGAGGTCGAGCGCGTCCTCGCGCAGGAAGAGTTCGGGGACAACGATGGCAGAGAGAACCGCCGGGGGAACGTAGCGCAACGCGCGCCGTATCGTGGGCGGGACCTCGTAGCGGCCCAGCAGCCACACAAACGAGAATCGCATCCCGAGGGTGATCAAACCGCCGAAGAGCAGAACCAGCCAGAGGGTCATTGCCCCTCCTTGTAGCGCAAATTTTCAATTTGCGCTGCGCGCGCTTCCAACACCGTCCCCACCACGATACCGGTCAACGCGGCGAGGATGAGACCGAGTTTGTACGGCAACGAATAGGCCAGCAGCGCGACCAATCCCGCAGAAAGCGAGGCCGCCACCGCCGGACGATTCTTCAGCGCGGGAACAACCATCGCGATAAACGTGAGCGGCAGGGCAAAGTCGAGCGGCCACTCGGAGGGGAGGGACGCGCCCAGCCAGAGTCCCAGAGCGGTGGAGGCTTGCCAAGTGAACCAGAGAGAGAGTCCCGCGCCGAAGAAGTACCAGTGCGCGAGGGCGGCCGCGCCGGCCCGCTCGTAGTTCAAGATGGCAACGGCGTAGGCCTCGTCGGTCATCAGGTAGGAGAGCAGAATCTTCCAGCGCATGGACAGGTCATGCATGTATGGCGCGAGCGAGGCGGAGTAGAGCATGTGTCGCAAGTTGATGACCGCGATGGTCAACACGATGACGAGGGCGGGCGTGGAGTCGTGGACGAGGTGCGCGACGGCAAACTGCGACGACCCGGCGAAGACCACCGACGACATGGCCTGCGCGGTGAGGATGGGGATTCCGGCGTTGAGAGCCAGCGCGCCGTAGATCATGCCAAAGGGAAAAACGCCAACGAGGAGCGGGAATTCGGCGCGAACCCCGGCCCAGAAGTGAGAGGAAGGTTTCATGGGAGAGGTGGGGAGGAAAAGGTGAGTGGCAGGATTATACCGGATAGGGCCGGGCCGCTTTGGGTCCGGGAACGAGGCGGCGAAGCGTCCAAAAAAGGGATGATATTTGTAATCCGCCTATATGACGCATGGCACTACCCGCTCCCCTCCAAAAAAGTGATAATGGGTACGAATTGGCAGATACGCCTAATTCGCTCCAACTTATCAGACTAAGGAGAACCAATGGCTGTAAAAGGCTGGATCGAAGTGAGTGACAAATACTGCAAAGGTTGCGAACTTTGCATTGACGCCTGTCCGCAACACGTGATGGAACTGGACATGACGCGCCTCACGCCAAAAGGCTACCACCCCGCGCACACGTTCAAGGACGGTTGCACCGGATGCGCCGTCTGCGCGCTGGTCTGCCCCGACGCGGCGATCACGGTGTATAGAGAGGCGATAAAAGCGGCCGCGGTTCCTGCATAAAAAGATGAAAGATGAATTATGAAAGATGAAACCGATTCATCTTTCATCTTTTATCTTTCATCTTTGTTGGAGAAGAACCTTTACCAACGGAGAAGATAATGCCCAAAGAACTCTGGAAAGGCAATGAAGCCATTGCCGAGGCGGCGGTGCGCGCGGGACTGCAAGCCTACTTCGGTTATCCCATCACCCCGCAGACGGAAATTCTCGAATACCTTTCGCGCCGCATGCCCGAGCTCGGACGCGCCTTCGTGCAGGCCGAGTCGGAACTGGGCGCGATCAACATGGTCTACGGCGCGGCCTGCGCGGGCGCGCGCGTCATGTCGTCCTCCTCCAGCCCGGGCGTGAGCCTGATGATGGAGGGACTCTCCTACATCGCCGGCACCGAAGTCCCGGCGGTGGTGGTGAACGTGATGCGCGGCGGACCCGGCCTCGGCAACATCGCCCCCTCGCAATCGGACTACAACCAGGCCGTGCATGGCGGCGGCCACGGCGACTACCCGCGCATCGTCCTCGCGCCGGCCACCGTGCAAGAGGCCGTTGACCTGATGGGTCTTGCCTTCGACCTCGCGGAAAAATACCGGATGATCTGCATGGTCATCCTCGACGGCAACGTGGGGCAGATCATGGAACCCGCCGAAATGCCGGAGATGAAATCCATCGTGAATCGCAATTTCGATTGGGCCACCAACGGCGCCATTGACCGCCCGCGCCGCATCCTCTCCTCGATCTACATCAACCCGCCCGACGAAGAGATCACCAACTTCCGCCTCGCCAAACGCTGGCAGGAAGTCCAGGCCAACGAGATCCGCTACAAAGAATATTTTCTCGACGACGCCGAGTATGTCGTCGTCGGTTTCGGCACGTCGGGACGCATCGCGCTCTCCGCAGTGCGCGCGGCGCGCGCCGAGGGAATCAAAGTGGGATTGCTGCGCCCGATCACGGTCAGCCCCTTCCCGGTCCAGGCCATCGACGCGCTCGCCGATCGCGTCAGCGCGTTCCTCGTCACCGAGTTGAACATGGGCCAGATGCTCGAAGACATCCAACGCATCGTGCGCGGACGCGTCCCCGTGGAATTTTACGGACGCACCGGCGGGATGGTGCCTTTCCCCGACGAAATTCTCAGCGAGATCAAACGCATCGCCGCGGGACCCATAGCGGCTGGGACCGACCCGCGCGACTCCTGGCTCGAGCGGATGACGGAACACGCGTAGCGCAACATTAATGTTGCAGTACCAAGAGGTATCCATGACAACTCCTGCTCCGAATAACCTGGTGTACGACAGACCCGAAGGCTTCACCGAAACGCCGACCCATTACTGCCCCGGTTGCACGCACGGCGTGGCGCATCGGTTGATCGCCGAGGTTCTCGAAGAGATGAACTTGATTCCCCGCACCATCGGCGTCGCGCCGGTGGGATGCGCGGTGTTTGCCTACAATTATTTCGACACCGATTTTGTCGAAGCCCCGCACGGACGCGCCCCCGCCATGGCCACCGGCATCAAACGCGTCCTGCCCGACCGCATCGTCTTCACCTACCAGGGCGACGGCGACCTGGCCTCCATCGGCATGGGCGAGATCGTCCACGCGGCGGCGCGCGGCGAGAACATCACCGTCCTCTTTATCAACAACGCCAACTACGGCATGACCGGCGGGCAGATGGCCCCAACGACTCTCCCCGGCATGAAGACGACTTCCTCCCCCAACGGCCGCGACGTGGAGACGCAGGGTTACCCCATCCGCATGGCCGAGATGCTCTCCACCCTCGACGGCGCGGGTTACTGCGTGCGTCGCTCCCTGCACGACCCCAAGAACATCCGCCTCGCCAAGCGCGCCATCCGCATCGCCTTCGAAACCCAGGCGCGCGGACTGGGCTTCTCGATGGTGGAATTGCTCTCCACCTGTCCCACCAACTGGGGCATGACGCCGGTCGCGTCGTTGAAGTTCGTGGAAGAGCACATGATCCCCGCCTATCCGCTCGGCGATTACAAGGTCGCGGCGGGCGTGGCGCAAATCAAGATATAGATCATGGTTAATGGATCATGGAGACCATTCTCCATCCTCCATTAACCATCGTGTGAACGGAGTGAACATGCAAAAAGAAATTCTCATCGCGGGCTTCGGCGGACAGGGCGTGCTGTTTGCCGGTCAAGTGTTGGCGTACGCCGCCATGGACGTGGGCAAGATCGTGACGTGGATTCCCTCCTACGGTCCCGAAATGCGCGGCGGCACAGCCAACTGCACCGTCGTCATCGCGGACGAAGAGATCGGCTCACCGTTGGTCAAGCATCCACCCGCGGTCATCGCCCTCAACCTGCCCTCGTTCGACAAATACGAATCACTCATCCAGCCGGGCGGCGTGTTAGTGGTCAACCAGTCCATGGTGGACCGCACCGCCCAGCGCGCCGACATCACCACCCTCTACATCCCCGGCAACGAGATCGCCGAAGAGACCGGCGACCGGCGCCTACTCAACATGGTCATGGTCGGCGCGCTGCTGGCCGCCTTCCCCGAGATCGAACTGGAGGATGCCAAGGCCGCCTTGAAGGCACATTTGCCGGAGAAGCACCAGAAACTAATCCCTAACAATTTCGCCGCAATGGAGAAGGGCTACAAGATGGCGAAGGAGCAGTTGAGGCAGTGATTGGTAAGTGGTAATTGGTGAATGGAAAGCCCGCCTCTCACGAGACGGGCTTTTACTTTTCCACCTTGTAATACCTCAACCCTCCCCCCAGCCCCTCCACCCACGCGCCCTTCGCATTCTGATACCCCTTGATCGCCATCTCCAGCCGCGGGTAGCAGACCTCGGCGCAGATGCCGTTTTCGTTGTTCGTCGCCAAAATGACCTGGCGCGTCCCGCCGTCTTTGCGGTTGAGTTCCATCACGGCGTGGGCAGTGGCGCCGCTCCCGGCGAAGAAATCGAGGATGACCGCGTCCTGGCCCGCGAACTGGCAGAGACGTTGGATCAGCCCCAGCGGTTTGGGATTGTCGAAGACCTTGCGTCCAAACATGGACTTCAACACATTGGCGCTGTTGGCGGGCAGGTCGAACCAGACATCGTTGAGCAGGGTCGTGTCGGTGGGCGGGACGTAATGCTCGGGCTTGCCGGTCTTCGAGAGGCGCAGCAGGTCGGGCGACTCGCCGGCCTCGGACTTACGAAGGAACCACGCGTCTATCTCCGGTTGGGTGATCGCGGCGGAGGTCTTGCCAATCTCGCGCAGCATCGTCTCGTAATTTGCGATGGCCTTCAAACTCCGCGCCTGGCTCCAGCGCCACTGCCCCGTCTCCGGTTTGATTCCGAACAACTCGTAGCGCATCGTCGGACGTTCCGTGCCGCGCCAGTGATTGTTCCAACCGCCGGGCTTGGGCTGTTATAATTCCTTCACCATCTTCGCGAAGCGTTGCCCCGGCGAGCGCGTGTAAAACAAAACATATTCGTATCCGCTCGCCAATTTGTTGACCGCATCGAATTGCGCTCGCACATTTTTTGCGCCTCGCTTGATGATTATGGTGTTGCGATAATTTTCCTCCCCAAAAATTTCGTCCATCAACAACGTCAACTGCGCGAAACACCGATCCTCGCCAACCAAGTCCCCTACTCCATCCGCGACCGCGCCTACGTCCGCAACGGGCTGGTGGATTACTGCCAGCGCAACGACATCCTTCTCACCGCCTACACCCCCATCGGCCACCGGCGACTCTCTCCCCTCCGGCCCTGCGCGCCATCGCCGAAGCGCATCACGTGACGACGCATCAGATCGCGCTGGCGTGGTTGGTCAACCAAAGCCGCATCATCACCATCCCCATGTCCTTCAACCCGCAGCATCAAAAAGACAACCTAGCCGCCGACCTCACCCTCACCCCCGACGAAATGACCCGCCTCTCCTCTGCACACTGAAAACTGATCACTGATTACTGATCACTGACCCCCATGCTCCCCTCCATCGAAATCACCCCCGACCAGGAAACCGTCCTTGAGCCGCTCTACCGCGTCCTCATCCACAACGACGACGTGACGCCGATGGACTTCGTGACTCACATCCTCGTCACCATCTTCTTCCTCGGCTATCCCGAAGCCGTGGAGATCATGCTCGCCGCGCATCGAACCGGAATGTCGGTGGTGCAGATCCTCCCCAAAGCCGAAGCCGAGCGACGCATCAACAAAGCCCACTTCGCGGCGGGACTGGAAGGCTATCCATTGCATTTTTCGATGGAACCGGAATGACCTCCCTCGACCTCCTCACCCAAATCAACCTCGACGACCTCGTCTCCTCCTTCGGGTGGACGGATCGTCCCCTCCTCGCGCGTCTCCTGCGCCGACTCTTTTATAACCCCGCGCGGACCTTCGCCGGGCAGATGGTGGACTTCGACAACGCGGTTGGGGAGCGCGGACTGCCTGATGGCTCGCGCGTCCTGCTCCGTCACTACGTTCGCGAGGTGCGCGTCTACGGCCTCGACAACTTACCGACTTCCGCGTTCCTCGCCCTCTCCAACCACCCCGGCATGACCGACACTCTCTCCCTCTTCATCGCCCTCGACCGCCCCGACTTGAAAATCATCGCCCTCGACCGTCCCTTTTTACAAGCGCTCCCCAACACCTCGAAACAACTCTTCTACCTGACCGACGACTCCGCCGCGCGCATGACCCTCGTCCGGCAGGTCGCGTCGCACCTACGGGGAGGCGGCTCGGTCCTCACCTTCCCGGCCGGCCGCATCGAACCCGACCCCGACGCGTACCCCGGCGCGCTCGCCTCGCTCGACGATTGGACCGACTCCGTGGGCGTCTTCCTCCGCATGGCGCCGCAGACCCCGGTCGTGCCAATCCTCGTGCGCGGCGTGGTGAGAAAAAATTCCGCGAGTCACCCATTGCTCAAAGCAAGGAAGACGAAAGAAGAAAGAGAGAATATGACTGCCGCCCTGCAATTGCTGGCGCACGTGGTTTTCAAGCAAAACGATGTCCACATCCGCGTGCAGATTGGCAAACCGATTTATGTCAACGAGCTCGGCTCGAACGAGACGCAGGTTATCCACCAAGCAGTGTTGGCGGAGATGAAGCGGTTGATTCAGAATCCACCGGAGGGAGAGGGGCAAATCGTGGTAGGAGATAGGGAATAGGAGATACGCAATTCCTGTCTCGCATCCCGAATCCATTCATGCGAAAAATCATCCTCCGCCTCCTCTGGCTCATCCTCCTCACCGCCCTCCTCTACCTCGCGCTTCGCAACGCGCCGTTGACTGACATCTGGTCAACCCTCCGTCAACTGCGACTTTGGCAAATCGCCGCGCTGACAGGAGTCAACGCCGCGATCTACGCGCTGGTCGCCTTGCGCTGGTGGATCATCACGCGCGCCGAGGCGAGGCGCGTGCCGTATCTTCCGTTGCTGGCGGCGCGAGTCGCGGTGTTCGGCGTCAGTTACTTCACGCTCGGGCCGCAGGTGGGCGGCGAACCGTTGCAGGTATTGGCGCTCCGTCATCGTTACGGCTTGACGTACACGCGCGCCGCGTCCACCGTGTTCATGGACAAACTGTTGGAGTTCCTCGCCAACTTCGTCATGCTCGCATTCGGCATGACGGCCACCCTCGAAGCGGGCATATTCTCTGGGAACGCCGCGCCGCTGAATTTGATCGGCTTGGTCATCCTGCTGGCGTGGCCGCCCATTCACATTTTCCTCCTGCGACGCGGCAACCACCCCATCTCGGCCCTCCTGCGACTCTTCCCGCGCACGAAGGTCACGCGCTTCCTGATCGCCTCCGAGCGAATGGCGGGCGCGTTCTGTCGGCGTCGCCTTAAAGAGTTGCTGGCATCCATTTTCGTTTCGGCCCTCGCCGCGTTCGGAATGGTAGGCGAATATGTTTTGATCGTGCAGTTTTTACAAATCGAACTCACCGCGCCGCAAACCGTCGCGGCGTGGACGGCGGGCTGGCTGGCCTTTCTCGTTCCGTGGCCGGGCGGGTTGGGCGCGTTGGAGGCGAGCCAGGTGTTTGCGCTCGGCGCGTTCGGCGTGAGCGCGGGCGCGGCCATCGGCGTGACGCTCGTCATTCGGGCGCGCGATCTTTTCATCGGCGGCCTCGGGCTTTTGCTCGCGGGGCGCGGGGTACAATAGACTCATGCAACGCGCCTTGTACTTCACCGCCCCGCGCCAAGTCGAACTGCGCGACGAACCTCTCCCCCCCTTGCGCGACGACGAAGTGTTGGTGGAGACTCTCTGCTCCGCGATCAGCGCGGGGACCGAGGCGCTCGTCTACCAGGGCCGCTTCCCGCGCGACGTTGAAACGGACGCGGCCATCTCGGTCCTGCGCGGCCGGTTTGAGTATCCGCTGGCATACGGGTATGCGGCGGTAGGCGTAGTCAGGTATGCAGGCACGCACGTAGACAGGTCGTGGCTCGACAAACTCGTCTTCGCGTTTCAGCCACATACGACTCACTTTATCGCCAAACCCGATTCGCTACTCTCTATTCCCCACTCACTACTCCCTGAATCCGCCTGCTTCCTCCCCAACATGGAAACCGCCGTCAACCTCGTGCAAGACGGCGCGCCGATTTTGGGCGAACGCGTTTTTGTTTTGGGGCAGGGAGTCGTTGGCCTGCTCACCGCCGCGTTGCTCGCGGAATTTCCATTGGAATGTTTGGTGACGGCGGATCGGTATGAAAAACGAAGGAACGCGTCGAAAGTCGAAAGGTCGCACGTCACGCGTCACACGTCGCTGGATCCCGACGCGACCGATTTTCGCTCGCAAGTTACCGCCTCGCTCGGCTCCTCTTCCACCGACTCAAATTCTCGTTTATCCGGCTACGCGCAGGACGGATTCGACTTGACCTACGAATTGACCGGCAACCCCAACGCCTTGGACAACGCCATTGCCTTGACGCGCTTTTCGGGTCGCGTCGTCATCGGCTCGTGGTACGGCGAGAAGCGCGCCCCCATTGATCTGGGCGGCGCCTTCCATCGCTCGCGCATCAAGTTGATCTCCTCGCAGGTCAGCACGATCGCGCCGGAGTTGTCCGCGCGCTGGGATAAGTCGCGCCGCTTCGAGGTCGCGTGGGACGCGCTGGCGAGAATCCAGCCGGAGAGGTGGATCACGCATCGCTTTCCGATTAGTCAGGCGGCAGAGGCGTATCGGTTGTTGGATGAACGTCCGCACGAAACCATTCAAGTGATTTTCACCTATTGAACGCGCATGGAATCCGAGATTCATTGCCATGAAATTCCACTACACCAACCTCGACACCTGCCGCACCGCGACGGGACTCGTCATCGTCATTGACGTGATCCGCGCCTTCACCAACGCGGCCTTCGCCTTTTCGCGCGGCGCGACTGAGATCATCCCCGTTAGCGGCGTGGATGAGGCGCTGGAATTGAAACATCAAACTCTCCGCGCATGAAGCCTGATACTTGGAACGTGACACTTAACACCTGAAACCGGAGCGTCTATGTACACCCTCGCCGTCCGCCGCGACTTCATCGCCCGTCACTTCCTCATCGGAGGCGACTGGGGACCAGAAAATTTTCCCAACTCGCACCACTACGTTCTCGAATTGCAACTCACCGGAAACGAACTCGACCAGCACGGCTACCTCGTGGACATTGTGGATGTTGAAGAGCATCTCGATGAAATCGTCGGCTACTACCGGGAACAAATGCTCAACGACAAACCCGAGTTTTCCGGATTGAATCCCTCCATCGAACATTTCGCGCGCATCCTCGCCGCCTCGTTGCATGAACGCATCCGCGCCGCGAACATCACCTCGCTCAAAGTGGTTTTGTGGGAACACGAAAACGCGTGGGCGGCGTACGAAGTTAGATAGTTTGGTAGTTTGATAGTTCACTCTCTGAAACTACGTAACTACGCAACTACATAACTACGCAACCATGAAACTTGGCTTCCTCATCTACGGTTCCCTCGGCGCCCTCAGCGGCGGCTACCTCTACGATCGCAAACTGGTGGAGTACTTACGCGCGCAAGGCGACACGGTGGAGGTCATCAGCCTGCCCTGGCGAAATTACGCCGCCCACTTGACGGATAATTTTTGGTTTCGACTTCCCTCCAATCTTGACCTCCTCATCCAGGACGAGCTCAACCACCCCTCGCTTCTTCTGGCAAACGCGCGGGATCATCTCTACCCGGTCATTTCCCTCGTCCATCACCTGCGTTCCTCCGAACCGCGCCCGCGGTGGCAGAACAATTTTTATCGGCTGGTCGAGAAACGATATTTGAATTCAGTTGATGGATTCATTTTCAATTCGGAGACGACGAAAAGAGTAGTGAATAGTGAAATGGCGAGCAGTAAGCCGTCGGTGGTGGCGTATCCGCCGACAGATCGGTTTGGGGAGGCGATTTCGGAAGATGAGATCATCGAACGCGCCAAGGAGAGGGAATTCCGAATTTTGTTTTTGGGGAATGTGATCGAACGCAAGGGACTTCACACATTGCTCGACGCGCTGGGACAAATGGGCGATTTGTCCTACAGGCTGGACGTGGTTGGTTCGCTGAGCGCCGACATTGCTTACATAAAATCCATCCAAGAAAAGGTCGCGGCCAACCATCTTTCTTCTTTCATCTTTCTTCACGGCCCCCTCGATAACGAACCGCTCGTGGAAAAACTCCGCCGCGCGCATGTTCTCGTAGTCCCCTCCTCGTACGAAGGCTTCGGGATCGTCTACCTGGAAGGGATGGGATTCGGTCTGCCCGCCATCGGCACGACTTCGGGCGCGGCAGGCGAGATCATCGAGGATGGCGAGACAGGCTACCTGATCGAGCCTGACGACGCGGCGACTCTCGCATCTCGCGCCTCGCAACTCGCGTCCGACCGGGGTCTCCTCACCCGCCTGGCCCTGCGCGCGAGGCGTCGGTTCGTGAGTCAACCCGCGTGGAAGCAGACGGCGAGTCGCATCCGCGAATTTCTGCTGAAACAAGTCGAGACCTTTTCCGTATAATAGTACGGAGAAACATGATCCGCACCTACGCGATCAACGGCGTCCCCCTGCAAACCGGCGACATCCTTTGCACGATGAACGGCAAACCCGATATCCTGCCCGGCGAATTCTGGCGGCTGGTGGGACGACTCGTCCCCGGTGATGTGGATCACGTGGCGATCTATCTCGGCCCGGAGGGACGCTGCATCGAGTCGGGCGCGCTGGGTGTGGTGACCTTTGAAATACACAATGGACTCTGGGAACCCGAACACACCATGCCCGAGCGCGGCCTGCTGGTGGATACGTTCTATGGTGTGGCGTATCCGCTGGATGGCTTGCAACTTTCGGAGGAGGAAGAAGCGCGGGCGCGCCGGACGGTGGCGGAGTATTGCCTGGCACAATTGGGCAAACCGTACAATCTCAACTTCCTCGACGCGGAGACCGAGCGCGCCTTCTATTGCAGTCAACTGGCCTACAAAGCCTATCAGCAAATTGGCATTAACCTCAACACAGGGCTATCCATCGAACGCCTACGCGGCTCGAATCGCATCGTCTTCCCGCAGGAGATTTGGAGCGGCTGCGCGCATCGGGCCAGTGAGCAGTGATCAGTCATCAGTGAATTGTTCCCTCCCCAAAATCCGTTTTTCGATTTGGGGGAGGGTTTAGGGTGGGGGTTGCGGTATAATCTGCCACATTACCAATTACCACATCAGCAGTCTGTCGCTGTTTTCGTTTGAGGGAAATCTCAACTGCAAGGCAATGTTCGACTTCTGAAGAATAGGAACCTCGTGAACTTCACACAATTCAATCTCGATTCCCGCTTAATGGTTGGAATCAAAAAGGCGGGCTACGAAACCGCCACGCCCATCCAGGAGGCGGCCCTGCCTGCCGCCCTGCGCGGACGCGACCTGATCGGCACCGCGATGACCGGCACCGGCAAGACCGCCGCGTTCGTCCTGCCCATCCTCAACAAATTACTCAACGGGCCGCGCAACGTGGCGCGCGCCCTCATCGTCACGCCCACGCGCGAACTGGCCGAGCAGATCCATGACGTGATCCGCGTCCTTTCAGCGGGGACCAGGCTCAAAAGCGTGACCATCTACGGGGGAGTCGGAGCCGGGCCGCAGATCCAGGCATTGCGGACCGGCGCGGAGATTCTCGTCGCCTGCCCGGGCCGCCTGCTCGACTTGATCGCGTCGGGCCACGCGCGCATGGGCCAGGTCGAAATCCTCGTTCTCGACGAAGCCGACCGCATGTTCGACATGGGCTTCCTGCCCGACGTGAAGCGCATCATCGCGGCCGTCCCCGCGCATCGTCAGACCATGCTCTTCTCCGCGACCTTCCCGCTCGAAGTGGAGCAACTCGCCTCCTCAACGCTCAAACATCCACAGCGCATCGCCATGGGCATCAGCCGTCCTGCCTACACCGTGACGCACGCGCTCTACCCCGTGCCGCAGCACCTCAAGTCCGCGCTGTTGCTCGAAATCCTCAAACGCACCGACACCAATTCGGTCTTGATCTTCACCCGCACGCGTTCGCGCGCCGAAAAATTGACCCGCCAAATTAAGGCCGCCGGACTCAACGTCACCAGCCTGCACAGTGACCGGACGCAAGGTCAACGCCAGGCCGCGCTCAAAGGCTTCAAAGAGGGCCGGCACGACATCATGGTCGCCACCGACATCGCGGCGCGCGGCCTCGACGTGGAAAGCATCTCGCACGTCATCAACTACGACATGCCCGACACCGCCGACGCTTACATCCACCGCATCGGACGCACCGGCCGCGCCCAAAAAACCGGCGACGCCTTCACCCTTGTCACCAGCGAAGATGAAGACCTGATCAAGAAACTGGAACGCATCATGGGCGCGCCGCTCAAACGCGAAACCATCGCAGGCTTCGACTACGCCGTTCCCGCGCCGCCCCGTTCGGCCTCCAGCGGACGCGGCCGGGGAGCCCCTCGTAGCGACGTGCGACGCGAACGCCCCGCGCCCACGCCCGGCAGTTACGGCAAGAACCGTCTCGCCCCGCGTCGGAGAAAATGACCAGTCATCAAAAGCCGGGTTTCTTTGAGAAATCCGGCTTTTGATTCCAGGCCGCCCTGTCCCGCGAGAGGCGTTTTTTGCAAGCGAGCCAATCAACCCAATTTTGCCTCTTCTCACAACTAAAGTATCAGAATACACTAAACACACCGACCCGGCCAAAACCTGCCTATCAGGGGCGGAAACCGAGCGGAACATCCGACAAGGAGATTGCGATGTCCAAAAAGATTTTCGTAGCCATTGCCCTAATTTTGGGGTTGGCGTTGAGCGCGTGTGGGTCAACCAATAGCCTCGCTGGAACGAGCGGGCAGGCCGCGGCCGAAGCGGAAGCCTTCGCGCAGGCCGGCGCCAGCGCCCAGGCGGCCAGTTCCGCCGCGGCCAGCGCGGCCTCCAAAGCCGCCGCCGACGCCAAAGCCGCCGCCGACGCCGATGCCGCGGCCAGCGCCAACGCCGCGGCCTCTGCCAGCGCCTCCGCCGCGGCGAGCGCCGCCGCCAGCGCGGCCTCCCAAGCCAGCGCGTTTGCCGAGGCCGCCGCCAGCATCCAAGCGCAATCCCAAGCTGCCTCCTCCGCAGACGCCGCGGCCAAATCGCAGGCCGCCGCCAAAGCCGCCGCGGACGCCCTTGCCTCCGCGAACCAGGCGGCCGCGGCTGGAGCCTCCGCCGAAGCCGCCGCGTATGCGTCTGCCGCCGCGGCCACTGCCAGCGCCGCGCAAGCATACAGTTATGCCGCCGCCAACGCGAACGCCAAAGCCGCCGCCGACGCTTCCGCAAGTTCCGCCGCCTACGCCCTCACCGCCGCCGATGCCGCCGCCCGCGCCAACGCCAACGGAGACGCCGTCGCCGCCGCTGAATCCGCGGCTCATGCCGCCGAATATGCCGACGCCGCCGCGGCAAGCGCCGCCAAAGCCGTTTCCGCCGCCGAAGCCTCGACCGTCACGAAAACGAACGACAACACCATGCTGATCGTGACCGTCGCATTGCTCGCGGTGGCGATCGTGGCCGCCCTCCTGTTCCTGCGGCGCAAACCCGCCTAAGCCTAGGCCCGTCCCGCCCTGCGATTACCGGATCCCCGCCATGCGCGAGCAAGGGCGGGGATTTTTTGTATAAACGAAGAGAAACCATGCGCGTAAAAATTCTCCTCCTTTGTCTGCTTGCCGGCCTGCTCCTTTCCGCCTGCGGAGGCCGAACCGCCGCCTCCGAACCGCAATTCAAATCCATCTCCACCGAAGCCGCGACAGAAGCCGACGCGAAACTTTACGCCGCGCTCGCCACATTGAACCCTCCGCCCGCGGACCGCGTCGCGCTCGCCGTCGCCATCGAAGGCCTCGACCCCGCTTCGCTTCCGACTCCTCCAAGCGGGCCGCGCCAAACCTATGCGGTCGGCGACACGCGCGAACTCTGGACGCACAACAGCGACACCTTCGCGTTCACGCGCATCGCCGCCAAACTGGTGTACATCTCCAAGCACGCCTACTTCTGGCAGGATGAAGCCAGCCAGCCGCTCACCGTGGATGGCAAAGTTGCGACAGACGAAGATTGGGCGGCGGTGGGTGAGAGTTTCGACAACTCCTACGAAACGATCCGCGCGGTGTTCGGAAAGGAGGAAGCCCCCGGCCTGGACGGCGACGCGCGCTTGTTCGTCGTCTATTCGGATACGCTTGGATGAGCAAAGTTTCATCCGCCACACTCACCTACTGGGCCTGGTACGACATCGAAGAAGACTGGGACTACGCCTATCTGCTCGTCTCCACCGACAACGGCAATCATTGGACTCTCAATCCCGCCGCGTCCAGCCGCGCCACCGACCCGAACGACCAGAACCTCGGTCATGGCTTTTCGGGCAAGAGCGGCGGCGAAGCGGACGCAAAATGGATCGAAGAAACCGCCGACCTGAGCGCCTTCGCTGGAAAGAAAATTCTCCTGCGCTTCGCCATGCAAAACGACCTGACCGTCAACAACTTCGGCTTCGCGGCGGATGATCTCTCCATCCCCGAAATTAACTGGACCGATGACGCCGAGTCTGGCGCGTCCGGCTGGGAGTCGGATGGTTTCGTGCAAATCCACAACCGCGTCCCCCAGGTCTGGGGCGTGCGCGCCGTTGAAGAACGCACGGACGGTTCCATCCTCGTCCACGATCTCGATATCGTCAACGGCTCCGGCAAACTCAATTTTGATTTCACCAACCTGAAACGCCTGATCGTCTTCGTCATCGGGCAGACGCGCTACACCTCCCTTCCGGCCTCCTACCAGGTGGAGGTCGCGCCCGCCTCGCGGTAGTCCGAAGCGTCGGGGCGTCGAATCGATTCCAGGAATCAAAAGAGCCTGACGTTTTCATGCCAGGCTCTTTCGCGGTTTACATCAGGACGGTGACGTTGGTCGCTTGCGGGCCTTTCGGACCCTTCTCGACCATGAACTCGACCTTCTGGCCTTCCTGCAGGTTGCGGAAGCCGTCGCCTTGAATGGCGGAGAAGTGAACGAAAACGTCCGCCCCGCCCTCGCGAGCGATGAAGCCGAAGCCCTTGTCGCCGTTGAACCATTTGACAGTACCGGTGATTCGATCAGACATTGTTTGCCTCCTTTGGCAATTGGTGATTAGGTGTTCTGTTTGTTCCATCGGAGGAAAAACAAAGCGGCTCACAGTTATAACTGTGAGCCGAGGTGTTCTTTTACCAACGTGAACTTACTGTTATCCTACGCCAATGAGAATAACACACTAACGCGAATGCGTCAATCAAAATAAGGTGGCAATATTCTGTGGAGTGCGTGATAATACCGCCCATGAAACGACTCACCGGCATTCTCCTCATTGCCATTTCCGCCGCTGGATTTGGAACGCTCGCCATCTTCGGACGCTTCCTCTACGCCGCCGGACTCGACACCTTCACCCTGCTCTTCCTGCGCTTCACCTGCGCGGCGGCAATCATGGCCCTCATTTTGATTCTCCGTCGCGAGTCCCTGCCACGCGGGCGCGTCCTCTGGCAACTGATCGGAATGGGCGCGCTCGGCTACGCGGGGCAATCCTTCACCTACCTCTCCGCCATCAAATACGCCTCGCCCGGGTTGGTGGCGCTCCTGCTCTACCTCTACCCGATGATCGTCTTCGTTCTCTCGGTCCTCTTCCTGCGCGAAAAAATCACCTGGGTCAAGGTCGCCGCGCTCGTGGTCGCGTTGATCGGCACGGGACTCACCGTCGGGCCGGCGGGAGGGGAGACGCGCGGCGTGATCCTCGCCATCCTCGCCGCGTTGATCTACTCCGTGTATATCATCGTGGGCGCGGGCGTGATGAAACAGGTCGGCGCGCTACAATCCTCGCTCGTTATTTTCGTCTCGGCGGGATTGGTTTACGGAACGCTCACCTACCTCAACGGCGCGCATTTCCCCGCGAGCTCCTTCGGTTGGCTTTCACTGGCAGGGATCGTTGTCTTCGCCACCGTGATTCCCGTCGTCACCTTCCTGGCGGGCCTGGAACGCATCGGGCCGACCAACGCCTCCCTGTTGTCCACGCTCGAACCGGTCGTCACCGTCCTGTTGGCCTGGTGGCTGTTTGGCGATCAATTGGGGACGATCACCCTCGTCGGCGGCGCGCTCATCCTGGCCGCGGTGGTTGTCTTGACGCGGAGCGAGATGAAAAGCGTCCCTCCGCCAGAAGCGTAGTCTGACGATATAATCATCCCATGAACTTTCTCATCACCGGAGCCGCGGGATTCCTCGGCTCTTCGCTTGCCAACCAACTCGCCCGCGAGGGCCACCAGGTGCGCGGCCTCGACGACCTCTCCACCGGCGACCCGCAAGTCCTCGCGCCCGACGTCCACTTCACGCGCGGCGACGTGAACGACCGCCCCAAATTGTGGACTCTCCTCCAGGGCGTGGACGTGGTCTATCACCTGGCGGCGCGCGTCTCGGTGCAAGAGTCCATGCTCTACCCGCGCGACTACAATGCCGTCAACGTGGGCGGGACGGTTTCGCTGATGGAGGCCATCCGCGACGTGGGAATCAAACGCGTCGTTCTCGCGTCCTCCGGGGCCGTCTACGGCGACCAGGGCGAACAGCCCCTCTCCGAGCGGGTGACGCCCAACCCGCGCTCCCCCTACGCGGTCTCCAAACTCGCGGCGGAATATTACGTGCGCACCATCGGAAACTTGTGGGACATCGAAACGGTCAGCCTGAGAATCTTCAACGCATATGGGCCGGGTCAACACCTACCGGCCTCCCATCCTCCCGTTGTCCCACACTACCTGCGCCAGGCCCAGCGCGGCGGGACTCTCGTCGCGCACGGGGACGGCTCCCAGACCCGCGACTACATCTACGTGGATGATGTGACCGTGGCCATGGTCGCCGCCGCCACCGCGCCCAACATCAACGGGCTGGTGATCAACGTCGGCTCCGGCGCCGAGACCAGCATCCGCGACCTGGTCAAGTCCGTGCTGGAGGTGACGGGAAGCAGCGCCAACGTGGTCTACAACGCCCAAACTTCCGGCGGCGTCTCGCGCATGAGAGCAGATTTGAAACTCGCCCAGGACAAACTGCGCTTCCAGCCTTCGATCAAGTTGGAGGATGGGTTGCGGTTGACATTGCAAAGGGATTCGCGATTCAAATGATCAACCACCACAGAGAACACAGAGTTCACAGAGATTCATTTCTTGGGTTTGTGATGGGCAATTTGTCTTTCGACTAACAACCTTGAAGACAAAGGAGAACCAATGAAACAATTAAGCATGGACGAACTGAATAAAATCACAGAGGCGATTATTGGCGCGGCGATTGGCGTTCACCGAACATTGGGACCCGGACTGTTGGAGTCGGCCTATCGGGAATGCGTGCATTTTGACATGATCCAACTTGGTTATGACGCGCGGAAGGAAGTCCCACTGCCGTTGGTATACAAAGGCGTGAAATTGGATTGCGGTTATCGCCTCGACCTGCTTGTGAACGACGCTGTAATCGTTGAAATGAAATCTGTTGCAAGCCTCGCCGCAATCCATGAAGCGCAACTGTTGTCGTATTTGAAAATCTCTGGATGTAAAGTTGGATTGCTCTTGAACTTCAACGTCAAAATCCTCAAATACGGCGGCATTATACGGCTTGCCAATTAAACTTTCACAAATCTCCGTGCGCTCTGTGATCTCTGTGGTAAAAATTCTCCCCCGTAAATTCTACAACCGTCCCACATTGACCGTCGCGCGCGAACTGATCGGCGCGCGGCTGGTGCGGATTCTGGATGGCGTCAAACTGGTCGGCATCATCACCGAGACGGAGGGATATATCGGCGAGGAGGATCTCGGTTGTCACGCCAAGGCCGGGCGGACGGCGCGCACGCTTCCGATGTACGGCCCGCCGGGGCACGCGTATGTCTACTTCACCTACGGCCATCACTGGATGTTGAACGCGGTGACGGAGGAAGAGGGCTTTCCGGCGGCGGCGCTCATTCGGGCGATTTGGCCCATCGAGGGCGTGGAGGTTATGTCGGCGCGGCGGAGTGGACGCGATACGTTCGGGCCGGGCAAACTCTGTCAGGCGCTGGGGATCGGACGGGAGGAGAATCGGCTCGATCTGACCTCACCCGCCTCGGGTCTATGGATCGAAGCGGGCGAAGCCGTCCCCGATTCCGCCGTGACGATTGGCCCGCGTGTGGGTTTATATACTGTGCCAGAGCCGTGGAAGTCGAAGCCCTGGCGATACAAAGTTTCAGGTGTCAGGTTCCAAGTTTCAGGAAACCGCGTTCACCTGATACGTGACACGTGATACTTGACACTCGGAGGTTTCTCATGGGTTTACTTGAAGGTAAGAACGCGCTGATCTTTGGGTTGGCGAACGAACGCTCCATCGCATGGGGCATCACGCAGGCGTTCAAACGCGAGGGCGCGAATCTCGGAATTAGTTATGCGGGCGAGGCGCTCAAGCGACGCGTCGATCCGCTGGCCGCGCAGGTGAATTGTAAGTGGGTCGAGGAATGCGACGTGACGAGCGACGAACAGATCGCCGCAGTCGCTGCGAAGGCCGCCGCGCATTTCGGCAAGATAGACGTACTCGTTCATTCCATCGCCTTTGCGGGCCGCGACGAACTGAGCCGCCCCTACTACCAGACCAGCCGCGACGGCTTCAAGAACGCGCTGGATATCTCGGTCTACTCGTTGGTGGCGCTGACCAATGCCTTTGTGCCGCATCTCAACCCCGGCGCATCCATCATGTCGCTGACCTATTACGGCTCGGTGAAGGTCGCGCCGCACTACAACGTGATGGGCGTCGCCAAGGCCGCGCTCGAATCGTCCACCCGCTACCTGGCCTACGATCTCGGCCCGCAGAAGATTCGCGTCAACGCCATTTCCGCAGGGCCGATCCGCACGCTGGCCGCGGCCGGCGTGGGCGGCTTCCGCGACATGTACAAACACTTCGCGGACATGTCCCCCATGCGCGAGAACGTGACCATCGAGGATGTGGGCAACGCGGCCGTCTTCCTGGCCTCCGACCTCTCGGCGCGCATTACTGGAGAAATTTTGTACGTTGATAGCGGGTTCAACACCGTTGGCGTGCAGATGAGCGCGAAGGAAGAAGGCCAGTGATCAGTGATCAGTTTTCAGTTGGGGCGGACCTGCGTGTCCGCCCTTTTTTGTTGCCTGACCCCTTTCTGTTTTAACGGTAAAATAGTGACATGCCTGTCGTTCTTCGGATCAATGGATTCAAATTCTGGTTTTATGAGGCCGATGTGAATGAGCCTCCCCATGTTCACGTTGGCAAGGAAGGTAAAGAGGCAAAATTCTGGCTCAATCCTATCCGAGAGGCGCGGGCAGGCAGATTCAAACCACACGAGCTACGTGACATCAAACAAATTATTGAGGAAAACCATGCCTTCCTCCTAGCGGCATGGGAAAGCGAAAAGAGCAAGCATGTTAACGGCTAAAGTAAAAATCACCCCGCGTGACAATTATTCCCCTATTCTTCCTGTTGCAATTCCCGATTTGCAAGAAGTGAAAGCCTTTGCAAATACACTTCACGCGGCGGGGAAACCTTGGGCAGGAGAATATTTAGGATGGCAAGCCGAATATACTCCTGAAAATAACGAAAGACCTACTGATTCGAACATGCAATTCACACCCGCCGATTTTTGGATTGGCGAAAGCGGCATCTGGTTTTTCTCGCTGATGTGGGAACACGGCAAAGATAAAGAGCCTGTCGAATTTTTGGATGAACGCGGGCTCGTCCAACCCGCGTAGTATGGAAGGCCAAAAATGCAAGTACTCTATAACTCAAAAACGGACACCCTCTATTTACGTCTTGATGAAATGAAACAGGATGTAATCAACAAACGCGTTTCCGAGGATGTTGTGCTGGATGTGGGCATAGGCGAGCGGATCGTCGGAATTGAAATCACAGACGCCTCGGCGCATCTCAACTTGAAAAATCTTTTACCCGTTGAATTTAAACTCACTGCTGGTGTAAACGCCTGATGTTCAAACGCAACGTCACCCCCACCGAAACCACCCAGCCCATCCAAGCCGTCGAGCGCATCACCTCCGTACTTGGCTCCGGCCTCATCTGGCACGGCGCCATCAACGGCGCTGGCGGCGTGCGCATCGAGGGCGCCTTCGAAGGCGAGATCGCCCTGCGCGGCATGTTGGTCGTCGGCGAGACCGGACGCGTCACTTGCGAGAACATCCGCGCCAACGCGGTCGTCGTGGCGGGCGCGGTGCGCGGAAATATCACCACCCAAAAACTGGAGATCCGCGCCAGCGGCCGCGTGTGGGGCGACGTGGTCACCACCGCTTTCGTGACCGAGGAAGGCGCCTTCCTGCGTGGACAGATCCGCATGGAGGAGCGCGTCGAACTGGACCTCGAACCGGCTCCCGAGTCCACACCAGCCGAGGCCGCCCAAGCTGAATCCATTGCCGCCACCCCGATGGCAATCCCCAGCACATCTGACTCAACTCCATCATCCATCCTCAAAAAGAAAAAGACATCCTAAAAGGATTCACCACGGAGAACACCGAGCGCACAGAGGCTTTGATTTTTTCTCCGTGATCTCCGTGTGCTCCGTGGTAATTTTTTCCCATGAAATATACCGACCTCCACCTCCAAACCCAACGCGAATTCCCCAACAACGCCCGCACACAGGGATTCGGCTGGCTTGTCCGCGCCGGCTACCTGACCCGCGAAAACGACCTGACCCCGCTCGGCAAACACGCCAGCGCTCACTTCGCCAAGTCTTCATCTTTCATCTCTCATCTTTCATCTTTTTCTACATCTGACGAAACCTTCTTCCCCCTCCCCACCGGCTCCGTTAACCTCATCCACTGCCCCGAGTGCAAATACACTGCCCGCAAGGAACTGGCTCTTTTCCAAAAGCCTGCCATTTCACCCGAAGAACCTCTTCCCACTGAAAAGGTCGAGACGCCCGATTGTCACACCATCGAGTCGTTGGCCGCGTTCCTGAACACCCCCAAAGAGAAGACCGCCAAAGCGATGATGTTCACGCGCGTGCCCAGCGAAAAGTTCGTCTTCGTTGTCCTGCGCGGCGACATGACCCTGAGCGAGGCCAAACTCCAAAACGCCATCGGCGACATCCGCCTCGCCACAGCCGAGGAGATCGAACGCGCCGGCGCGGCTCCGGGCTACGCCTCCCCCATCGGCCTGACCGACGCCCTCATCGTCGTAGACGACCTCATCCCGCACTCGGTCAACCTGGTCGCGGGCGCGAATGAACCCGGCTATCACCTGCTCAACACCAACTGCGACAGAGACTACACCCCCGAGATCGTCACCGACCTGGCATTAGCCAACGCGGGCCACACCTGCGCGATGTGTGGAAGTCCGCTGGAGGAGGTCAATGCGCTCCTGCTCAAAGATAAAAGCGGATTCAAGTACGAGAACATCCTACTCGCCCTGGCCGAGTCCCACCACGATGACAAGGGACTGTCCTTCCCCAAATCCGCCGCGCCGTTTGACATTTACCTCATGCACGTCCCCGGCAAGACGATGGACACGAAATCGAAGGCCGAGGAAATCTACAACGAACTTCAGTCCGCGGGCATTTCCGTCCTCTTCGATGACCGCGACGAGCGCGCCGGAGTCAAATTCAACGACGCGGACTTGATCGGCTGTCCGGTCAGGGTAACGGTGGGAGAAAAGAATCTTGTCAACGGAATGGTAGAATTAAAACCACGTAAGGAAGTGGATAACTTTCTTGTTCCTATTGAACATATTTCCAACAGAATCAACATGCTCGTAAAAAAGAATGAAACTGGCTAAAGAATTATCATCTCTTAAACAATTCAAGGATTATGGCAGTCGCAGAGGGTTTTTGATTACCATTCCTGGAAGTGTTGTCTTCGCTACAAGTGTATTAATTTTTTCCCCTTATACATGGTCAAACATTTTTGGCGAATTCATTGGGCACTTCATACTAGGTATGATTTGTTCTTTTCCGCCCGCAATACTTGGAGGCATGTTTTTAGCGTCTCGAATTTATAAGCGCCCCGATCGTCGCTCGGCTAAGTCAGGCATCGTTCAAGGGGCACTTACTGGCTTATGTTCTATGTTCATTTTCAATCTCATGCTAACGCCAACACCGTTTGTAAATAATCATCTTATTGCATCACTCACAAGTTAAGCACTTTAACAACCTGTCAAGAAGGGATTTTCCAGTC
>CAZVAX010000040.1:0-32836 GCA_964625215.1 uncultured Anaerolineaceae bacterium | reverse complement strand
CTCCACTGCTTTGTACGGCTTGTTGATCTGCCATTTCGGAGTATACTTTACGAAATCCGCCGGACGGTTTCTGGCGTGAAAAATGAGCCCCGCTCTTTCGTGGTGCAGCGGACGGCGGGGACTGCCCGTAGGGCGTGCGGCATTTTCGGGCTTTTTCTACACCCGAACAGAATCCTGCTCTCGAAGTTTTATCTACGCCCGCCCCACCAGCGGCTAACGCGAACCGTTCGGCCCCTGCTGAAATAATCCACTACATATACAAATCCCTCGCCGCCGCCTCCAACCCCAATTCCAATAACTTCTCGCGCGTCGGCCTCCCGCTGACCTTATCCCAGCCGCGCGCTTCATAATAGGCTTCGAGCATCTCCGCGAACGGAGGGATATATCCCGCCGCGCCGCCCTGTTCGTACGGTTCGAGAAACGCCTTCGGGAGTTTATCGTTGGCGCGCGTCAGGCCGAGGCGATTGTTGATGGCGCGCTTGAGGTTCCAGCCGCGCTCGCCCGATTTCATCATATCCGCTACGGTCCACGAGAGTCCGCAGGCGGCGTTGATCAGATCCACCTGGCTTTGCGGGGGAAGATTTGCAAAAATGCACATCACCAGCGAGTTGTACACGGTGCGCCAATTTTGATGCAGGGCCACATTACGCGCTTTCTCCGCGCCCGCCTGGCGGTCGAAAAATTCCAAACCGACGCCCTCCTCCGCCTGCCCCCAATCCACAAAGAAATAATCGGACTGGTTGTGGCATGCGCCGCGCGGACTGGTGGCATACACCAGCGCCATGCCCGAAACGCCGCGCGGATCGTGGTAGGCCGCCTCCAACCCGTTGACCTGCACCGCTTCTTCCTCCGCCCCAAAATATTTGCCCAATCGTTTCGATCCCTGCGCCAGCAACGCGCCGAAGCCCTCGCGCCGAGCCGTCCATCCCAGCAAGGTCGCCGCGGTTTCCTCGTCGCCCCATTTTAGGATCAGCCCGCCGGTGTCTTTCTCGGTGATAACTCCGTTATCGAACAAATGCAAGGCCAGTCCGAGGGTGTTTCCCGCGCTGATCGTATCCATGCCGGAACGGTCGCAGATCTCCATCAGCCGCGTCGCCGCGCCCAGATCGCGGATGAGAATGTTCGGGCCAAGTCCAACGATGGATTCGTACTCCGGCCCCTTGCGCTTCACGCCGTCGCCCAAGTTGACCACCCGCCCGCAGGCGATCACGCACCCATGACATGCGCTCGTCCCTGTGAGAATCGTCTCGGCCATCGTCGAGCCGGAGACCTTGTCCACGTTGTCAATTTCGCCCAGGCGATAATACCCTTTTGGCATTGCGCCGAGGTAATCGGCATAGTCGGCCGCGCTCGAAGTGCCGAGTTCATGCAGGACGCGTGACTGATTTTCGTTCTTCAAGGCGCGGTTTGTTTCCATTCGCAACGCCGCGTAACGCGACTCGTCGGCCAGTGGAATTTTTCCGCGTCCCTTCACGGCGATGGCTTTGAGATGTTTCGCGCCCATCACAGAGCCAAGTCCGGCGCGCCCGGCGGTCCGCCCGTGGTCGCAGAAGACGCCTGCGAACAAGACTCCGTTTTCGCCCGCCGGCCCAATGCACGCGACGCGCGTCCCCGCGACGTTCAATTCCTTTTTGATGGACTCCTGCGTCTCGTACGTGTCCTGGCCCCACACATGCGCCGCATCCCGGACCTCGATCCGGTCGCCCTCGATCCAAAGGTAGACCGGCCCCTCGGCGCGACCGGTGATCCAAATTCCATCCCATCCGGCGAAACGCAGTTCCGGCCCCCAAAAGCCGCCGCAATTCGACTCGGCCCACAAGCCGGTGGCGGGCGAACGTCCGCACACCACGAAGCGTCCCATCGTAGGGCCGAGGCTGCCGGAAAGGGGGCCGTTCAAAAACAGAAGCGGCGCGCCCGGCCCGAGGGAGTCCAGACCCGGCGTCAAGTCGGAATAAAGGAGGCGCGCCGCCAACGACGCGCCTCCCAGAAAGTCACGTTCCCAATCGGCCGGAACGGTATAGGCCGTTGTTTCGCGCGTGGTCAGGTTGATTTTCAGAATGGGTTGCAACATGGGATTTTAGAAAGAAGCGACGGCGGTTTCAAATTCGGTGTGGATTTCGAAGAACGCGTCCATGCCCGCCACGGAAAAGATTTCAGCCAATTTTTCGGAGAGATTCACAAGTTTGATACGCGCCGAGCGCGTTCCGGTCTCGTCGGCGGGATGGGACTGGCGAAAGAGGAGAAGGAGATCGTTCAACGCGCGCAGACCGGCGCTGCTCATGTAGTCGCACGCGGAGAGGTCCACCAGGAGGTATCGCGCTCCCCCGCGGATTGCCTCCCTTGCCTCCTCCAAAAACCTCTGGTGGTTGGCGGCGTCCACCTTCCCGCGTACCTGCATCACAGTCACCGGGACGCGGGATTGTTTCCTGGAAAATGAGATTTCCATAATTGGTTTTTGCCTTATAATACAGGCGTTCGTGTTTGATTTCCTCAACGGCGTCTGTCATTGTATCCTTGAACCGGATGGCGGGCAAGCCTCCCGTTTGAACGGACGCCGCATGGAACGCAAGGTGAAGGCTTTGCTTTAGTGGCAAGGTAATCTTTCTTCCACGTAACCTCTTGCTCGAAAGGAGGTGTTAGCCCGACAGACTTACCTTGTACGTTGTATCGTTCATGCAAGATAATCTACAATGAGGAGACAAATCACCATGAAGAAACTGTTCGTTGTATTCAGCCTGCTCGTCATCGCCTCGCTTGCGTTGACGGCCTGCAACGGGGGCGCCAAGGGAGAAGACTTGCTCGCCGATATTAAGGCGCGCGGCTACATTCTCGTGTCCACCGACCCCAACTACGAACCGCAGTCCTTCCTGAACACGGAAGGCAAGCGTCCCGCCGATTCCAAGTGTCCCTCTGATGCATACACCACTGCGCAAATGCAGGGCTTCGATGTGGATGTGGCCATCGCCATCGGCGACGCGCTGGGCGTGGAAACCTGCTTCGCCACCCCCACGTGGGACGCCATCACCGCCGGCAACTGGGGCGACCGTTGGGACATCAGCGTCGGCTCGATGACCATCACCACCGAACGACAGAAGATCCTCGACTTCAGTACGCCGTACTACTACACCCCGGCTGTGATCGCAGTCGGCAAAGATTCGGGCATCACCTCCATTGATCAACTGGCCGGACAGGCGTTGTGCGCCGGCACCGCCACCACCTACGAGACCTGGCTCAACAATGGCGATCTCGGCCTGCCTGAGACCTCCATCTATGCCAAGCCGCCCGAAGGCGTGAAAGTGGTCACTCTCGAAACCGACCAGGAATGCGCGCAGGCCATCGCCGCCGGCCGCACCGAATTCGCCGGCTATGTCACCTCCGCCACGGTGGTGGACGCCAACATTGCCGCGGACATGCCCGTTGTGAAACTCGGTTCCGCCGTCTATTCGGAAGACCTGGCCGCCGCCTTCGACAAGGCCTCCACCCTGAGCGCCGCCAGCCTGATCGCCGAAGTGAATAAACTCTTCGCCTCCATGCACGCCGATGGAACCCTCTCCGCTCTCTCCATCAAATGGTTTGGCATTGACCTCACCCAGGCTCCCAAATAATTTCCATTCAACCGGATCGGGAGGCGGTGACACGCCGCCTCCCGATCTATTTCGCCAAAGGAGTTCGCCGGAATGAACCTCCTCACCCCAAAAGAGAGCGCTCCCAAATCGCACGCGGACTTGCTCTATGAAGCCCACCAACGCAAGGAACGCACATTCCGCGCCCAGGTGGGAGTTTCGTGGGGCGTATTTCTTCTTATCCTTGTTTTTCTCTTTAGTGGACAGGAACTGAATCTCGCGGGTTTCACCTTCAGCACGATTCACATTGATGGTCAATTCATCCGCGACAACATGCTTTTTATCGCAGGGGGCATTGGGGAGACCATCAAAATATCCTTGCTATCGATCGCGCTGGCAATCATCCTGGCGTTGCTGGCCGCGCTCGGCCGGCTTTCCAAAATGCCGCCTGTCTATGCGCTTAGCACATTTTACGTGTCGCTCATTCGCGGCACCCCGCTCTATTTGCAGATCTTTTTCTTTTTCCTAGCCCTGCCTCAATTGGACATCCGTCTCTCCGGCTTGTGGGCCGGCGTGCTCGCCCTGGGATTGAACTACGGCGCGTACATGAGCGAAACCTTCCGGGCCGGCATCAGTTCCGTTGGCAAGGGACAACGCGAGGCCGCCATTGCCCTCGGCATGACCAACGGTCAAATGATGCGCCGCATTGTTCTTCCCCAGGCTCTGCGCTTTGCCATCCCGCCCATGGGCAACGATTTTATTGCCATGACGAAAGACTCGGCCCTCGTAGCCGCCACCGGCTTCGTCCACGAATTGATGTGGCGCTCCGTCAAGGTGGGACGCGCCCAATTCCATAACCTCGAAGCGCTCATCATGGCCGCCATCTTCTACTGGGTAATGACATTGCTCCTGACCGCCGTCCAATCCCGGATAGAAGCCCGCCTGGCGAAAGGAGACCGAGCATGATCAGCGCGCCCATCATCCGGATCACAAACCTGCAGAAATACTTCGGCCGCCTGCACGTGCTAAAGAGCATCAACCTCGAAGTGTCGCCGCGCGAGGTGGTCTGCGTCATTGGCCGAAGCGGATCGGGGAAAAGCACCCTGCTTCGCTGCATCAACTTCCTCGAAGAACCCTCCGAGGGCGAGATCGAAATCCAGGATCTGAAAATTCCTGCCGCCGGCAGGGGACGCGAACACCAAAACCTCATCCACGAAGCCCGCCTGCTCACCGGCATGGTCTTCCAGGAATTCAATCTTTTCCCGCACATGAGCATCCTCGAGAATGTGATGGAAGCGCCGGTCATCGTCAAAGGCATGGACAAGGCTCGGGCAAAGGAAATCGCCGAAATGAACCTGGCGCGCGTCGGCATGTCGTTCAAAAAGGATGAATACCCCAATCGCATCTCCGGCGGACAAAAACAGCGCGTCGCCATCGCCCGCGCCCTGGCCATGGAACCGACCGTCATGCTCTTCGATGAACCCACCTCCGCCCTCGACCCCGAACTGATCGGCGAAGTGCTCGAAGTAATGAAAACCCTCGCCAAAGAAGGCACCACCATGCTGGTCGTCACCCACGAAATGGGCTTCGCCCGCGAGGTGGCCGACCGCGTTGTGATTCTCGACGAAGGCGAGATCATCGAGCAAGGCAAGCCGAACGACATCTTCAATGCCCCCCAACACAAACAAACCCAGGCCCTGCTCGACCGCTACCGCACAGGCCAATCCGGCAAGCAGTGAAAAAATAAAAACGTCCAGCAAATGGTTGCTGGACGTTTTCCGATTCGCTCGCGAACGGCTACAAAATCTCGGCCTCGTTGGTGGTTTCGCGCGCGCAACGCACGAAATCCAGCACCGTCGGCACCGACCGCATCATCACCGCCATGTTTCCCTGCACCCCCAGTTTTCGGGTCAACATCGCCTGCATGGGATCAAGTTTGCCGAGTAAAATGCGCTTGATGCTTTCGTAACTGGCCTTGAGAACGAACGTGGCTTTCTTCTCCGAAACATCCGTCAATTGCGCCACTCCGCGGCACTTGCCGTGCCAGAGATCGAGATAAAAGATCATGCGTTCCTTCAAGTTTCCCTCCGGTTCGATCACGATCACAATATCGCCCTCCCATTTCTTTGCGATGTCTGCATAGCGCTCGTCCGAATTGAGTTTTGCGTCCAGGCCGTCCAGCCATTCTTTCGAAGGAAAGATCGCCATAGTTTCTCCTGTTTGGTAACTATCTCTATTGTACCACCCGCGAGAGGCGCGACATGAAAGGCTATGTCTACTTCAATCATGGCAAGGAAAGCGGTCCCTGGGGCGATAAGATCGCCCGCCTGGCCGAGACGGCGCGCGGCAAAGGCTACGCGGTCGAAAGTCTCGACTACGCCGGCATGATGGACGCCGAGGCGCGCGTCCAAAAACTTTTAAAATCGGATGCGGCCAACGCGCGTCCCCTCATCCTGGTCGGATCCAGCATGGGGAGTTACGTGGCCGCCGCGGCCTCCGCCTCGCTCCGACCGGCGGGCCTGTTCCTGCTCGCCCCCGCCTTCTACCTCCCCGACTTTCCCCAACAAGAACCCGTCCCCCACGCGCAAACCGTCGCGCTCGTCCACGGCTGGAACGATGAATTGATTCCCTTTGAAAACAGCGTCCGGTACGCCAAAAAGTTCAACGCCGTTCTTCACCTCGTGGATAGCGATCACCGACTGAGCAGCCAACTCCCGCTGATCGCCGCGTTCTTCGCCGCCTTTCTCGAGCAACAGCCCGCCTGATTGGGCCGCCAAACCCATGACTCCTCCTGCCCTTCTCGCGTCGCTCCAACGCCTCTTGGAATTCCTCACGCGCCCCCACCCCTCAATCAGGAACTTCGCCACGCGGGCCAAGTCGAAATTGCTGGCAGGCATCCTGCTCCTGATGACGCTCGTCTTCGGTGGATTAGATCTGTCGCTCTCGCTCACCCTTCCCGACTATCAGGTCACCTGGTACGGCTATCCATTTCTCCTCATCGCATTCTTTCTCAACCGAGCTGGGAAATATCGCGCCGCCTCCGGCCTGACCATGGCGATGTTTCCGCTAGTCGTCTTTTCCAATGTGGCCTCGGGAGAATCGGCCAACCCCATCGCCACGTTGACCTTGTCTGTGCTTGGAATCATGCTGGGAAGCATCCTGCTCACGCGACGCGGGCTGATCGCCCTGGCCGGGATCTGCCTGGCTGGCACGTTGCTGATGCCGCTCGCGATTCCAGAGCAATTGCCTGGCCTGGCATCGGTGTTCACCCCCTCGGCCATTCTAATCATTGGCGCCGTGTTGGCCCTTGTCTTCATACGCCAGCGCGACCAGATCGAAGAAGCGCGCCGGGTTAATTTGCGCGAAAGCGAGGAGCGCCTGCAAATCTCCTTGCGCGCCGGTCGGATGGGCGCCTGGGATTGGGACATCCCCTCGGGCAAGGTGCATTGGTCGGAAAATGTTCACGCCATGTTTGGGTTGGAGACGGGGCAGTTCGAAGGGACATACAAAGCCTACCTCTCCCTGCTTTCCGAGGAGGAACGCGCCCGCGTGGAAACCGCCATCCGCGAAATCCTGCAAAACCCCGACCAGAGCTATCACATCATCCATAAACTCGTCACGCCCCGCGGCGAGATACGCTGGATCGAGGGACGCGCCGAGGTTGCTCGCGACGCGGCCGGCCAGCCGCTCCGCATGACGGGCGTGGTGGCCGACATCACGTCACGCGTGGAAGCGGAAACCGAGCGCGCCAACCTGCTGGGAAAAATGGAAAAGCGGAACGCCCACCTGAACGCCGCGGCGCGCGTCTCCAAATCCTGCAACAGCATCCTCGATCCGGACCTGCTCATCCAGCAAGCCACCGACCTGATCGCGGAGGGATTCGACCTGTATTATGTGGGCTTGTTCCTTGCCAAAGATCACAAGGCCCAGTTGAAAGCCGGATACGGGGAAGCGGGGAAGAGGATGGTTCGCGAAAACTTTTACCTGCCGGTGGACGAGCATTCCATGGTGGGCTGGAGCATTATCAACCAACAGGCGCGCATCGCCCAAAAAGCGCTCAACGATAATGTGCGCCGCGTCAATCCCTATCTGCCCGAGACTCGCTCCGAAATGGCCCTGCCCCTGATCAGCCGCGGCCGCGTGATCGGCGCCATCACGATACAAAGTAAGACAGAGGACGCCTTCGATTCGGCGGATATTGCCATCCTGCAAACGTTAAGCGACCAGATCGCCACCTCCATCGAAAACGCGCGCCTGGTTTCCGAACTGCAAAGCGAATTGATCCATCGCCTGATGATCGAGCAGGAATTGGAACAGGAGCGCGACTTTGCCGTTCTGGTGATGAGCACGCTCGGCCAGGGAGTGATCGTCACCGATGAGCAGGACCGGTTGGAATACGCCAATCCTGCGTTCGCGCGCATGATCGGGGCGCCGCAGGAACAAATCTTGGGGAAGAAGACCAGCGAATTCGTCCACCCGGAGGACCGCCCAAAATTGGAACGCCTGCCCGGCCTGGAGCGCAAAACCGATTCGTTCGAGGTTCGTTTCCTGCGCTCTAATGGGCAGGTGGCGCATGTGTTGATCACAAGTTCGCCGCGCCACGCCGAAAATCGCGCGCTGGGCTCGATCGCCGCGATGATTGACCTGACCGAACGCAAGCAGGCGGAGATGGAACGCGAAGCGTTGATTCGCGAGTTGGAAACCAAAAACGCCGAGTTGGAACGCTTTACCTACACCGTGTCTCACGACCTCAAATCGCCCCTCATCACCATTCGCGGCTTCCTGGGATATTTGCTCGCAGACGCCGAAAAAGGCGACCTGGAGCGATTGGAAAGCGACGCGAAACGCATCACCGACGCCACCAACCGGATGCAGCGTCTCCTGGACGACTTGCTCGAACTCTCCCGCGTCGGCCGCCTGACGCATCCGCCGGAGGATGTTTCCTTTGGTCAGATCGTACAGGAAGCCTTGACGATTGTGGAGGGCCGCTTGGCCGCGCGCCGAGTTCAGGTTCAGGTGGAGCCGCGCCTGCCAACGGTCCATGTGGACCGCGTCCGCATGGTGGAGGTGATCCAAAACCTGCTGGACAACGCGGTCAAGTTCATGGGGGAACAAGCCGCGCCGACCATTCAGATCGGAATGAAGATCGTCGGCGGCGAACAGGCGTTTTTTGTGGCCGACAACGGGATTGGGATCGAGTCAAAATATCACGAAAAGATTTTTGGGCTGTTCGAACGCCTGAATCCGAATGTGGATGGAACGGGGGTTGGGTTGGCGTTGGTCAAGCGAATCATCGAACTGCACGGCGGGAAAATTTGGCTGGAGTCTGCGCTAGGCAAGGGGACTACTTTCTACTTCACGCTTGCCTCGGCAACCTGATCCATGCGTAATTTGAATCCTTGCGTCATAACCGAACGCTCCCCGGCCTGCGCGAGGAAGCGGGCGATTCAACCTTACGGAAAAAAAATACATTTGGCGTATAATTGACTATGGATGCGCGGGGTATCCCCTACAATGTCGGCGATTTCCCCCGACGGTCAGGAAATGCGACAGGAGACACGGTATGGAAAACGAACCTGCAAGGGTTCTTCTCGTCGAAGACAATGACGATCACGCGGAACTGGTTCTGCGCCAATTGGCGGATCACCCCGCGCAAGTTCAGATGACGCGCGTGGTGGACGGGCAGGAGGCTCTCGATTATTTGTTCCGCGCTGGAAATTACGTTGAACCCGATTCCAGTCCCCGACCCGATGTCGTTCTCCTCGACTTGCGGCTTCCCAAGGTAGACGGCCTGGAAGTCATCAAAGCGCTCAAAGATTCGGAAGACCTGCGCAAGATTCCCATCGTTGTTTTGACCACCTCCGAAGCGGAGCAGGATGTGGCGCGCGCGTACGTCAACCATGCCAATAGTTATGTGGTCAAACCCGTAGATTTCCAAAAATTTCGAGACCTGATGAACGAATTGGGGTATTACTGGCTCGTCTGGAACACCCACCCGGCTTAGCAAGCGCGGAAACGCGGTATGAGTGCAGGTTTGGTCGCCCTTCTGCTTGTGGAAGATGAGCCGGCGCACGCCGACTTGGTGCGCCGGGCATTTGAAACGCGAACCGACGTTTTTCAACTCGCCATAGCCGAGTCGTTGCGCGAGGCGCAGACCCAGATCGAGACTCGCCAATTCGCGCTCATCATCACCGATTGGCGGCTTCCCGACGGGGAAGGGACCGAACTCATCTCCTCCGGCATTCCAGTCGTGCTGATGACCAGCCACGGCAACGAACGCATCGCGGTGGACGCCATCAAGTCGGGCGCGCTGGATTACCTGGTCAAGTCGGATGCGGCCTTACTTGATATGCCCCACATCGCCGACCGCGCCCTGCGGGAGTGGGACAATCTCGTTCAACGCCGGAGGGCCGAACACGAGTTGCGCCAGCGGGTGTCGGAACTGGAGGCTGTCAGCCGCGTATCCAACGCCTTACGCGCCTCCGAGACCGTGGAGGATATGATCTCGGGCTTGATGGATGAAACCCTCGCCATCTTGAACACCGACCATGGCGGGTTGTGGTTGTATCATTCCTCCTCTGGCACATTGAAGAAAAGTTTTGGGCGCGGCCTCCCAGCCAACGGATTCGCCTCGGTCCTCGAAGCGGGCGAGGGCCTCATCGGCGCGGTCTTCAGTAAGGGAATCCCCATCCACTCCACTGAATTCGCGAAAGATCCCCTCCTGGAAGGCATGGGAAACGGCAACGTTTCTCCCGGTTGGGGCGGGGTGTGCCTGCCGATCCGCACCGCGCAGGAAATTGTGGGCGTTCTTTTGATCGGGGTGGAGTTGCCGCGCCGGGTCACAGAAAAAGAAGCGAACTTGCTTGCCACCCTGGCCGACATCGCGGGAAACGCCGTCCATCGCACCCAACTCCACGAGCAAACCCAGCGCAGTCTCCAGCGCTTGTCGGCCCTGCGCACGATTGACCTGGCCATCACCAGCAGCGTGGACATGAAACTCTCCCTCAACATCCTGGTGGAGCAGGCGCGCATGCAACTGAACGTGGACGCGGTCTCCGTGCTGACGCTCAACTCTCACGGCCAGACATTGGAATTTTGCGCCGGACGCGGATTCGACACCTCCTTCGCGTCGAAGACTAACCTCCGGCTGGGCGAGGGCTACGCGGGCGTCTCGGCCCTCGAGCGCCGACCGATCTTCGCCCCCGATTTATCCGTTACCGGAATCTCGACTGGCCGGGCCGAACTCTCCACGCGCGAACTATTTCGGGCCTATTACGTCATGCCTCTAATCACCAAGGGTCATGTCAAAGGCGTGATCGAAGTGTTCCACCGTTCGCCGCTCCAGCCGGAACCGGAATGGGTCAATTTTTTGGAGGCGCTCTCAGGTCAAGCCGCCATCGCTATTGAAAACGCGGAGCTATTCGACAGCCTGCAACGCTCCAATCACGAACTGATCATGGCGTACGACGCCACCATCGAAGGTTGGTCGCGCGCGCTCGATTTGCGCGACCGGGAGACCGAGGGACATACCCAGCGCGTCACCGAAATGACCATGATGCTGGCGCGCTCCATCGGCGTCCCGAGCGAGACGTTGATCCACATCCAGCGCGGCGCCCTCCTGCACGACATCGGCAAAATGGGCGTGCCGGATAACAT
Source organism: uncultured Anaerolineaceae bacterium (assembly GCA_964625215.1). Lineage (GTDB taxonomy): Bacteria > Chloroflexota > Anaerolineae > Anaerolineales > Villigracilaceae > Denitrolinea. Next base: position 21,617 of record CAZVAX010000040.1, on the reverse strand, counting down.
CCTGCTCAAGCCCGGCCCGCTGAACGAAAGCGAATGGAAGGCCATGCGGCAGCATCCGATTTATGCGTTCCAAATGCTTTCCCCCATTCATTATCTCCGCCCCGCCCTCGACATTCCCTACTGTCATCACGAAAAATGGGACGGGTCCGGCTACCCGCGCGGCCTCAAAGGGAACGACATCCCTGTGGCGGCGCGCATGTTTACGGTGGTGGATGTATGGGACGCCCTGCGCTCCGACCGTCCGTACCGAGCCGCCTGGAAAGACGACAAGGTGCGGGACTATATCATCCAAAGGGCCGGAATGCATTTCGACGAGACCGTGGTGCGCGCCTTCCTGCAACTGATCCAATAAAAAACTCCCCGGAATTCCGGGGAGTTTTTTGTGCGCTGGGAGGGACTTGAACCCTCACGCCTTGCGGCACATGGCCCTCAACCATGCCTGTCTGCCAATTCCAGCACCAGCGCATGCCTTTCAACGTTCTTCGGGCAGGCCGTATTATAATCGGCTTGGTTTTACTGTCAAGCAATTGAATTCGAGAAACCGGGTTTCTGAAAAAACGAGGAGAAAATCATGACACGAATTGTCGTAGACGCCATGGGAAGCGACCACCATCCGACTCCCGACGTGCAGGGCGCGGTTGAAGCGGCGCGCGAGTACGGAGTGGAGATCATCCTGGTCGGAAACGAATCCATCGTCCGACCCGCGCTGGCTGAGGCCAACCCCGGCGGTTTACCCATCCGCATCGTCCACGCGCCGGAGATGTTGACGATGGAGGACAAGGGCGAAAACCTGGCTTTCAAAGCGCGCCACAAAGACGCGAAAAACCCGATGGCCGTGGGCATTGACCTGGTCAAGCATGGCGAAGCGGACGCGTTCGTCACCATGGGCAACACCGGCGCGGGGATGGTCACCGCGTTGTTCCGCCTCGGCCGCATCCGCGGCGTGGAGCGACCGGCCCTCGCGCCCATCTTTCCGACTGCGACAGGCTCGTGCGTTGTGTTGGATATCGGCGCCAACCCCGATTGCGATCCAATCCATCTACTGCAATTTGGAATCATGGGAAGCATTTATGCCGAGAAAGTGCGCGGCGTGAAGAATCCCAAAGTGGGGCTGGTCTCGAACGGTGAAGAGGAAGGCAAGGGCAATCACCTCGTCAAGGAAGCCACGCCGCTCTTCAAGGCCTCCAATCTTAATTATTTCGGTAACGTGGAAGGCAAGGAAGTTATCGGCGGCAAAGTGGATGTGGCGGTGACCGACGGCTTCGTGGGCAACGTCATGCTCAAGACGGCGGAGGCGGTGGCGAAATTGATCGTGGATAAGATTCGCGAAATCATCAAAGGCGGGAATCTCGTCACGAAGATCGGCGGAATGATGGTCAAGCCCGCGCTGGGAAAAATCAAGCAACTGCTCGACCCTAGCGACCAGGGCGCGGCTCCCCTGCTCGGCGTCAACGGACTGGTCTTCATCGGCCACGGCAGGTCCGACGCGCTGGCGGTCAAGAGCGCGATTCGCGTGGCGAAACAGGCCGTAGACGCAAAAGTGCTGGACGCGATGAAATCCGCCATCGAGGAAAGTTTGAAGAAGTAAATTTGAATTTGGAATCCGGACGTTCTACGTCCGGACTCAATCCCAAAGTGGAATTTTGGGAATCCCAACCCAAAGAAGCGAATATGAAAATCATCCGTAACGAAAAATTGATGCACCGCAATCAGAAGATCGGGCAATATACCAGCCTGGCCGCTTTGATCATCCTGGGCGGCGGCTTTTATATCGCGCTCACGAAACCGGAATTGATCATTTGGTCGTTTGTCGCCCTGATCGTCGGTTTTGTCACGACGCAAATCGGCATGTACTTCGGCAATCGCTGGGGTCGCCGCCCCCGCCCCGACGAGCAAATTGACGCGGCGCTCAAAGGCATTCCCGGCGAATATACCCTGTATCACTACTCCTCTCCGGTTTCGCACTTGATGATCGGCCCCGCAGGGGTGTGGATCATCCTGCCGTATCAACAGAAGGGAAGAGTTGTCTACCAGAAGAATCGCTGGCGCGGGTCGGGCGGCGGATTTCTGCAAGCGTACATGCGGATCTTCGGGCAGGAGTCCATCGGCCGGCCCGACATCGAAGCGGGAAGCGAAGCGGCCGCGCTGGATAGATTCTTCAAGAAGAAACTCACGGAGGGAGAGACCGTCCCTCCGATCAACGTGGCGCTGGCATTCCTCGACCCGAACATCGAAATAGACGCGGCGGACGCGCCCCTGCCCACCATGCAAGCGAAAAAGTTGAAGGATTACCTACGCAGGTTCGCCAAGGAGAATCCGTTTTCACAGGCGGATTTGGAGAAAGTGCGAGCCGCATTAGAATAAGGCTAAGCGCAGAGTCAACGAGTCGACGATTCAGCGATTCGCCGAATCGTCGACTCGCCGAATCGTGTGGTACACTTGTTCTATGAATTCAATCGTAGCCATTGACATCGAAACGACCGGCCTAGACGAAAACCGCGACGCGATCATCGAGATCGGCGCGGTTCGTTTTAACGGCAAACGCGTCGAGGATGAATTTTCTACGCTGGTCAATCCTGGGCGACATATTCCCGAGTTCATCACAGGCTTGACGGGGATTGACGATTCGATGGTCAGGCAGGCGCCGAGGATTGGGGATATTGTCCATGAGTTGGCGGCGTTCGTTGCGGACGCGCCGGTGATCGGGCATAATGTCCGCTTCGATTTGGGTTTCCTGCAAAAGGCGAATGTCCTCAACCTGAACCGCGTCATTGACACCTACGCGCTGGCTTCTGTTTTAATGCCCGCGGCCAGCCGCTACAATCTCGGCGCGCTCGGCCAACAGTTGGGAATCCTGCTCTCTGCCACGCACCGCGCGCTGGACGATGCGAAGGTGACGCATGCGGTGTACGAGCGTCTGCTGGAGATGGCGCGGGCGCTTCCGCTGGAGGTGGTGGCGGAGATCGTCCATCACGGCGAGCCGATTGAGTGGGACGCGGGCTTCTTCTTCGAGCAGGTCTTACGCGCGCGGACAAAAGAAGGGGTGAAGCCAAAGAAGGTGCGGAGCGCGCCCGCCTCGGCGTTGGAAGGAAGCGAGGATTGGGGCGAGGGAAAATTTCCTCCGTTGAAAAAAGTCGAGGATGCGCCGATTCCGCTCAACGATGAGGAAGTCGCATCCATCCTCGAATACGGCGGTCCGTTCTCGAATTATTTCGAGAGTTATGAACATCGTCCTGAACAGGTGGCGATGCTACGCTCTGTGACGAACGCGCTTTCGTATGGAAGACACATGCTGATCGAAGCGGGGACAGGCGTGGGCAAGTCGTTCGCGTATCTCGTGCCTGCCGCGCTGTTCGCATTGCAGAACAACACACGCGTGGTGGTCTCGACCAACACCATCAACCTGCAAGACCAGTTGATCAAAAAAGATATTCCCGCATTGAAAGAGGCGCTGGGACTCGACCTGCGCGCGGCGGTGTTGAAAGGCCGCGGGAATTATCTGTGCCCGCGCAGGCTTCAGAACATGCGGCACTTCGGTCCGAACAGCGCCGAGGAAATGCGCGTGTTCGCCAAGGTGCTGGTGTGGCAATTGGAAAACCAGAGCGGCGACCGCAATGAGTTGAATCTCACAGGTCCCGCGGAGCGCGACGCGTGGACAAAACTTTCCGCCGATGACGACGCCTGCACCACCGAGACCTGCATGGCGCGCATGCACGGGACGTGCGCGTTTCAACGCGCCAAATCCGCCGCGCAGAATGCTCACATTCTGGTTGTGAATCACGCCTTGCTTTTATCGGATGTTGCGACGGGCAGTAAAGTTTTGCCTGAATACGATTATCTTGTTGTGGACGAAGCCCATCATCTTGAGAGCGCGACCACCAACGCGCTGTCGTTCCGACTGACGCAGTTTGATATGATTCGAATGTTAAAGGAAATCGGCAACCAGAGTTCGGGAGCGCTGAGCAGGCTGGTCGGCGCGGTGGGTGGAGCCCTCCGCCCGTCGGACCAGGCCGCGTTCGGTCAGATGGTGGAGCGCGCCATCAGTCAGTCGTTCCGACTCGAGCAGTTCAATCGCGAGTTCTTCAACGTGCTGGCCGAATTCGCCGCGTTCCTACGCGAGGGTCAGCAACAATCCAACTACGCATGGCAGGCGCGCATTCTGGCTCAGACGCGCAAACTGGCCGAATGGGAAGAGGTCGAGATGATGTGGGGGCAGATGAGCGAGACGTGGCGCTTCCTGCTCAAGACATTGGAGGAACTTTACAAAGCCGCGGCAGATCTATTTTCCGATGGGAACGAGGAAGTGGAAGCGCCGATGGGCGACATCGGAAACGTTTATCGTCGGATGAGCGAGGCGCACAACAACCTCACGGCTCTCATCCTTGACCCTTCGGCGGCTACCGTGTACTGGATCGAAGTCAACCCCAAAGGCGACCGACTCTCGCTGAACGCCGCGCCTCTGCACGTGGGCGAGTTGATCACCGAGCACATCTGGAACACGAAAAACGCTGTCGCGCTGACCTCCGCCACATTGACGACGCACGGCGAATTTAATTATTTGCGTAACCGACTCGGCGCGGAGATGGCGGATGAACTCGCGCTGGGCAGTCCGTTCGACTACGAGAGTTCCACCCTGCTCTACGTGGGCAGTGACATGCCCGAGCCGAACCAACCCAACTACGAGCAGATGATCAACCGCGCCATCGTCACCACCGCCAAAGCCACGGGCGGACGGATGCTCGTGCTCTTCACCTCCTACGCGGCCTTGAAGCGCGCCGCGCAGGGCATCACCGCCCCGCTGGCGCGCGAGAATATTTTTGTGTTGGAGCAAGGCGAAGGCGCGTCGGCAAACACATTGTTGGAATCGTTCAAGTCCACGGAACGCGCTGTTTTACTTGGAACAAAATCTTTTTGGGAAGGCGTGGACGTGCCGGGCGAGTCGCTCTCGGTGGTCGTCATCACCAAACTGCCTTTCGATGTGCCCACTGATCCGCTCATCGCGGCGCGCTCTGAAACCTACGAAGACCCTTTCAACGAATATTACCTGCCCGAAGCCATCCTCAAATTCCGTCAGGGATTCGGACGCCTGATCCGCACCCAGTCCGACCGAGGGGTGGTGGTGATTTTGGACAAGCGCGTGATGACCAAGCAGTATGGGAGGATGTTTTTGGAGTCGCTGCCGCGATGCACCGTGCGGCAGGGTCCGCTGGCGAATTTGCCGCGCGAGGCGGGGAAGTGGTTGGGGGTGTGAGGAAAATATTCGAGATATTCCAAGTATAGAGAGGAGAGGCGTTGGGCGTCAGCTATTTTCCCTCAATCAACTTTTCCAACAGTTTCTTTTCTTGTTTTGCGCTCCCCACCTCCCCATCCACCCACGCGGCGCGGAGACGGGAGAGGATGCGCTTGAACTCCGGGCCGGGGGTCAGGCCGCGGGATTTCAAGTCTTCGCCGGTGAGGGTGGGTTTGAGGTTGCGCCAAACGGCGAGGTACTCTTTTAACGGAGCTTGCCGCGAGACCAAGTACGCCGCGTAGACGGCCAACGGCGGAACTCTGTCCAACCGCTCGGCCCATACGCTGGGTTTGGCGTTGAGCAAGACAGGCAGATCCTTTTTCAGGCGCGCGGCGGCGCGCAGGGATTTGGTCAGGTCGGCGGTGAAACCCAGTCGCTCGGCCAGGGGACCGATAGTCTTCTCCTCCAAGCCCATGAACCAAAGCAGGTATCCCAGCGAAACCAGGTCGGCGGGAACGCTAAATTCGGCTGGCGGAGTTTTGCCGAGCAACTTGGCATATTTGGAGTCGAAGGCGGGAATCGTCGGCAAGACCGCGGCGAGCAGGCCCAAATCCGAAAGACGAGCGAGCATGTCGGCGGCATTGGGTTCGGCGAGAATCAAGTCCAGTTCGTGGCGCAGGCGTTCGGGGGAGAGTTTATCCACGTAGGCCAGCGCGTCGGGAATCAGGTCGGCGGTAGCGGAGGCGAGTTTGAATCCGTATCGCCCGGCATAACGGACGGCGCGAAAGATGCGCGTGGGATCGTCCACGAACGAACGCGGGTGCAACACGCGCATGCGTCCCTTTTTGAGATCGTCCATCCCATTGAAGGGATCCACCAACTCGCCAAAGTAGATTCCGTTCAATCGGATGGCAAGCGTGTTGATGCTGAAGTCGCGGCGGCGCAGGTCGTCTTTGAGGTTGCCCAAGATCACGGTGGGAAGCGCGGCCGGATGGGCGTAGGTTTCGGAGCGGGCCGAGATCAGGTCAATCGTTTCGGGGGTTTCCTCGTCGGAGGCGAGATGCGATGGCAGGAACCAGATGGCCGTGTGAAAGGCGGGATGTGCGGCGACGCGTCCGCCGTGGGCGCGGGCGAGCGCGCGGGCGAAGGGGATCGCGTCGGATTCGAGAACCAGATCCAGGTCACGCGTGAGGCGGCGGAGGAAGAGGTCACGCGGGAGTCCGCCCACCGTGTAAAGGGTCAGGCCGCGCCGGGTCGCTTCGCTGGCGATCAGTCGAAGCAGGGAAAAAGCCCCATCAGAGAGCGCGGCTTCCAATCGGGAGGTGAGGTTCATTTCATATCGCCTGGGGGTCGAGCGCGTCGCTCAGACCGTCGCCGAGCATGTTCCAAACGATTCCGAACAACATGACCGCAATGGTTGGAGGCAGGAAAACCCACCAATAGGTCAGCAGGCTTCCGCCCGGCCCGATCACCCAGTTGCGACCCTGGGCGAGCATGGAGCCCCAAATCGATTCGCCGCCCATTCCGATGAACGTGAAGGTGGCCTGTAACAACACCACGCCTCCCACGTCGCGCGCGCCGATCACAAAGGCGGGACCGTAGGAATTGGGAATGAGGTGCTTGCGAATCACCCACCACGGACTCGCGCCGAGCGCGCACGCCGCCTGAACGAACTCGGTGCGCGCCAGCAGGATGACGGTGGAATGCACGATGCGCGCGTAGGGCATCCACGAGAGGATAATTAAACTGAGCATCAGCGGGCTGATGTGTTCCAGCACCCATTGAATGGGAGTCATCGGCCCGACAACCTCGACAATCCGACCGAGCGTGGGATGCACATAATACATCCCTCCCATGGCTTCGATGGTGGAGGCGAACAATTGCTGGAGGAAGACCACGCCGGCGATGATGGGCAAGGCCAGGAAGGAATCGGCCACGTTCATCATGAACCGCCCCCAGCGGCCGCCAGTCAACCCGGCGAGCGCGCCGTAGAGCGCGCCGAACAACCCGGTGGCGAGGGTGACGAGCAAACCAAATAGCAAGGCGCCGCGCGCGCCCCACACCAAGGCGTGGAACACGTCCATGCCGAAGGGCAACATGCCCAGAGGGGCCTTCTCGCCGGGCGGGACCGGTTCCCCCTGGGTAACGCGGCCAACGCGCATGAACGGCCCCGGGCTTTTAGGATCGTCGGGCGAGATGGCGGGCGCGAAGATGGCCACCGCGATAAACGCCATAATCACGAACAGGGCCAGCCAATTTTGCCAATGTGAAAAAAAGCGGCGGGCGCGTCTCATGAGCGCAACACTCCCTCCCGCACGCGCGGATCGAAAAATGCCTGCAGGACATCCAAAACGAACATCAACAACAACACCATCACGACGCTGTACATCGAAAAGCCCAGGGCGGCGGGCGCGTCGGGAACTCCGCTCATGGCGCTGACAATGATGTACGAAACGCCGTTGAAATCGAAAATGATCTCGGCCACGAACACGCCGGTCACAATGGAGGCCGCCGAAAGCGCCATGCTGGTGAGCGACGGAGAGATGACATTTTGATATACGTGCTTCCACAAGACCGAGCGTTCGCTCACCCCGCGCGCCCGCGCCGAAATGACGTATTCCTTGTCGCGCTCATTCAACACTGTGGCGCGCGCCACGCGCCCGAGGGTGGCCCAGTGATAGAGGCTCAATGTGAAGACCGGCATGGCCAGGTGCTTCCAGGCGTCCACGAAAAAGTCCCAGCGGCCGTTGAGCAGGCTGTCAATCGTCATCATGCCCGTGTAGGTCACAAACTCGCCCTTCGACAATTCCAATGAAACCTGCAGGCTCACGCGCTCGGGCGCAAACCAACCCAGGTTGATATAGAAGATCGAAAGCAAGACCAGGGCCAGGATGAAGGTCGGCGTAGATGTGGCGAGGAAGGCGAGACTCCGAAAGAGGCGGTCGAACCGGCTCTGTCGCCGCCAACCCGAGATCACGCCGGCTACCAATCCCAACGGCGCCAGCAACAACATGGAATACAGCGCCAGTTCCATCGTAATCGGCGTACGCCGAATCAAGGCGGGAAGCACCTGCTCGTTCATCGAGGGACTGTATCCCCACGTTCCATCGAAGAGAGTTCTCACCCAAAAAAAATATTGCACGGGAAACGGGTCGCGCAGGTGATAGCGTTCGATGATCAGTTCGCGTATTTCAGCCAGGTGTTCATCCGTAAGGTTGGGATTCATCCTCTCGGGCATATAAAGGTCGGCGCGCGCTTCAGGAGGCGTGAGCATCACCCCCGCGTACAAAACCATCGTCACAACGATGAGAGAAACCGGCACGACCAAAAAACGACGTAGAACAAATTGAAGTAGTGGCGGCATTTTACAGTCCTGTTGTAGCGGGTGAACGAGATCTTAACCTCTGCTCGATATATTGTACCCGAACAGACACCCAGAAAGGACCACCCATGAGAACCGTTTCCTGCCTCCTGCTCCTGCTTGTCTTTTTGACCTCCGCCTGCGCGCCGCGCAACGCGCAAATCGAGACGACTCCTCCGCAAATCCTTTCCCCAGATTCGCCTTCCCCTCAATCTGGCTACGCGCAAACCAGCGAATCCGCTTCGGGGCCGGACCCCGCGCCGGGTGAGGCCGACCCGCTCCTGGTCCCAGCCGACGAAGCGAACGCGTATTGGGTGACGAATCCGTCCAGCGGGTCGCGCCTGCGCGTGACCGTCTTCTATCCGTCCAGTTGGGATGGCGAGTCGCTTCCCGCGCTGGTTCTCGTCCCCGGCGGGACGGGAGTCAGCGAACCGAACAAGGCCACGCGCCTCGCGCAAGAGGGATTCCTCGTCGTCATCTTCGACCCGGAGGGCCGCGGCCGCTCAGAAGGGACCGAGGATTACAACGGCTTCATCGGTCAGGATGGACTCGCAGCCGTGATCGAAGCCGCCGCATCCCTCCCCGGCCTCGACGCGACGCGTTATGGTCTCGTTTCCTTCTCCTACGGCGTGACAATGGCAACCGGCGCGCTCGCCCGTCACCCCGACCTGCCGATTGATTTTTACATTGATTGGGAAGGGCCGGTGAACCGCAACTACACCAGCGGATGCAAACCCGCGCCGCAGCAACACATCCGATGGCAACCCTGCGATAACGACGCGTGGTGGGCCGAGCGCGAGGCGTTGACCTTCATCGGCGATGTGCAGGTTCCTTATCAGCGCATCCAATCGCAAAAGGATCATGTCCAGCCAACCAACAATCACGCCATTGAAATTGTCAACGCGGCGGTGGCGGGAGGCGTCCCCTGGGCGCGGTTGAACGAGTATCCCGCCAGCCAGACGTACGACGCGGCCAGCCCGCCCGCGATGTTGTCCGACGCGCTGGACCGGCAGTTGGAGGCGACAGTCGCGGCGTACGCAAGGTATATCATCGAAAATGTGTTGTGATGAGCGCATCCCCGGCCCCTCTCTCGAAGGCGGGAGAGGGGCGCGTTCCAGAGGAAAACTCCCGCTTGTCAATTGCCGGATTTGGGCGATAATAGCGAGGAACGATTACTCTTGGAGCGGAGGGCGCGTTGGCGATCCGATATCAAAACTTCGACCTGTCCATCGAGCGTCGCGGGGAAGGTTTTTTGGCGCGCGTGCTGGAGTCGCCGGCGGGAGAAGCCAGCGCGAGTTTTGAGGTTCCCTTTTCGGAAGCCGATGTGACGGACATCTTCCAACAAGTGGCGCGTTCACGACTGATCGAGTCGCCCGAAGCGCGCAAGATCCATTCGTTCGGCCAGGCTCTCTTCGAAGCCGTCTTCAAAGACAACGTGCGCGACCAATTGCGCGCCAGTTTGGGCGAGGTCAACAAACAGGGCGTGGGATTACGGCTGCGGTTGCGGCTTTCGGACATATCCGAACTGAGCGGCCTGCCTTGGGAATTTCTCTACGATCCCAGCCTTAACCGTTTCCTGGCCCTCTCAGTGGACACGCCCATCGTCCGCTACCTTGAAACGGGCCAGGCCATCCAGCCTCTCCACGTCGAGCCGCCGCTGCGCATCCTGACCATGATCTGCAGTCCAAAGGATTATCCGCGCCTGGATGTGGAGCGCGAATGGCAGAACCTCCAGGAGGCCATGCAAAACCTGCAAGGCCGCGGCTTGGTGGATATGCGCCGTCTCGACCCGCCGACCCTGCCCGCGCTCCAAAAGTCGCTGCGCCGCGAGCAGTATCACATCTTCCATTTCATCGGCCACGCAACCTTCTCCAAAACGAATCAGGATGGATTGCTCCTTCTGGAAGACGAACATCGCGAGGGATACCGGCTCAGCGGGCGCGGCCTGGGCACGCTCCTGCACGACCACCGTCCGCTCCGCCTCGCCATCCTGAACGCCTGCGAGGGGGCTCGCACCTCCTCTGAGGATCAATTCGCAGGCACGGCGCAAAGCCTGATCCAGCAGGGGATTCCGGCGGTGATCGCCATGCAATTCCGCATCACCGACCTGGCCGCCATCGTCCTGGCGCGCGAATTCTACGGCGCGCTGGCCGACGGTTACCCCGTGGACGCCGCGTTAACCGAAGCGCGCAAAGCCGTCAAGACGCAGGGCAACGATCTCGAATGGGGCACGCCCGTCTTGTACATGCGCTCGCCCGACGGCCAAATCTTCGACATCGCCGCGCCAACCGGCGGGACGCATCCAGTCATCACGATCGCGCCAGGCGTCAAAGAGTCAGTCCGCGTCGAGCAGATGTACACCGAAGCATTGGAAGCGTTTTACCTCGGCAATTGGGAGGAGGCATGCAAGCGTCTGAAAGAGGTGGTCGCGTCGCAGCCGGACCACAAAGAGGCCCTCGCCAAACTGGATATCGCCAATAAAAAACTGCGTCTCCAGGTTCTGGAAAGGCAAGCCGCGTCCGGGGAAAGCGAAGGCGATTGGAGCAAAGCCGTCGAAGCGCTGGAAAAACTCGCAGCTGAAGACGCCTCGTTCCCCAACGCAAGTTCGCGATTGGCGAAAGCCCGCCGCGAAAAACAACTCGCCGACCTGTACGCCGAGGCCGGGCGGCTCGCGCAAGCCGAAAAGTGGCAGGCCGTTCTCGAAATCTTCCGCGAGATAGAAGCCCTCCAACCGCGCCGCCCCGACCCACAGGGATTGCGCGCCTCCGCCGAGCAGAACCTGGCGAAAGCCAAGAAGGTGAAGGATGTCGAGTCGGCGTACGCCGCCGCGCTGACCGCCCTCGACGAGGAGAAGTGGTCCGACGCGGCGCGTCACCTGCGCCGCGCGCGCGGACTACAAGCCGGCTACCGCGAAACGGAGTCGCTCCTGCGCCGCGCCGAGTCCGAGTTGGGGCGCGCCCGGAAAGTGGTCCGGAAACCGAGCGCCGAGAAAACAGCCGGACGGCCCGCGTTAAGTCGTTCTTCGTTCCAGTTTGGTTTTCAGTCAAAAAGTATGGGGGATTCGCGCTGGCGACGGCCGGCGGGTTTGCGTTGTCGCGCTTCGTTACCGAATTAACCCTCGGCGGGCCGGTCTACGATTGGCTCGGGCCGAATTTCAATATCACCTTTGCCCTCGCGGTCTACATGGCGGCGTTTGGGGCGCTTTTGGGGTTGACCACGCTATGGGCGCTCGCCAGACTCGAGATTAAATTATCCCGCTTGCAGGCGGCGATCGTCTTCCTGGCGCATGCGACGCTTCTGCCGCTCGCGATGGTCACTGCAAGCGTTTGGGAGGCAAACGGGATGACAAGTTGGGCTTGGCCGATCCTGTTTGCCGCCTACGGCTTGAGCGTTGGCGTTCTTCTGGCCGCCATCCTTCGGAAAAACGACCCGACCTTTACAAGGAGACAAATTCTGCTCACGACTCTCGGCTGGACGGTCGCGTATTTTCTCGGGGCCTATCTCGATCAAATTTTATATTGGACATTGGTGGAATCGTTTGAAACCGCTCAGTTCATGAATTTGGCTGCATTTACAATGGAAGCCGGGGTTGTGGGCTTGATCGGCGGACTGTTTTTGATGGCCGCAACAAAACCGGAGCGGGGTTTTCGCGTCAATTGGAAAACCATCCTGGCAGGGACGCTCGGCTTTGGGCTGGGCAACCTGTTCGCGAATATCCTCGTCGCGCCTCTGGAGCAAACAATCCCATTCGGCGCGTTGCTTTTCCTGGTTTGGGGGATGATTGGCGGCGCGGCCCTGGCGATCCCCTCGAAGGATTACAAATCGTACCTGGCGTTGGGTCTTTTGGGCGGCCTTGGGATGATGGCTGGTTTTCTGGCAACGGAAACGCTCGGCGCGCCGGAGGGAATCAGGGAGGCGATCATCGGACTCGCGCTGGGCTTGTTCCTGGGGTTTGGGACAAGGAAAGTCCCTGCCGCCTTGACTCTCTCTTTGATCGGAGCCATGGGATACGTCATTCGCTACAACCTCAACGGTTTCTATTATTCAAGCGATTTATCCATGGCCGCGCCGGTCGAATACACCATCCTGGCGCTGACCGCCGGATTGTTCGGCGCCATGATCGGCCTGGCCTGGAGTCTTCTCAAAACCGATACGGGCGCGAAGGCCCAACAGCCAGCCGCAAAATAAGCCTTTTCACTTTTCCGTTGTCAGGTATAATCGGCGCATGTTCACCAGTCGAACCCCCGCCCCGCGCATGGATCAAACCGCCAGGTCTGGATAGGTTCGCAACCGCGTACCCCAACGGCTCCCAGACCTGGCGAGCCGTTTTTGTTTGGAAGGTTTACTGGTATGCCGCGGATAGCAAGCGTCCGCAGACGCCGCGCAATTTGGCGGGGTCGCTGTCCATCGAGGCGGCGGAGGTGTTGGAGCATTTCCAGTTCCGCGAGGATGTGACCGACAAGGATGAGCTCGGCAGCGAACTCGCGGACGTGACGCTCTACCTCCTGCAACTCGCCTCCGTCACCGGCGTTGATTTGGAAGAGGCTGTTCTGAAAAAGATCAAAGTCAACCAGTCCCGTGAATGGGACACTGAAAACTGATCACTGATAACTGGACACTGAACACTATGAGAGTTAGCGTATTCGGCGGTTCCCAACCCAAGGAAGGCGACGCGGCCTACGAAGAGGCGCGCCTGCTCGGCAAGTTACTCGCGCAAGGCGGACACGTTGTCATCAATGGCGGCTACATCGGCACAATGGAGGCGGTCTCGCGCGGCGCGTCCGAGGCAGGCGGACACGTCATTGGCGTGACGTGCGAGGAGATCGAGAGGTGGCGCGCGGTTGGGGCGAATCACTGGGTAAAAGAGGAAATCAAGCGCAAAACGTTGAACGAGCGTTTGCAGGTTTTGATCGAGGAATGCGACGCGGCCATCGCCCTGCCCGGCGGTCCTGGCACGCTCACTGAAATCTCGCTCCTGTGGAACTTGATGATCGTGGAGTCCCGTCACCGAATCCCGCTTATCCTGGTCGGGGATGGCTGGCAGTCCGTCTTCGGTCAGGTTTTTGAGAAACAAGGAATGTATACGTCCGAAAAACAGCGCGACCTGCTACAATTCGCGCCGGATGTGAAGACTGCCGTAAAAATCGTTGAAAGTCACAAATCGAAAGTCGAAACCGACCTTTGACATTTGACCTTCGACCGCCAAAATTAAAAATCACCTAAATCATCAGAGGATAAAATGGCTGAAGAAAAACTCCCCACCCGCGCCGAGAACTTCGCGGAATGGTACAACCAACTGGTACTCAAAGCCGAGCTCGCAGACTACGCTCCCGTGCGCGGTTGCATGGTCGTGCGTCCCTACGGCTGGGCGCTGTGGGAAAACATCACCGCCGCGCTCGACAAACGCTTCAAGGACACGGGTCACGTCAACGCGGCCTTCCCCATGCTCATCCCGCTGTCGTTCTTTGAAAAGGAAAAGGCGCATGTGGAGGGCTTCTCGCCCGAACTGGCGGTGGTCACACACGGCGGCGGCGAAAAACTCGAAGAGCCTCTGGCGGTGCGTCCCACCTCCGAGACCATCATCGGTCACATGTATTCCAAGTGGATCAAATCGTGGCGCGACCTGCCCGTGCTGATCAATGTGTGGGGCAGCGTGCTGCGTTGGGAACTCCGCACCAAACTCTTCCTCCGCACCGCCGAGTTCTACTGGCAGGAAGGTCACACCGCGCACGCCTCCGCCGAGGAAGCCAAAGAGGAAATGTACCGGATGCTCGACGTGTACACCGACTTCGCGATGAACGAGGCCGCGCTGCCCGTCCTGAAAGGCTACAAGAGCGACACCGAGCGTTTCGCCGGCGCGCAGGTCACCACCTCCATCGAAGGCATGATGCAGGACAAGCGCGCCCTCCAGTCCGCCACCTCGCATTACTTCGGACAAAACTTTGCCAAGGCCTTCGAGATTCAATTCCTCGATAAAAACAACGCGCTCCAATTCGTTGAGACTACCTCGTGGGGTCTCTCGACGCGCGTCATCGGCGCGATCATCATGACGCATGGCGACGACCAGGGTCTCATCCTGCCTCCCCGCCTCGCGCCCACGCAGGTTGTGATCGTCCCCATCTTCAAGAACGACGCCGAGAAAAGCAAGGTGATGGAAGTGGCCGACCGCGTCTTCGCGGAACTCAAGTCCGCTGGCATCCGCGTCAAGACGGACGACCGCGATAACGTCAGTTCGGGCTTCAAGTTCAACGATTGGGAAATGCGCGGCGTGCCTGTGCGTCTCGAGATCGGCCCCAAGGATGTGGAAAAAGGATCGGTCGCGCTGGCCCGCCGGGACGTGACCGGACGCGAGGGCAAATCCTTCGTCTCCCAAACGGGTCTCGCGTCCGCCGTCAGCGGGCTGCTCGTCTCCATCCAGTCGGCCCTCCTGGCGCGCGCCACCGCCTTCCGCGACGCCAACATCCACGAACCCAAAGACTACGCCGACCTGACCAACATCGTCGCCGACGGTTGGGCCTTTGCCTGGTGGTGCGAGAGCAAGGAGTGCGAGGCCAAGGTCAAGGAAGACACCAAAGCGACGACGCGCAACATCCCCCTCGACCAGCCCGATGGAAACGGGACCTGCGTGGTCTGCGGCAAGCCCGCGAAGAAGAGGGTGTATTTCGCGAGAGCATACTAAGTCAGTGATCAGTCATCAGTGTTCAGTCATCAGTTTTGGGCGCTGATGACTGAAACTTGCTCAAGCCAACTATGAACTGGAAAAAATACATCATGCGCGACCCCAAGATTCAGCATGGCGAGCCTTGCTTCAAGGGAACGCGCATTCCCGTTTCTGTTGTGCTGGATAATATCAAGGCGGGAGTCGCGCTTGAAGAAATAACGAAAAGTTACCCCTCGCTCAATCCTAAGTTAATTCAAGCGGCGCTCACGTACGATGCAGAGACCACAAGCCAATTACCATTTACCGGACACTGAAAACTGATTACTGATCACCGATCACTGACTACTGGAAGCCATGCCCGCCATTGACCTCGCCCGCTTGAAAAAACAAACCGCGCAACTGGCCGATCTCTTCGACCGGCCGGATGAATTCACGCGCGCCCTGCACGGCATGTTGGAATTCTACGTCAACCGCACGATGCGCGACGACGGCGCGGTAGCTCCTTCCTCGGTGTTGGAAACGTATCGCACCCCCGCCCCCATTTTGAAACACATCGAAAACGAGCTCGGCCCTCTCGCCGCCTCCCGGCCCGACGGCGCGCTGGAGTTAGCCGACCGCCTATGGGACGAAGGCTGGCTCGAAATGCGACTCCTGGCCGCCACCCTGCTTGGAAAAATCCAGCCGCAGGAACAACGCCTGCTTCCGCGTCTCACCGCGTGGACAAGCCAGGTGCGCGATACGTCGGTGCGGGCCGCCCTGCTTTCCACCAGCCTCGCCCGCCTGCGACGCGAAACGCCCGATCATTTCCTCCTGCTCGTGGGCGAATGGCTCAACCCGGAACGCCAACGCCTGTGGCCGAACGGAATTCAAGCCTTGCTTCCCCTCCTGCGCGATCCTGAATTTAAAAACCTGCCGCCCGTTTTCGATATCCTGGCTGGAGTGGTCGAGGCCGCGCCGGGCGCGTTGCAAAACGACCTGGCCGACGCGCTCAACGCTTTATACGAGGCCTCCCCCACCGAAACCATCCACTTCGTCCGCCAGATTCTGGAAGAGACCGAAACCCCCACAACCGCCACCACCCTGCGTCGAATCCTGCCCATGCTCCCGCGCGAGTTGGCCGAGTCCATTCGGCCGCTGGTGAAAGCAAGCGCGCTGGAAAATCAGGCCAACACCTAGAAGGAGACATCATGCAACTTATCAATATCATTCTCGGCGCGTCGCTGTTGCTCGGAGGCAGGAAATTATTTTTCTTCTTCATCGCCGCGGCTGGATTCATGGTCGGTTTGCAGATCGGCGCGCGCGTCGCCCCCTCTCCCTGGTGGATCGGCGTCATCGTCGCCCTCGTTTTCGCAGTCGGCGCGGCGCTCATCGCGGTTTTCCTCAAAACCATCGCCATCGGCGTGGCGGGATTCCTCATGGGCGGGTACGTGCTGGGAAGCGTGGGCGGACTGGTCGGCATGGATCAAGGCCTCGCTTACTGGGGTCTGTTCCTCGTCGGCGGCGTGGCTGGCGTGATTCTCATCACCATCTTTTTCAGCCTCACCCTCATCTGGCTTTCCTCGGTGGCTGGAACCCTGCTCATCGCCGAACTCATCCCGTGGGAGGGGATCACGCGCATCTTGATCTCTGTAGCCATCCTCTTTATCGGAGTCATTTTCCAAACCAGCATGTGGGGCGGGGATAACGACGAAGATTGACCGCGCGTTGAAATCTGAATTCGACTTTGGAGGGATCATGCTCAACCAACGGATATTCTGGCACGACACTGTGACCATGCCCTCGGGCGACCCCGCCTCGCCTCTGCCGGACCGCGTAACGGTCGCGGTCGTGGGGAGCGGATTCACCGGTCTGGCCGCCGCTCGGACATTGGCGCAGCGCGGCATCAAGGTTGCGGTACTGGAGGCCGAGGATATGATCGGCTGGGGCGCGAGTTCGCGCAATGGCGGAATGGTCTTGACCGGACTCAAGTTGCCGATGCAAACGGTCATCAAACGCTATGGCCGCGAGTTGGCAAAGCGACTCTTCCAATGCTCGCTCGATTCGATTGATACAGTAGAACAGATCGTACGCGAGGAAAACATTGACTGCGGCTTTGCGCGCACCGGTCATTTGCTGGCGGCGAACAAACCAAAACATTTCGACGCGCTCAAGGATGAAGTCGAGTTCATGGCGCGAGAATTCAATCACAAGATAAATCTTGTGCTACCGGGCGAGATGCAGAGCGAGATCGGGTCGAAGGTCTACCACGGCGCGCTGGTGGATGAGGTCAGCGCGGGAGTGAACCCGGCTCAGTTCGTGGCGGGACTCGCGAGCGCGGCCGAACGCGCCGGGGCGACGCTCCACGCGCGGGCGAGAGTGGCCCGGCTCGAACGACGCGGGACGCGCTTCGCTGTTGAGACCAGTCGCGGCACGTTGGAGGCCGAGTCCGTGTTTGTCGCGACGGCGGGTTACACCGGTCCGGCGACGAAGTCCTTGCAGAAGAAGGTCATTCCGATCGGGTCGTTCATCATCGCCACCGAGAAGTTGCCCGATGACTTGGCGCGCGAACTCAGCCCGAAGAACCGCATGATCTTCGATTACAAACATTACCTGAATTATTTTCGGCTATGGGATGGGCGGATGATCTTCGGCGGGCGGGCGGCGTTCTTCCCCGAAAACGAAAACACGATTGCGAGGAGCGCCGAGATTTTGCGGCGTGAGATGATCGCGGTCTACCCGCAGTTGCGTGACGTGAAAGTGGAGTACGCCTGGGGCGGCACGCTGGACTTCGCCTTCGACATGATGACGCACGTCGGCGAGGAGGCCGGGATGTTCTACGCGCTCGGTTACGCCGGACATGGCGTGGCGATGGGAACGTATCTCGGAAAAACGGTGGCCGAGGCGATGCTGGCCGGGAACATCCGCGAACACCCTTTCGCACAAATCCCCTTCCCCTCCGCCCCGCTGGGACTCTACGATGGCCGTCCGTGGTTTCTACCGTTCGCGGGGATGTGGCATAAGGTGTTGGATTGGGTGGAGTAGGCTAATTTCCTACCGCTGGAAATTCGCTTGGCGCGACATTTTCTGCGCCCGCGGTTCCTCCCACAACGCCGTGCAAAGTCACGCTCCATATTGTATAAGTTGTTGCGCCTGTTTTGAATTCAAAGGCATCCTCGAATTTTTTGTAACTTGGGTTGGTTAGAAACGCTTGTCCGTTCCAATCCGTCCCTGTGCTGAAGTAAATATAATAAACGCCATCGCGGATTCCCTTTAGGGTGTACGAATCGCCTGAACGGATATAGAAAGACACAACCGGTTCATCGTTAAGCGTGAGTATCACCACGCCGTCTTGCGCGGTTCCGTTTTCCACAGTCAGTTCTCCGTAACCGCCGCTATTTTGATTCGGCATAACGATCCCTGTCGGAGGCCGAAACACATTGCTGGGAACAGTGGGCGTAACCGTCGGCGCGGGCGTTCTTGTTGGCCTGGCAGTCGGAACGCGCGTTTTGGTGGGAGGCGCGGTCGGCGTAAAGACGACGGCCTGTTTTGACGGACGAGAAGAGAACATGATCGCCGCAAGAATAAACGCCATACCCGCGATCACAGAGAGCATGACCCAGAGCATTTTGGATGAGCGCGCAGTCGGCGGTGAAATGGGCGCATAAGATTGATAAGGTTGATACGGTGGGATCGCTCCAAGTCGTTTGCGAAGGATTTCCCCGAGAATATCATAGGCTGTGCCGCGCCACCCTTCCTGGTTGATTTTTCTCCACAACGCCAGCAACTCGTTGGTATCTTTTGCATCCAGCCGTTGGTAAATTTGCGCCCTCGTAGGGTCTTGATTTATTGTGCCCATTATCAGCGCCTCCGTTTTGCTTGAAGGATGAAACGTGGTAACGCATTACGCCGCCCACCAGTTTAGATTCGAACGCCGAATAACCACAATCATTATACTGATGTTCCATCCCTGAGTCACGCGTTAAAAATCGGGAATAGTCAAGCGGCTCACGTCCATAAACCAACCTCTCGCCCACCCCTTTGCGACGCGCTAAAGGTCACCCTCCCGCCAGCGACAATAATTCCGGCGGAATCCAGAACTGCCCAACCCCCCTCATACTCAACGCGATTGAAATGGTCAGAATTGCGACGCCGACCCAGATCAGGATTCGGTCGCGGCGCTGATAGGTCAAGATTTGCAACCACGTGCGCGGACCGATGCCGAAAGCGCGCAAGTCCATGGCGTCAATGATGTCTTCGCTGCCGATGATGGCGTGAATGGTGACCGGAACCATTAGCGGTCCGAGTTTGCGTACCTGCGCGAAGAGTCCGCCCTGAATCTTTTCGAGTTCGTAGCCGCGTGCGCGTTGCGCGTCCATCGTCAGTTGGAAGTCGCGGGCGAAGGTGGGGATGAAGCGCATGGTCAAGTCCATGGCGTAGGCGATCTTGTCGGGCAGGCCGAGACCCCTGAAGGTGATTCCGTACAGGGCCGGGTCGAGCGAGTACGGAATAAGCACCGTCAGCGCGCCGAGGGTAAAGACGCGGACAAATTGCGAGACGGCAAAGAAGGCGCGCTCGACGGTGATATCCAACGCGGGACGCCAGCCGAGAATCGTGAACGAGGCTTCCAACCTGCGGATGAGATGTTCTTGCTCGTACACCTCCGACCCGCCGCGACCGGTCAGGAAGGTCAGAAAGGCGAAGAGGGAAATAAAGCCGACGATGAACAGGAAAGCGCGGCGAATCTCATGCCACTTCACGCCAGAGGTAATTAGCGCGAACAACGACAGGAGGAAGAACGGCAGGAGGAAACGCACATCCCAGAACGCCAGGGTGGAGACCAGGACACAGGCGTAGAAAATCAACCAGGCGCGCGGATCGAACGACTGGATGAAGGAATGTTCACGCTTACGGTAACGCCAGGCGACGAGCATAGTGATCAGTGTTCAGTTATCAGTGTTCAGTCGGGTCAGTGACCAGCGGTCGAGTATGCCACTGGTCACTGATTACTGGTGACTGATAACTGGCTACCTTCCCGACTGCCTCTGCACCGCGGCGTACGCGCCGACGAGCAAGGGGACGAGGATGGCCGCGAAGATCAGGTTCGGGCCGGCCGCGGGGAGGAACTCGCCCACGATGGCGGCCACGGGCGGGTATTTG
Organism: uncultured Anaerolineaceae bacterium; assembly: GCA_964625215.1. GTDB lineage: Bacteria > Chloroflexota > Anaerolineae > Anaerolineales > Villigracilaceae > Denitrolinea. The sequence goes on along the minus strand of CAZVAX010000040.1, from coordinate 1,229 downwards.
TTGATCCAGATGTCGGAGACGGCCGCGAAGCCAATGCCGAGGATGTTGCCCAACATGCCCCACGTCACGGCCGCGGCGACATCCTCATTGCTACCGAAGGCAAAGCGGACGATAACCATCAGAACCAAACCGATCAAAATGGAAATACCAGCCAGCATGGTTATCTGAGTCTCGGCATAGGTAAAGTTCTCAGGGTTGAAGTAGGTCAGGTTCTTCAGAGTCGGGTTGAGGAAGTAAAGCGCGGCGGCGATCACGGCCAACACAATGCTTGTGACGAGAACGGCATTGAGGCTCTTCTTCTTATCGGAGAAAAGCATCGGGATGCCGGAGATAAATCCGACCAGCCCGTTGCCGATGCTCCACTGCGGCGAGAGACCGAAGCCGGTCAGCGCGTCGCCGAACATGTTGCCGACCGCGCCGGTGAAGAATCCCACCACCGGGCCGAAGGCGTAACCGAAGAACATCGGAATGGCGATGGCCGGGCGCAAGGCCACCTGGCTCAAGGATGGGACAATAAACACGGAAGCGTTGAACATCCATGAAAACACAGCATAGAGGGCCGCGCCGATGGCCATCCACACCACTTGACGTGTGCCGACTTCCCAGGCCGCGTTCGTTCGCGTCGCGAAATACACGGCGAAGGCGATCAACAGGCCGATGATCACGAACAGGAAGCGCAACCCAACGGTCGCTTCTTCAACGGAAAAATCGAGGTTGATGCTTCCTTCTCCAACAGGAGCGGAAAACAAACTGCCCAACGGAGCCAGGACAAACATGGCAAGGGCAAAGAACGCCAGCACGACCCCCATCGTGATCAAAACATTCTTAAGTTTTGCGTCCATCTCTTTCTCCTTCTGCGTCATTTCCCGTCCCATCGAGGACAGGAATCGTAGGGGTGGTTTACTCCTCTTCCTCGGCGGTCGAGTTGGTCGAAGGCCGTATCGAGACCGGGAGAGGGATCAGGGGTGAGGTCACACGTGCGCCAGCGCCTCGGCCCGCAGGAAACGCTTGGTCTCGCCGAACCGCTTGACGTTCAGCGAAAGAAGCGAACTCGGGACGACGCGGCAGGCCTCCAGTCGGTTGAAATCGCGCAACGTCTCGTGCGGACTCCCGTCGGCCACGAGTCGCCCCTCCGCAATCAACAGGACGCGGTTGGCGTAGATCACCGCCAGGTCCACGTCGTGCGTGATGAACAGGATCGCCTCGAAGCCGGGCAGTTGCAAAATGGC
>CAZVAX010000039.1:12356-33312 GCA_964625215.1 uncultured Anaerolineaceae bacterium | reverse complement strand
TGATCGTGTTGTTCACGAACAAGAATAAAGCCCTGAGCCACACCATTGGCGTCGGCGCGGCCGCGCTCTCGTGGCTGGGGAGCATGATCGTTTTTATGCGCGCCCTCGGTGTGGAACATCTGGGTGAACACCCGTTTGAATCTTCCATTCCGTGGCTTCCCACAGGCGAGACGTGGTTCAACATCGGCGTGTTGATTGACCCGTTCGGCGCAGCGGTTTTGTTCTTCGTGTCCATCACGATCTTCATGATCTTCCTCTACAGCGTCGGCTATCACAATTTCGGCCAGCCGAAGGGCGATCACGACCGCGCGGGACTTCCCCCGCACGGCGCGACGATTGATGAACACGGACACAAACACGTCGTCCCCTCGGTCGAGCCGATGTACTCGCGCTTCTTCGCGTTCCTTGGACTCTTTGCCTTCGGCATGTACGTGCTGGTGGTCTCTGATAACCTGCTGACGATGTTCGTCGGCTGGGAGATCATGGGACTTTGCTCATACCTGCTGATCGGCTTCTGGTACGGAAAAGAATCTGCCCGCAACGCGGCCATCAAGGCCTTTATGACCACCCGCATCGGCGATGTGTTCATGCTGTTGGGCATCTCCTTCCTTTACTCCGCAACTGGCACGCTCTCGTTCCGCGAAATCTTCGCCGAGCACACGCTCGAAGTTTTAGCTGGAACGCCTGCCTTCTTCGATCTCTCCGCCGCGGGCATGATCGCCATCCTGCTCTTCATCGGTACTGTCGGAAAATCGGCGCAGTGGCCGTTGCATGTCTGGCTGCCCGACGCGATGGAAGGTCCGACCCCCGTCAGCGCGATGATCCATGCGGCCACGATGGTCTCCGCGGGCGTCTACGCGGTCATCCGCATGTTCCCGTTGCTCACAGCGGGCTATGAAGGTCACGGCCTCACGCCTGAAATGACGGTGGTCGCGATCATCGGCACATTCACGGCCATCTTCGCCGCGACGATTGCCGTCGCACAAAACGACATAAAGCGCGTGCTGGCTTACTCGACCATCTCGCAACTCGGCTTCATGATCGCCGCGCTCGGCATCGGCGCGTACGTGGCGGCCGCGTTCCATCTCATCACGCACGCCTTCTTCAAAGCCCTGCTCTTCCTCGGCTCTGGCTCCGTCATTCACGGCATGGAGCATGGCGTTCTGCACACGGGCAACCATCACGTTGACCCGCAAGATATGTTCAACATGGGCGGCCTGCGCAAGAAAATGCCCATCACGTTTTGGACCTTCCTCATCGGCGGCTTCGCGCTTTCGGGTTTCCCGCTTGTCACTGCGGGCTTTTGGTCAAAGGACGAAATTCTCGCCGACGCGTTCGGTCATGGTCACATGGCGGTCTTCATCACACTCGCCGTCGCCGCGTTTATGACCGCCTTCTACACCATGCGCCAGATCACGCTGACCTTCCTCGGCGAGCCGCGCACAAAGGAAGCCGAACACGCGCAGGAGAACAAGTGGACGATGACTGTCCCGCTGATGGTTCTCTCGTTCTTTGCCGTGACCTACGGCTGGGTCGGCATTCCCGAGCATTTCCCCGGCCTCGGCGGAATCCTGCCAAACTGGTTCCACGATTTCGTCGGCCACACGCTGGAGCATGTCCCCGAAGCAGTAGAATTTAGTCCGATTCCATTGTTGACTTCTGTTGGTGTTGCCTTCGGCGGACTCTTCTTCGGCTGGCTCTATTATCGCAGCGTCAACTCGGCGAAGGAAGATTTCTTCCAAATCGGCGTTCTCAAAAACAAATGGTACTTCGACGAAGCCTACAGCGCCACTTTCATTCGCTTCTTCAACTGGGTTTCCGAAGTTGCTGTTCCGTGGGTAGATCAGAGGGTGATTGACGGCATCCTCCACAGCATCGGCAAGATCACCCAATGGCTCGGCGACCTCATCCGCAAATACGTTGACCTGATCGTGGTCAACGGCTTCGGCGACCTGGTCGGCTTTGGCACGCGCGACTTTGGAAAGGCCATTCGCCCGATCCAAACGGGGCGCATCCAAAACTACATGCTGGCGGCCCTGCTTACGTTCATCATCGTAGGCGCGATTCTGGCCTACTTCCTGGCGGCATAAGGAGAGCGAACATGGAATTCTTGAACACACACCTTCTGAGCCTCATCCTCTTCTTCCCCGCCCTCGCGGCATTGGTCATCTTCTTCCTCCCGAAGGATGAAGCCAAACTCATCCGCTGGACAGCCTTCCTCGCCAGCCTCATCCCGTTTGGGCTTTCGATCTATCTCTGGCTCAATTTCAAATCGGATGCGGCGGGCTACCAATTTGACGTGCAGTACGTCTGGTACGCGGCCATCAACTCCTCCCTCCACCTCGGCGTGGACGGTCTTTCTTTGACGATGGTCCTGCTGACGACGTTCCTGACTCCGCTGGCCCTTCTGGCCTCCTTTGGCATCAGCGACCGCGTCAAGTCCTACATGATCCTCTTCCTCTTCCTCGAGACGGGCATGTTGGGCGTCTTCATGGCGATTGACTTGCTGATCTTCTTCGTATTCTGGGAGATCGGTCTCGTCCCGATGTACTTCCTCATCAACCAGTGGGGGAGCGCCAACCGCAACTACGCCTCGCTCAAGTTCATGATCTACACCATGGGAGGTTCGCTCGGACTCCTGCTCGGCATTCAGTTGCTTGGCGTGCTTTTCCACACCTTCGACTTGGCGACCATCGTTCAAGGTTGGACTTCTCTTCCGAGCGACGCCCATTTTGGCGGGACTTCCATCACCATCGAAGCCGTCAAGAAGGTGGCTTTCTGGGCCTTTGTGATCGCCTTCGCCATCAAAGTCCCGGTCTGGCCCTTCCACACCTGGTTGCCCGACGCGCACACCGAAGCGCCGACCGCTGGTTCGATGATCCTGGCGGGTGTGCTGCTGAAACTCGGCGCGTACGGCTTCCTGCGCCTCGTCCTGCCGCTCTACCCGGAGCAGGCGCAGTTCTACGCCGGTTCGCTGGCCTTCCTGGCCGTAGCGGCCATCGTCTTTGGCGCGTTCGCCTCCTACGGACAGACCGACTTCAAACGGCTGGTGGCGTACTCGTCTGTGAATCACATGGGGTTTGTGTTGCTTGGGATTGCCGCGGCCGCTAAAGCGTCCGGCACGCTCGACGCGACGATTGCTCTGAACGGCGCGGTCCTGCAAATGTTCAATCACGGACTTTCGGCGGCGGGCATGTTCTTCCTCGTCGGCGTGATCTACGAACGGACGCATACCCGCAACCTGAACGACTTCGGCGGACTCTTCCCGCTCGTCCCGGTCTATGGCGGCATTCTGATCTTCACTTCGATGGCCTCGCTCGGCCTGCCCGGACTCAACGGTTTCATCTCCGAGTTCCTGGTGGTGCGAGGCTCCTGGCCGATTTTGACCGTCTACACCGCGATTGCCATGCTTGGCCTGCTCTTCACCGGCGCGTATATCCTGAAGGGAATCAAGAGCGTGCTGCACGGACCCATGAACGAACACTGGGCGCACGGCGAGCACAAACTGACCGAGATCAACACGCGCGAAATTCTCGTCATGGCCCCGTTGATGGCGCTCATTCTCGTCATCGGCATCTACCCCGCCTGGATTTTGGATGTCATCAACAAAGCGATGATGATGTTGTATTAGTCGAATAGTCTTAGAGTCCCATAGTCTCATAGTCAACCGACTATCAGACTATCCGACTAAAGACTATGAGACTCCCTGAGGTGATTATGAACTTTCCAGTTCTCAGCGTAATTGTCTTTACCCCCATGGCCGCGGCGGTGTTGATCCTGCTCATGCCCGCCGAGAAGCGGAATGAGACGCGCACCCTCGCGTTGGCCGCGGCCTCCTTTGCCCTCATCCTTTCGATCTGGATGTACGTGACCTACCTGGTCAACGGATTAACGGGCTATCAATTCATCGAAGAATACACCTGGCTTCCCGCGCTCGGCATGAGCCTGATCTTCGGCGTGGACGGCATGAGCGCGCCGCTCGTCCTGCTGACCGGCATCGTCATGTTCACGGGCGTACTCATCTCCTGGGGCATTGACGACGCCCACGCGCCCACCGGCATTCAGGATCGCCCGCGCGAATTCTTCGCCTTCCTGTTCATCCTGGCCTCGGGCGTGTTCGGCGTCTTCGCCTCGCTCGACCTGTTCATGCTGTTCTTCTTCTACGAGATCGCCGTCTTCCCGATGTACCTGCTCATCGTTATCTGGGGCTGGATCAAAACGCGCGAATACGCGGCCATGAAACTGACGCTGTACTTGTTCATTGGTTCGGTGGTCTCTTTGGTCGGCGCGCTGGCGATGTACTACAAAGCGGGCTTCGACTCCTTCGACATGCGCTTGCTCGAACAGGCCAACTTCCCGTTGGATTTTCAAGTGGCGTGGTTTCTGCCGGTCTTCTTCGGCTTCGCGGTGTTGGGCGGCATCTGGCCCTTCCACAACTGGTCGCCGGATGGACACGTCGCCGCGCCCACCGCCGTCTCCATGTTTCACGCGGGGGTGCTGATGAAACTGGGCGCGTTCGCGGCCTTGCGCGTCGGCGTCATGCTCCTGCCGCAGGGCGCGCAACACTGGTCGTGGCTTATCATGCTTTGCGCGGCCATCGCGGTCGTCTACGGCGCGTACATCGCCTTTGTACAAACCGACCTGAAATACATGATCGGTTTCTCCTCCGTCTCGCACATGGGACTGGTCATGCTCGGCCTGTCCACGCTGAATTATCAAGGCCTGCTCGGCGCGGGCGTGCAGATGTTCTCGCATGGCGTGATGACGGCTCTCTTCTTTGCCGTCACCGGCATGATCTACGACCGGGCGCACACGCGTGAAATTCCCGAACTGGGCGGCATGATGAAGATCATGCCCTTTGCCGGTATCGGTTTCATCATCGGCGGCCTGGTCTCCATGGGCATGCCCATGTTCTCCGGCTTCGTGGCCGAGTTCCCCATCTTCATGGGCGTGTGGGGCGCGCAATGGCTGGTGGCGGTTATCGCCAGCATCTCCATCGTCATCACCGCGGCTTACATCATGCGCAACATCCGCATGGTCTTCTTCGGCGAAATGCCCGAAAAACTCGTTGGTCACATCAGCCCGATCACCGCCCTCGACAAGATCGCCATCGTGACCCTGTGCTTCTTCATGGTCGGTCTCGGCATCTACCCATCCATGATGGTTCCGATGGTGCAAACCGGCGTGGAACACATCCTGCGCCTGTTGGGAGGTATATAAGTGAATATCATTTCCATTCTCCCCGAGATTCTCATCCTTGCCATTGGGATCATCATCCTGATCGTCGAACCGTTCTGGAAGACGGAGGACCGACGCGGCCTCGGCTGGCTGACGGCGGGCGGGCTCCTGCTCACGGTCGTGGTCAGCCTGCTGTTCGGTCGGCCCGGCGAACCCATCGCCGTCTTTGGCGGAATGTTGCGCTTCGACTGGCTGGGCTTCTTCTTCAAGATGATTTTCCTCTTCGGCGGCGCGGCCACGGCTCTCTTCCTGATGGATGTGGAAAAGGTCAACCGACGCGGCGAAGCCTACGTTCTCTTGCTCGCCTCGCTTCTGGGCATGAACTTGATGGCGGCTTCGGCCAATCTGGTCATGCTCTACCTCGCGATTGAGACCACCTCGATTCCTCTCTACGTTCTGGCCGGGTTCCTCCGCACGAACGACAAATCCACCGAATCGGGTTTCAAGTACCTGCTCTTCGGCGCGCTGACTTCCACCGTCATGCTCTATGGTTTCAGCCTGCTTTACGGCTTCACCGGCACCACCGACATCTACGCCCTCAAGACCTTCTTCGAGGCCAACCCGCAAATGAGCGGACTCATTCTGGGCGTGATCTTCCTCCTCCTGGTGGGACTCGGCTTCAAAGTCTCGGCAGTTCCGTTCCATTTCTGGGCGCCGGACGTGTACGAAGGCGCGCCCACCCCGGTAACGGGATTCCTGTCCACCGTCTCGAAGGCCGCGGGCTTTGCGGTTCTCGTCCGCTTGTTCGTGATCGCCTTCCCGCTCGAAGCGGAACAGTGGTACTTCATTCTGGCTGTCCTCGCGGCGTTGACAATGACCCTCGGTAACCTGCTCGCCATCGGACAAAAGAATCTCAAACGCATGTTGGCTTACTCGTCCATCGCGCACGCCGGTTACACCATGATCGGCATGGCCGCCGTCTTCATGAGCGAAGCCGCGCTCTCGGAGTTGGGCGTGACGAGCGTGGTCTTCTACCTCATCGCCTACATCGCCACCAACCTGCTGGCCTTCGGCGCGGTGGCCGCCTTCTCCGCCGTCTCCGGCTCGGATGAAATCCCCGCCTACAACGGACTCAGCCGCCGCCATCCGTGGCTGGCGCTCGCCATGTTGGTCGGCTTCCTGTCGCTTTCGGGCATGCCTCCCTTCGGCGGCTTCGTGGCAAAGGTCTTTGTCTTCGCGGCCGCCATCCAATCGGGATTGGTTTGGCTGGCGGTGGTGGGCATCATCAACTCGATCATCGGCGTCTACTACTACTTGATCGTGTTGAAGCACGTTTACCTGTACCGCGATGAGGCGAATGAGAACATGCCCCTGCCGATCTCGCGTCCCTACGCCATCGCGTTGACCGTCCTCGCGCTGGGCGTCATCCTGCTCGGCACGCTCTTCGCCCCGTGGTTCAACATGGCGGCTTCGGGCGCGCTGGATTTGTTTTAATCGTTTCAGAAACCAGGTTTCTCGAAGAAACCTGGTTTCTGAAAATTTCGTTGACACATCCCAAACCCTGTTGATATAATCGTGCGGCATGACACAATCGGACAAAGGCAATAACAAGGCAATTAATACCATCCTGGGCGTGATGTTACAGGTCGGCATCGTTACGTTGCTTATTGTGGTGGTATCCGTGTTTGGCGGCCTGTGGCTCGACGATCAGTTTGGCACCAAACCGATTTTCACAGCCATCCTGGTCCTTTCGGGAATACCGATTACCATTGTTGTCCTGTACCGGATTGCACGTAGAACGATCGCTCGTATCACAAAATCTGAAGAGAACAAAACTACTCAATTGTAGGAGGCGGATTTGTCCACCGAAACAAAACGCAGATTCAAGAATCGCTACATCGTCCTGGTGTTTATGATTCTGGCATTCGTCCTGGTAGGAGTCTATACTCCTGTTCAGCCGCATATCCAGGTCGCGCCGGAGAAGTTGATCGAGGACCCCATCGTGGAAAATTTCCTCGGGCTTGGGCCGTTGTACTTTTTCAACACTTTAACAACTCTGGCTGTGACGCTCATCATGATCATCGTGATTGCTTATGCGGTCAATCGCTCCATCAGGAAGAGCGAAAAGGATCTCGTTCCGCACGGGATTGGCGGCGTCTTCGAGGCCCTGCTCGAAATGCTCTACAACCTGACCGAGGGTTCGGCGGGTCCCAAATGGGCCGCCAAAATCTTCCCCTGGTTCGCGACCATTATGATCTACGTGCTGTTCGCCAACCTGCTCAAGATCCTGCCCGGTTTCGAGACTATCGGCATCCTTGACGAGCATGGTCATTATGCTGTCGAACACGTCGGCCCGTTCACAACGCTTACGGTTGAAGAGGGCCACTACGGTCTGATCCCCTTCTTCCGCGGCATTTCCGTGGATCTGAACTTCACCTTCTCGCTGGCCCTCATCGCCGTGATCTTCATCCAGGTCATTGGCGTGCAGACGCAGGGCTTTGGCTACTTTAGCAAATTCTTCAACACCCGCCGCATGTTCACTGTCCCGTTCTTCGGCGCGATGGATTTCCTGGTCGGCCTGCTGGAGTTGATCTCGGAACTTTCCAAGATACTCTCGTTTGCCTTCCGTCTTTTCGGTAATATGTTCGCCGGCGTGGTGCTGGTGGCGGTGGTCGGAACGATGATGAATGGCGTCATTGCGAAATGGACATTTGGCATCCTACCTGCCATGTTAATGCTGTTCGAAATTTTCGTCGGCATGATCCAGGCCTTCGTGTTTGGCATGTTGACAATGGTCTTCATGGCGCAAGCCACCGTCGGCCATGGCGGCGAAGAGCACGCCGAATCTCACTAAATAAATCATTTTCAAAGGAGACAATGATTATGTTTGACCTAGAAGCCGCTTCCGCCTTAGGACGTTACATTGGGGCTGGCCTGGCAATGATCGGCGCGGCCGGCGCTGGCGTGGGAATTGGCCTGAGCGTGCAGGGCGCGCTGGGTGGCATGGCTCGCAACCCCGACGCTTACGGCAACCTGCTGACCAACATGATCCTCGGCATCGCTTTCTCGGAAGCCATCGCCATCTACTGCCTGGTCATCGCGTTCCTCATGCTCTTCAAAGTCGCGTAGTTCGAAAAGGAGCATCGCATGGAAAAACTTATACCCCTGGGTATTAATCTTGGAACGCTAATACTTCAACTCATCTCGTTTGCCATCGTGTTCGTGACGCTGAAAGTGTGGGTCTACGGCCCGATGACGAACATGCTCACTAAACGCCGCGAGACCATCGCCAAGGGCATCGAAGACGCCCGTGTGGCCGCCGAAGCGCGCGCCAACGCCGAAAAGGACGCGGCCAAGATCGTGGCCGACGCCGAAAGGAAGGCCAACCAGACCGTGGCCGAAGCCCGCGAACGCGCCGAAGTCGCCGCGAAGGATGTCAAGTCCGCCGCGGAGGTCGAAGCCGCCAAAGCGCGCGACGCCGCGTTGGCCGAAGTCGAAGGCGAACGCAACCGCATCCTCGGCGACCTGCGCGGTCAGGTGGCGGCCCTTTCCATCGCGGCCGCCCAGAAGTTGATCGGCGAAGCGCTGGATGAAAAACGCCAGCATGCCCTGCTCAACGAGTTCTTCTCCGGCGTGAAGAGCGGCAAGGTTGTCGTTCTCGACGACGCGAGCTTTAAGGGCGACTCCGCCGAAGTGACCAGCGCCCTCCCGCTCACCACGGACGAGGAAGCCGCCGTCAAAAAGGATGTCCTCGCCAAGGTGGGCGCGCAAGCCGTCACCTTCCGCGTCGATCCGTCCATCCTCGGCGGCCTCGTCATCAAGGTCGGCGACAAGGTGATGGATGGCTCCGTCGCGGGCAAGCTCGAAGGTCTGCGCGCGAACTTGAAGTAAGTCGCGTAATAACGACTTCAGTCGTTTCAGGAGGGCTTTGGTAAAATTGCCAAAGCCCTCTTTTTGTTTAAGCGCTCTTCGATCTGGAATCCGGAAGTTCTACTTCCGGCGTCCCAAAGTAGAACTTTGGGATTCCTCTTTCTCAATCAGGTTTTCCATGGCAAAACCCCTCGCCCAACTCTTCGTAGACTTTCCCTTCCCGCATCCCGCGGACCTCCCCGACATCCCCATCACCGGCATCGCCATAGACAGCCGCGCGGTGAAGCCCGGCAATCTCTTCGTGGCGATGAGGGGCGGCTCCTCCGACGGTCACGATTACATACAAAACGCGAAAGAGAACGGCGCGGCCGCGGTGGTGGGGGAGCGCGCCGCGCCGCAAACTTCAAGTTTGCGCTACATCAAACTCGACGACTCGCGTCAAGCCCTCTCCTGGCTGGCCGCGGCCTTTCATGATTGGCCGGCCCGCAAACTGACCGTCGTTGGCGTGACCGGCACGGACGGCAAGACCACCACCACCAACCTGCTCTACAACATCCTGCTCGCGGCGGGACTCAAGGCTGGCATGGTTTCCACCGTCAACGCCGTCATCGGGACCGAGACGCTCGACACCGGCTTCCACGTCACCACCCCCGACGCGCATGACGTGCAGGCTTACCTCGCCAAAATGGCGGAGGCCGGCTTGACCCACGTTGTTCTCGAAACCACCTCGCACGGTTGGGCGCAACATCGCGTGGACGCTTGCGAATTCGATGTGGCTGTGGTCACCAACATCACGCACGAGCATCTGGACGAGCACGGCAGTTACGAGAATTACCGCGCCGCCAAAGCGCGCCTCTTCACCAGCCTCGAGCGGACCCTGCCCAAACCGCAGGGCAACCCGCGCCTGGGGGTGATCAACCGCGACGACACGTCGTTTTATTTTCTGTACGAATTGACCAAGACCAAAAAGTTGAGTTATGGCTTGCACGAAAGCGCGGACGTGCGCGCCGAAAATGTGCGTTATAGCCAATCTGGAATCTCCTTTTTTGTTGACTCCCCCGATTTCCACACGCAAGTGACCAGCGACCTTGTCGGCGGGTACAACGTCTCGAACTGCCTGGCGGCCATCACTGCCGCCGTCTATGGTTTGGGCATAGACGGCGACATCGCGGCGCGCGGCGTCGCTTCATTGGCGGGGATTCCGGGACGCATGGAGCGCATTGAACTGGGTCAGCCCTTCACGGCCATCGTGGACTTCGCCCACACGCCGAACGCGTTGAAAGTGGCGCTGGAATCCGCGCGGGAAATGTTGGCAAGCGCGAAGGATGAGAGAGGAAAGAAGGGGCGTGTGATCGTGGCGTTTGGTTCGGCGGGACTGCGCGACAAGGAAAAACGCCGCATGATGGCCGAGGTCGCCGCGGAACTGGCCGATCTCTCCGTGCTGACCGCGGAAGACCCGCGCGCCGAATCATTGGAGGGAATCCTCGGGGAAATGGCAACCGGCGCGAGGTCACGCGGGGGACGCGAGGGCGAAACCTTCTGGCGCGTAGCGGACCGGGGCGAAGCCATTCGCTTCGCGGTCCGTTTGGCGCGGCCGGGGGACATTGTTCTCGCTTGCGGGAAGGGTCATGAGCAGTCCATGTGTTTCGGCAAAGTCGAATATCCCTGGGACGACCGCACGGCCATGCGCGCCGCGCTTTCTGAATTGCTCGGCGTTCCCGGCCCGCAAATGCCTTACCTCCCTTCGCAGGACAAACCCGAAAGCGAATGGTTACACAATACGTAACATGCAAACGGAGAATCGCCATGATGGAAATTGCCCCCGTTGTTTTGACCGGCAGGCACGTTCGCCTCGAGCCGATGACCGAAGCCCACATTCCGGCCCTGGTCGAGATCGGCGCGGGTCAGGATTTTTGGCATTTCATGTTGTACGGCGAAATGCGCACCGACGCCGACATGCGCGGCTGGGTGATGGACATTCTCTCCCGCAAAGGCGACCTGCCTTTTGTGGCGGTTCATCTTCCCTCGGGGCGGGTGGCCGGCGCGACGCGCTACCTGAACGTGGTCCCGAAAGATCGCGGACTGGAGATCGGCGGCACCTGGTACGGACCGGAGTTCCAGCGCACAGCCGTCAACACCGAGTGCAAATATCTCCTGCTCCGTCACGCCTTCGAGACGCTCGGCGCGATCCGCGTCCAACTCAAAACAGACTCGCGTAACATCCGCTCGCAGGCCGCCATCGAACGCATTGGCGCGGTGAAGGAGGGCGTGTTGCGCAATCACATGATTTTGCCGGACGGCGTGATTCGCCATTCGGTGTTTTACAGCATTATCGATTCAGAGTGGGAGGGGGTGAAGCAGAGGCTGGAGAAGTTGATGCGGAAATATGAGGAAGGGAAGTAAACGCCCTCCCTCACTTGCCCCCATCCCCCAGCAACGCGACATGCGCCGCGCCCAAAAACGAGACAGGCGGCGGCTGGTTCAGTCTCTGCGCGCGCTGGATCGCCCAGGCGTGATTGATCTCCGCCGGATGGAAACGCATCGGTTTGCCCAATTCACGGAAAGCCAGCAACTCGTCGCGGCTGATCTCCCCCCCGCCGATCCCGATCATGATGTCCGTGCAGGCCACCATCGCCTGGGAAGTGGGGGAGAGACCGCCGCCGATAACCTTCCCTCCCCAGGCTTGGTCGGCGATAAAACAAATGTGATCCACGTCCGCGCTGATCTCGTCTGCGTAATCCACAGCCACGCTCGAAACGATTCCTGTCGTAATAAAGCCCATGGATTTGGCAAGCGGGTAGGCCGCGCCGATCCCCCCGATAGTCACACCGATATTGACGAGGTGAGTCTTCGGCGAAAACGCGGCCAGCGTCTCTTTCACAATCTCGAGCATGGCATTCTTGTCCTCGTATTCGGAGGAGTACCCTGCCAGTGTGATCGCCTGTTTTCGCAGGGATTTAAAAAACAGCGCCGCTTCCTCCGGCTTCATCGCCCACCCTACAACCCGGTTTCCCGCTTCCGCGTCGCGCAGCATTCGATTTGGCTTTAGACCGTTCACCCAAGTTTTTTGCATCGGCACACCTGATAAGTAGGCGTCAAAATGTTACTCAATATCCTGTCGTTTATTGCTCATTATACCTGTCCCAACGACCGGCCGAGAAGAGCATACCATTTCACGTCGAATTCAAAGATTGCAATATGATAACGGTCGCGGGGCTAACGTTCATCCAGGTTCACATGCACCCCCTTTGCCTCCACGCCCGCGCCTCCTCCATCATTTTCAAAATGAAATCGGTCTTCGCCTGGGCGTACTCGTTGCTGTCGTTCCACTCGCGCTCGGCCAGCGCGCGCTTGTGGGACTCGTAGGCGCGGCGCGCCTCGCCGTCGGCGCGCAGGAAGTCGCGGAAGAGCAGGTGGTTCACCCACCAGTCGCTGTTGACGACAACCATGTGGATGTGGCGCGTGCGGACTCCCTCCGCGTTCGACTTGCGGAAGTAGCGACGCTGCGGCGTCTCGCGCTCGAACTCCTTCACGTACTCGTATCCCATCTCGACGATGGGCCGGATGCAAAACGCATCGGCCTCCTCCAGCGAACGGACGGCGATCAGCATGTCAATGATCGGTTTCGCTCCCAGCCCCGGCACGGAGGTCGAGCCGATGTGCTGGATGTTGAGAACGTGTACGCCGAGCGCGCCTTCGAGCCGCGCCTTCTCCTGCTCGAAGAGGATCGGCCAATTTGAATCGTAGGCGGCAATAACGATTTTCATTTTCAGTGACTCCGCTTCTATTTTCTAACTCGCATCTTCCACCCTTTGCGCTTGTTCGATGCGCAACGACAGCAGAAGCAAACCCGCCGCGCTGGTCAGGCCCACCAACAGCCCGCCAATCCAAATCGAGTGCGGCCCGAAATTGTCGTTCAGCAGTCCGCCGAAGACCGGCCCGATTCCGATGGCGATCATCTGCGTCAGTCCGTAGATGCTCATGTAGCGGCCGCGCATGTCGGCCGGCGCGCGGTTGGCGACAAACGTATTCGATGTCGGCACGATGACCAGTTCGCCGACGGTCATCGTTACCATGCAGAGCCAGAATCCCCAAAAGCCCGTAGCGAAGAAAACCAACCCATTCCCGACGGCGTAGAAAAACATTCCGAGCGCGGCCATGCGCGGCGGCAGGTATTTGCGCGTCCATTGCGTGACCGCGAGTTGCAGGAAGACGACCATCGCGGCGTTGGTGGTGGGAATCCAGCCGTATTGTTGTTCCGGCACGTCGAAATTTTTGTTGGCGTAATAGGGCATGATCTGCCAGATGAGCGAGGCGGTGATCCAACCGACGGAGAGCAGGCCGGTGAACAGGATGAAGACGCGGTCGCGCCAGATGACGAGGTACCCGCCCAGCGCGTCGCGCGCTCGACCCGAAGCGGGCGCGCCGTTTTTCTGGAGCGTCTCCCTGGCGAAGAGCGCCAGGAGCAGGCCGAACGATCCAAGCCCGATGGCCGCGCCGAGAAAGGACAGGCTGTACGAAACGCCTGCCGCGAAACCGCCGATGACCGGACCGATGGCGATGCCGGCGTTGGTGATCATGCGCGTCAGCGCGTACGCGTCCATGCGCTTCTCCGGTTCGACCAGGTCGGCCAGCATGGCGTCCGCGCCGACGCGATACAGCGGGTTGGAGAAGCCGCGCATGGCGAGCAGAATCGCAAATTCGATGTAACTGTCGGCGCGCGCCAGCAGGAGAAAGTTGATCGCGTCCACGAACAGGCTGACCACCATCACGCCCTTGCGGCCCACGCGGTCGGCGATCTGACCGGCGACGAAGGAGGAGATCACGCTGGCGATAGTGCTGATGGTCAGGAGGGATGCGACGGCAGTGAGCGGCAGGTCGAGCTTTTTGCTGACGTAAAGAAGCAGGAAGGGCCAGACCATGCTCGCGCCTGTGGAGTTCAGGAACATGCCCCAGAACAAC
Organism: uncultured Anaerolineaceae bacterium; assembly: GCA_964625215.1. GTDB lineage: Bacteria > Chloroflexota > Anaerolineae > Anaerolineales > Villigracilaceae > Denitrolinea. The sequence continues at coordinate 19,302 of CAZVAX010000039.1, read as the reverse complement.
AGCCAGAATTGGCGCGGGTAGAGGTTGTATGTGGTCTGAAGTTTGGAAATCATGGGAAGGCGAGTCTAACATCAAAACGGACGGAGTTTCCTCCGTCCGCCAATTACCATTTACCAATTACCGACGATCTCTTCCGCCGCGACCGCGATCCCCGCTGCCGCCGCGCCGGTCTCCTCCACGTCCGCCGCCTCCTCCGCCGGGACGCGGGCCACGGCTGCCCCCGCCGCTATCCCGATCGCGCGCTTCCTCGGCGCTCCAGCCTTCCAGCACGGCCTGGCGCGAGAGGCGGATCTTGCCCATCGGGTCAATGTTCGTCACCATCACGGTGATCTCATCGCCCATGGCCACCACATCCTCCACCTTGTTGACGCGCTCGCTGTCGAGTTGCGAGATGTGGACCAGTCCGTCCACGCCGGGCAGGATTTCCACGAACGCGCCGAAGGCCTCGATACGCACAACCTTGCCGGTGTAGATGTTGCCGATGACCGCGTTCTCGCCCAGCGACTTGACGCGCTCCTCGGCCTCTTTCGCGCCCACGCCTTCGGTCGAAGCGATGTAGACCGTACCGTCTTCCTGCACGTCAATCTTGGTGTGGGTCTCTTCTTGGAGGGCGCGGATGTTTTTGCCGCCCGGCCCGATCAGCGCGCCGATCTTCTCCACCGGAATCTTGACGGTGATGATGCGCGGCGCGTGCGGTTTCAATTCGGGTCGCGGCTGCGCGATCGCTTCGAGCATTTTGTCCATGATGGACATGCGGGCGATGCGCGCCTGCTCGAGGGCTTCCTTCATCATCTGCGCGCTCAGGCCGCTGATCTTGATGTCCATTTGCAGGGCGGTGATGCCTTTCGCGGTTCCCGCCACTTTGAAGTCCATGTCGCCGAGGTGGTCTTCGGTTCCCTGGATGTCGGTCAGGATTTTGTAGCGGCCGGTCTCGTCGGTGATGAGGCCCATCGCCACGCCCGCGACGGGAGACTTGATCGGCACGCCTGCGTCCATCAGAGCCAGGGTCGAGCCGCAGACGGAACCCATCGAGGTCGAGCCATTAGAGGACAACGCCTCCGAAACGACGCGGATGGTGTAGGGGAACGACTCTTCCGCCGGGATGACCGGTTCGAGCGCGCGTTCGGCCAGCGCGCCATGCCCGACTTCGCGGCGGCTCTGCCCTCTCAGGGGTTTGACCTCGCCCGTGCTGAACGGCGGGAAGTTGTAGTGGTGCATGTAACGCTTGGTGTCGGTGGGGCCGAGGTTGTCGAGCTCCTGCGCCTCGCCCAACGTGCCGAGCGTAGCCAGCGACAAAACCTGCGTCTCGCCGCGGGTGAACACGCCCGAGCCGTGCGCGCGCGGGGAGAGTCCCACCTCGCACCAAATCGGGCGGATGTCGGTGGGGGTGCGGCCATCCGGGCGTTTGCCCATGCTCAGGATGCGCTCGCGCACAACCTTTTGCTCTGCTTCGCTGAAGGCGAACTTGACATCTTTTTCGGAGGGGGAGTTGGGATCGTCGGCCTTGCACATTTCGGCAACCAGGTCGGATTGCAACTTATCCATCCCGCCGTAGAACTCGGATTTGCTGAGCGGCTTATCGAGCAGGGCGTTCATCGGCCCGTTGACGCGTTCGAAGACTCGCTTGTTCAATTCATCCGAAGCAAGGGCGAAGGTCGCCTGGCGTTTCGGCTTGCCGATTTCCTTGGCCATTTGCAGTTGCACGTCAATCAGCGGCTGGATGGCCTTGTGTCCAAAATCCAGCGCGGCGGCCATAATGTCTTCGGGGACTTCGTTCGCGCCGCACTCGACCATCAGGATGGCGTCCTTCGTTCCGGCGAGGCGCAGGTCGAGGTCGGAGACGTCCATTTCCTTGAAAGTGGGATTGGCGATGAACTGTCCGTCCACGCGCGCTACGCGGACAGCGCCGACCGGGCCAGCCCAGGGGATGTCGGAGATCATGATGGCGGCGGAGGCGGCGTTGATGGCCAGCACATCCAGCGGATTCTCGCCGTCCGAGGAGAGCGAGAACATCATCACCTGCACCTCGTTCCGCATTCCATGTTGGAAGAGCGGACGCAGGGGCCGGTCGGTGAGACGCGCGGTCAGGATCGCGTCGGCGCCGGGTCGCCCCTCGCGGCGGAAGAAGGAACCGGGGATTTTTCCACCGGCGTACAGTCGCTCTTCGTATTCCACCGAGAGCGGGAAGAAGTCAATGCCTTCGCGCACGCCGCCCATGGTGGCCGCCGCAAAGACGATGGTGTCGTTGAGCGCGATGGTCACGGCCCCGCCGGCCTGCGCGGCCAACTTGCCGGTTTCAAAGACGACAGTGCGCGACCCAACGGTCGTTGAGTAACGTTTGGATTCGGGTTTCATATTGTCTCCTGTAAGGCGAAATTAATTTCGCCTTACGAATATCCGCCTGTGTCAGGGACTGAAGAGCGGCGGCAACTCGCGTTGCCATCACTATTCAATTCCTGACAGACGGTCAACAACAGAAACCAGGTTTCTCCGAGAAACCTGGTTTCTGTTCTTCGACTTACTTTCGGCGCAGGTTCAGGCGTTCGGTGACGCCCAAGTAGCGCTGATAGTCCGACTTACGCAGGTAGGCCAACATTCTGCGTCGCTGACCGACCATTTGGAGCAGACCGCGGCGGCAAGACTCATCGTGCTTGTTCGCGCGCAGGTGCTCGGTCAACTGGGTGATGCGGTTGGTCAGGATCGCGATCTGGACTTCGGGCGAGCCGGTGTCCGTCGCGTGGCGATGAAAATCTTCAATCGCCTTGGTTTTCACTTCCTTATCGAGCGGCATGACGTTTGCTTCCTTTCTTGTAGGACAAATTGGCAATTTGTCTTACACTATATTATGCAGGTCTCCATGACCACAGCCGCCGAGGCAACCGTAGGGCAGGACCAGTCACGGGCGGGGATTATACCAGAAACTATTGCTCTTCCTCCAAAATCTTCACCAATGCCTCGAACTGCGGATACGCCCGCCGCACGAACAGATGATAGCGGTCGCCGCCGAAATCCCAGTACATGATGTAGGCGTAGTCCTCCGCGAAGCCGGGCATGGTGACCACCTGGTAGGTGGAGCCTTTTCCATTGTGGGCGATGGCGGGTTCATCCAGCACTTTGGTGTAGCGCGCCATGTTGAGCGACACCGACTTCCCGTTGATATCGAGCGCGGGGTTGTCGTATCCCTGCGGGCCGCACATCAGGATCAGGTCGCTGCCAGTGAAATAAAAATCTTGCAGGATGAGCAGGTCGGGTTGGCGCGCCGCGAGGTAGGCGTGGGTCAGTCCCTCGTGCGCGACAGTTTCATCGGAGAGGCCGATGATGTCGAGGGTGGGCAGATCCGAAAAGTAGGGCAACGCGCCCACATCGCCCGTCGCGAGAAGCGGCGCGGGGGAGAGTCGATTCGCGGCTTCCAGTTGACGTCCGCGCAATTGACGCGTCTCGTCGCTCACGCCGAGGTAATTTTGCAGGAAGGGATAGTTGAGATAAACCTTGACGTTGAACAGCGCGTTGACCGTCACCAGCGCCAGCGCGAAAAACCAAAACGCTTCGGACGCGAAGGCCACGCGGGGTTTTTCCATCTCCGGCGTCTCGGCCCGCTGACCGTTTGCCAGCGAGTACATCCGCAATCCCGCGAGGATGAACAGCGGCAAGGTGGGGATGAGGAAGCGATAGATGTTGCCGAGGATCGGGTCAATGCCCACATAGGCCGCGGTGAACAACGCGGCGGGCGTGATGAGGAGCATGAACGCTTTGTCAGTGAGCGCGCGGACCAGGCCGACGCGTCCCGCCGCGTAGACGAGGAAAACCAGCAGGGGCGCGAGCACAGTGACGTAGTCAATCACGTAACTTTTCCCGGCGAGTTGCTCGGTCGCTTCTTTGATGTAAAAGGTGTTTGGGAAGGGATAGCCAAAGTAGGCCCACTTGGCCGCGGTGTATGCCGCGATGAGGGCGATCATGGTCAGACCGCCGAGGAATACATTCTTCCGTGCGTGAGAGTCAAACAAAAACAGAATCCCCCACACCGGCAAAATGATCGCCGCGCCGTCGGGACGGATCGAAAAGAGCAAGAGCGACGCGGCGGACAGCCAGAGATAATCGCGCAAACTCCGGCTTCGTAGCGCTTGATAAACGAAAAGCAAAATGGCAAACGAGAAGAGGGCTGTCTCCAGTCCGTGGAAGGCTTGAAAGCCGATGGCGGCGTTGGCGATGAGCGAGAGAATCGCCAGGCCCTTCGTGATTTTCGCGAACCGATCCGTCTGCTCGCCACTGACCATGTCCACCAGTCTCGGCACGAGGAGCGTCATCGAAACGACCCAAGTCAATACGCCCACCCAGCGCATGATAAAGTCCGGTAATAGTCCAATGATCTCCAGAATGGCCGCGATCAGGACCCAGGCAAAACTGCTGAATCCCTCCACCGGGTCTTCGCCGATGTTCCACACCGGACCGTGTCCCGCCGCCCAATTGTGCGAATAGCGGAAGGCGATGTAGGAGTCGTCGTACATCAGGCCGTTGAAGAGGTACACCCAGGCGAGCAGGAAAACGACCGAGGCAACCAGAGGTAGAAGGAGGTTTCGGTTGCGATTGAAAAATATTTTCATCGTTTCTCTCCGCGCGCCCGTTGAATTTGTGCCGCATGCATGTCCACGTGACCGCTCACGTAATGGACGAGTTGTTCCACATTGACCTCTCCCGCCAACTCGGACACAAACTCCGCCGGATACCTCACCGACTTGCTCAAATCCGTTTCGCAAATTTTCTCCAACACCGCCCGCAGGCGCGCGTGGCCGCGTTCGTAGGTCTTCGCCATCTCCGCGCGTTCCAGCCGACGCGCGTCCCTGCGCGCGAACCAGGCGTTGACGCGGTTGAACAATCGGCTGGGCATGACTCTCATCCCAAACTGGAACAGTCCCCGCGCGTGGAAGATCATCCACACCTCGAAGGCCAGCGCCACCGGCCCAAGTGAGATGTGATACAACACGTCGCCTATCGTCCAGGCCGGGTTGTCGCTGGGACGGTCATATTCCGCCTCGGGGATGGAGTCCAGCAATTGCAGGAAGCGCTCGCGGGCGGACTCGATCTCGGTGAGTAATTCTTCCTTCAATGTCATAAGTCGCTCCGGTCACGATTATAATCGGCGCAACTTGACATAGAGGAAGACTGATATTGAACGCAGGAATCCGAAAGTTCTACTTTCGGAGCTTTGCCAAAATCCCGAAGTAGAACTTCGGGATTCCAGAAAGGTTTTTTTCAGAGTTGCCATGAATACTCTCTCTCCTATCTATTGGTTAATCGCCTACCTGCTCGGCTCGATTCCCTCCGCGCTGTGGGTCACGCGCCTGGTCAAGGGCGTGGACGTGCGCGACGCGGGGTCGGGTCATGTGACGACGACGAACACGATTCGCCAGGCGGGATGGATTCCGGGAGCGGTCGTTTTGGCGATGGATTTGGGGAAGGGATTTCTCGCGGTCTGGCTTGCGCGTCACGCGGGACTACCGGGCTGGTCGGTCGGCTTGACCGGCGCGTTCGCGGTCGCTGGTCACTGCTGGCCGGTCTTCGCGCAATTCCGCGGTGGGATGGGACTCGCCACGATGGGCGGGACCTTGCTGGCCGTCTCGCCGTTGGGATTCCTGCTCGCGCTCGGTACGCTGATCCTGCTGGTTTTGGTCATCCGCCACTCGGCGCGCGCCAGTTTCTTTGCGGGATTCGCCATCCCCGTTTTGTTTTGGCTGATTGGATTTCGTGATACAGAATTTTGGCTGGCCCTATTTTGCGGACTGGTGATCGCCCTCCGTTTTACGATTGACTGGAATCGCAAGTATCGCGAGTTGTGGCTGGATCGGGAGAAGAAGACTAATTGAACCCCCCAACACGAAGGCACAAAGCCGCCAAGACACAAAGAGAAAAAATTGTGTCTTCGTGACTTGGTGACTTTGTGTTCCGATATTGGGACGGCTCATACCTCCACCTGAATCCCTGATCCGCTCTCGTAGCGGCGGAGTCCGATGCGGAAGACGGTGATGGCGAGGAAGAGGAACACCACTGCGCCGAGGAACAATTCGCCGAGCGTCGTCCACGTGAAGGCGCGGATAAAGTCGGCGGGGACGGCGCCCATGAACGCGGCGGGGATGATGGTGAAGAGGATGAACTTGGCGGTGTTGTCGAACAGGGTGGCGGGATAAATTCCGAAAGTGATCAGCGCGTTGACGATCAGCATGTTTAGGTTGGCGATCATGCCCAGCCAGAAGGACAGACTCTGCACGAGGATGAGAAACGAAACGAAAACGGTAGCCGCCAAGACCGTCGCGAGAACGTAGCGGGCCAGGCCGTCCCAACTAAAGTAGCCGGAAAGCGCGTAGGAGATGAATCCGTAGGTGAAGTCGCCCATCCCGCTTCCGATCATGCGACTGGCGACGGTGTGGAGCAACACCGGGCGCGGCATGGAGAGATAGTAGTCGAGCCGGCCCTTCATGATGATGTCGCCCAGGTTGAAGGCGTTGCCGAACAGCAGGCTCACGAGTCCGAACGCGCTCGCCAGCACCCCGAACGTAACCCACATATCGTTGATCTGCCAGCCGTTCACGTCTTTGAAACGCTCAAAGAAGACGATCCAGATGGCGAAGTACATGAAGTTGTTGATCATCATGCCGAAGACCTGCGTCAGGAACGAAACGCGGTACTCCATGGCGGAGAGCAGGTTGGCTTTCCAAACGGCGAGGAGGAATTTGAGTTCGTTCATGGTGGGATCAATCTGACGCTAGAGAGCGTCTCTTACGCCTGACGCGTAGCAGACGTTCTCTAACGTCTGCTGCTGGGAGGAGCCGCTTTCAACCTCCATTGACAGTGAGGTACGCCAGGCCGCGACGGTAGGCGAGGGTGAGGATAAGGGTAAGCGCGACGATCCAGACGATCTGCAATCCGACCAGCGAGGCGAAACTGGCCGCGT
>CAZVAX010000039.1:0-12256 GCA_964625215.1 uncultured Anaerolineaceae bacterium | reverse complement strand
AGCGCGACGATCCAGACGATCTGCAATCCGACCAGCGAGGCGAAACTGGCCGCGTCGGGCGCGACGAACAGGCGGGCCGGCGCGTACAAGGCGGACGAGAACGGCAGGGCGCGCGAGATCGTCTGCAACCACGCGGGATAAAAATCGAGGGGAATCATCAAGCCGCCGAAGATGAAAGCCAGCTTTTGGTAGATCCATTCAAAGGGCGCGACATCCTCCGCCACGAACGCGGCCAGACCGATCAACGCGTTCATGCAAAAATTGAGGATCCACGCGCCGATCATCGCCACCAACGCCATCGGCCAACTCTCGAGGTGCGGCGGCGGCCCGACGAGAATCCAAACGATCGCGCCGCCGAAGAGCGCGTTGGTGAGTGTGCGGAAAACCGTTTCGCCCATGGAGGCGCTGAATTGGTAGAGCATGAAGTCGTAGGGTTTGTTGAGTAGGTAGGCAACGGAGCCATCCTTGACATTCTCCGCCACGGTGCGCGCCACGCGCGGACGACCCAACTCGATGGTTTCGGCGATCATCAAATACCAAAGCGTGTCGCGCAGGGTCAGGCCGTTGATCGAGTCCACGCCCGAGGAGCGGAAGGTGACCGTCCACAACTGGTAGAAGATCCACATGAAGGGAATGATCATCAAACTCCGCCCGATCAGTTCGCCCGGATACGCGAGGGAGTTGATGAGTTGAATGTTGAAGATGGAAAAATACTTTTTCATTTTCCTGCCCCCCCTCTCCCCACTTGGGGAGAGGGGCCGGGGGTGAGGGCGACTTCCTGATAGATCTTCGCGATCACTTCCTCCAGCGGCGGGTCAGAGATGGTGATGTCCACCACGCTGCCGGCGTCGGTAAGATGCGCCAGGACTTTTTCCACGGGCGCGCGTTGCGCGTCGAATTTCAATTTCACGCCATAATGCCCGACCTTGAGAATCTCCACGCCGTCGAGCGAAAAGTCGGATGCGACCTCTTCGGCGTAGCGGACTTCGACCAGTTTGGTGGTCAGGTATTTGCGCTTCAAATTCGAGACCTTGTCCTGGTACATGATCTGTCCGTGGTTGACGATGATGACGCGCTTGCACAGGGCTTCGAGGTCGCCCGCGTCGTGGGAGGTGAGCAGGACTCCGACTCCCTCCTCGGCGCTCATGCGGCGGATGGCGTCACGGATATGTTGTTTGGCGACCACGTCGAGGCCGATGGAGGGTTCGTCGAGCAGGAGCAACTTCGGGCGGTGGAGGAGCGAGGCGGCCACCTCACACCTCATGCGTTGTCCGAGCGAAAGTTTGCGGACGGGAGTCTCCAACAGGTCTTGAATCTCAAAGGCCTCGGCGAGGAAGGCGATGCGCTTGTCGGTTTCGCGGTCGTCGAGATCGTAGATCTTGCCGAAGAGTTTGAACGTGTCAATGGCGGGCAGGTGATACCACAACTGCGGGCGCTGCCCGAAGACCGTGCCGATCTGATACGCGAGTTTCTGCCGCTCGCGCCAGGGGATGAATCCCAACACGTCCGCTTCGCCGCCGGAGGGATGCAGGATGCCGGTCAGGATTTTAATGGTGGTGGATTTGCCCGCGCCGTTCGGCCCGATAAAGCCGAGCAACTCTCCCGCTTCCATGCTGAACGAGAGGCCGCGTACCGCCTCCACGAGGGTATACTCCGGCTTGACGAGGGCTCGCCACGATCCACTCAGCCCGGCGGCTTTGCGTTTGGTTCGGAAAGTCTTTTGGAGGTTGGAGACGGTGATGGAGGGCATGGGGATGTTTCAAATTCCACGGGTCAGGTTTCAGGTTGCTTGATATTGTACTTGAGTTGGCGGAATGATTTGAGGTGTATGAAGAACGGCATAAAACGACGCGAGCCAGCCTTTTCCAATGAGCAATATTAAGGCTATAATGAAACAAAGGAGGCGCTCATGTCGGAAAATATTCTTTTAGATATTATTCATCAGTGCATGTTGATCGACAAGTTGTCTGTGGAATTCTACAATCGGTTGACGGCGGCGGGGGGAAGCGCATCCTTGAAACGGTTTTGGGGAAAGTATGCCGCCCAGGAGGAGACTCACGAAGACTACTGGACCCAACTCGCCTGCTATGCCGAGAAACGCGAACTGCCCCAAGTGTTCGCCGACCCCGATAGTGTGTACGAGGACTTGCAGCGCCGCGCCGAAAACATCAAGGGGCTGACCGCCGAAGCCCAAGCAGAGATGACCCCCGCGCAGGCGTTCAGTCTCGCCTACCGGCTGGAGACGTATAAACTTCATCCGGCCTTTCGCACTCTGTTTCGCAATTACTACCTGATCGCCGGCAATCCCGTCCCCGATCGGATTCAAGAATCCACCATCCTCCGCTTGAGCGAGGCCCTCAAAAAATATGGCGTGACCTCGCCGGAGATGAACCTGGTCGCCGAAACCCTGCAACTGCTCTGGGAGCAAAACAAACAACTGGCCGAGCGCGCCACCCAGGATGAATTGACCTCCCTGCTCAACCGGCGTGGATTCATGGTGGTGGGCGTGCAAATGGCGGCCCTGGCGCGGCGCAAACAAATCCCGTTGACCCTGCTCATGGCCGATATCAACGACTTCCGCCGGATCAATGAAAAATTCGGAAGCGTGAAAGGCGACGAGTTGATCCGCGTCGTGGCGAGCCTCCTGAAACGGACCCTGCGCAACTCCGACCTGATCGCGCGTTTCAACGCCGACGACTTTACCGCTCTCCTGCCCGAAACTTCATTGGAGGGCGGGCAGAAGGTGGCCGAGAAATTGCAAAAGGCCCTCGAAAAGGCGAGTCCCGTCGGCGTGGAATTGAATATCACGACGATCATCGTCCAGGGAAATGTCATCGGCGACCCGGAGATCGAGTTGCAGGAACTTGTCCGCCAGGCGGAATACAAATTATTCATTGAAAAACAAAGCGCTTCCTTCTGAACCCTGTCAAGTTGCGATGAATTGTCAACGCGTAATTTTCAACAACCGGATACAATAGGGCCATGCAATCGAAAAACGCCACCTTGCTCATCGTGGAGGACACTCCCGACACCCTCGAGCTTTTGGAAGTCACGCTCAAGTTCAAGGGCTATCGCGTCGTCACAGCCACCAACGGACAGGAGGCGCTCGACGCCATCGCCAGGGAACGCCCGCGCCTGATCATTACCGACCTGCTCATGCCGAAAATGGACGGCTTCAACCTGGTGCATCGCCTGCGCATTGACCCCGCCACGCGCGCCCTGCCTGTGATCATCCTCTCCGCCACCTATATTGCCCCCGCCGACAAGGAATTCGCCGCGGCCATCGGGGCAACGCGCTTCCTCGAAAAACCCATTGTGATCGAGGAGCTGCTTCGCTCCATTTCAGACCTGCTTGCGAGCGGCATTCCATCCATGCCTGTGATGAATGAAGCCAAATTCTACGAAGGGTATCGCCAGCGCCTGAAGGATAAACTGGAAGAGAAGATTTCGCAGATCACCCGCACCGAGGGCATGCTCGAAGCGCTATCCGAGGAAGAGAAGCCCGCCTTTCGCAAGTCGCTCGAAATGACGATCAGCGAACGGGACGAGATCCAATTCCTGCTGAACAAAATCTACGAAAACATGGGCCGGGACAAATAACCGCCTCCGCGCCGACCCCCTGCGGGCCGCGCCGCCTCACGCCTGATTCACTCCCACATTGACTCTCGAGGTACCCATGCGCCCCGATTGGGATTCGTATTTCATGAAGATCGCCTATGCCGTCTCCGAGCGCAGTACCTGCGACCGCGCCTTTGTGGGCTGTGTGCTGGTACGCGAAAAGCGCATCCTCACCACCGGCTTCAACGGCTCGCCCGCCGGACAGGATCACTGCGACGAGATCGGCCACTTGATGGTGGACGGTCATTGCGTTCGCACGATCCACGCCGAGACGAACGCCATCATCCAGGCCGCGTTGCACGGAGTCTCCACCCGCGGCGCCACCTGCTACGTCACGCACCTGCCGTGCATCAACTGCACCAAGGCGCTCATCAACGCGGGGATTCAGCGCATCGTGTATGGCGAAGCCTATCGCACGGACGAGAACGCGCTGGGGTTCTTGAAGGCGGCGGAGATTGAGGTAGCGCGGAACGGTTATAAGCCGAACGGTTCGTAAAGCGAAATTAATTTCGCTGTGCTGTTATGGGGCGAAATCATACGCGCGTGAATCCTGGGTATCGGAAAATCCTGCGGCGATGACCGCCAACAACGGATTGCCCACCTGGCCGAGGCGCAGTTCGCCGTTGGCGAGGTAGAGGAAGCGGTTCGCGTCCACCCACGTCAGGCTGTAAGATGCGATCGCGTCGAGGAGCAGGGGCGCGGAGGGGAGGTTGGGGCCGGCGATCAGGAGGCGGGATGGGTCGCCTGTGTGGTAGGCAAAACGCGCGGAGTCGGGCGACCAGGCCCATAGTCCGATGAGAGGCGCATCGAGATGGGTGGCCACGGTCAGGTCGGCGGTGGAGGCGTCTATCACGTGGACCTCGAGAGTGGAGTCGATCTGCGTCACGTAGGCTACTTTGCTCCCGTCCGGCGCGATCAGGGGCAGGCCCACGCGCGGGTCGGCCCTGGCGAATTCGGCCAGTTGGGCGGTGAAGGTTCCGTCCGCGGAAACGTAGAGGAAGCGGGACAGGCCGCCGATATTGCCGGGGATGACGGTGTAGAAGCCAGAGGAGTTATCGAGCCATACCACTTGCGGGTAAAAAGACCAATCGCTGTGGGCGTTCAATTTGGGAAAGTCGAGGGCGCTGACGAGGGCCGGGCTGTCGGCGCGGAGGATGTGGATGCGCTCGGTCTGCGCCAGGGCCAGCAGGCGGCCATCGGGAGAGAAGGTGATGACGCCTCCTTCCAACAGAAGAGTTTGCGGCGCGGGCGCGTCGGCGTCGACGCGGTGAAGATCGAGACCCTCGGCGGCTTGCGCCGAATCGCGACTGCTGAAATATAGGATGTGAGCGCCGGGCTGGAATTCGAATTGCGCCAGGAAGGGATGACCGGTGAAGGCGGGCAAGTCCTCCACGAGGGGACGCGGGTTGGAGCCATCGTTGTTGATCGCCCACAGGCCCGAGCCGCGCGTGAAGACGATGACCTTGCCGTCGTCCGAAAGTTTGGCGGCGCCCGCATCGCCCTGGCTGGTGAGCGGACGCGCTTGCGTGGTCTCGCTGCAAAACCAAAGGTCGCCGTTCAGGACGAAAACCACTTTCAGGCCGGATGGCTCAACAGTTACCGCCGTTGTGGGGGCGAGGAGTTCGGTCGGCGGGACCTCGGAGCCGGGACCGGGGGTGATGGTGGGCAGGATCGAAAAATCGAAGGTGGGGGTGGCGGGGATTGAACTTGTGCAAGCCGCGGTCACGAGGAGCAAGCCGAGGAGCAAGAGTGGGAGTTGTTTGGGCATGGCGTGGTTGCCTCCATTTGCAATAAACCTACTATAGCACAAGTTGCCTACCGGTCATTTTGGATTTTCGATTTACAATTGGGTGAGACAAGATTTGGGAAGGATGCCCTCATGAAGCGACTGTTCACGCTCGTCACGCTCGCGCTCCTCCTGGCCGGTTGCGAAATGCCGGACCTGTCTTACCTCCTGCCTGCCGTCGAGCCGACGCCGACCGTCACTGCCTCGCCCAGCCCGACCGCGACTCTCGCGCCGGGAGAAACGCGCCTGCCCACCGACACGCCCACCCTCACCGAAACGCCCAGCGAGACGCCCGTCCCGCCGACGGCCACTTCCCTCTACACGCCCACGTATACCAAGCGTCCCACCATCACACTTCCGCCGCCGGATATGAGCGCGTTCACGCCGGGGAGTCCGATCATCACTTCGATCCTCATCTCCGGCGACTTGATCCGCTGGGGCGCGTGCGGGGGAACCGGCCCCTACGAGATCAAGTTCACGGTGCGCGTAGGACGCGCCAAAGGGTTGTATTACGTGCTGCTCTTCATGCGCCTGCAGGATAAATATTCATGGCTCGGCAGCGACTGGTTTGGCGGCGCGATCATGAACACCGACTCCAATAAAACAGTCTACACCTACACCATCACCAAGGACAACATCACCAATTACCAGGATTTCGATGAAGCCTGGTTGCAATATCAAATTGTCGCGGCCGACCGCTACCGCAAAGTGCTGGGGCGTTCGCTTGTCTATCAAGACAAGATCACCATTTTGCATTGCGCCACACCGACGCCAAAACCATGAGGAGATCAACATGAGTCCGGTACGCTTGGCTAAAATCGAGTCGGCGATGCGCGTTGTGCTGGCGTTCAACGAGGCGTTCAATCGTCACGATGTGGAGGGGATGATGCAGTGGATGAGCGAGGACTGCGTTTTCGAGAACACCGATCCCGCGCCGGATGGCACGCGTTACATCGGGAAGGAATCCGTGACCCGATTTTGGCGCGACTTTTTCCGCGAGTCGCCGTCGGCGCGCATCGAGATCGAGGAGATCTTCAGCGCGGGGTTGCGTTGCGTGATGCGCTGGAAATACAGTTGGGTGGACGCGGCTGGGAGTCAGGGTCACGTGCGCGGGGTGGATCTATTCACTGTGAAAGATGAATTGATCGCCGAGAAACTGTCTTACGTCAAGGGATAGACTTCCGCCCATGCTGGATTTTCCTCCCGCGCTTGTTTCCTTCCTCCGCCAGGCGGATCGCTTCGCCGCCCTGACCGGCGCGGGCGTATCGCAAGAGAGCGGCCTGCGGACTTTTCGCGACGCGCAGACTGGACTCTGGGCGCAATACAAGCCGACCGACCTCGCCTCCCCCGAAGCGTTCGCGCGCGACCCGAAACTGGTCTGGGATTGGTACGCCTGGCGGCGCGAGGCCATCAAGAGCGCGCGTCCCAACCCCGGTCACTACGCGCTCGTGCAGATGGAAAGTCGCGTGGCGGCATTTACGTTGATCACCCAAAACGTGGACGGATTGCATCGCATGGCGGGGAGTCGCAATATTCTGGAATTGCACGGCAACCTGCAACGCGTCCGTTGCGCGGCGTGCGGCGCGTTCGCCGAGACGTGGGGCGACGACAGCGAACAGGTTCCGCGCTGCGAGGTCTGCGGCGGGATGCTGAGGCCCCACGTGGTCTGGTTTGGCGAATCCCTCCCAAGGTCCGAGTTGGAAGCGGCGGTAGAGGCGGCGCGGGGATGCGATGTGTTTTTCTCGGTCGGCACGTCGGGCATTGTCCAACCGGCGGCGGCGCTTCCGTTCGCGGCGCATAACAAAGGAGCGGTTGTGGTCGAGGTCAATCTCGAGCCAACGCCGCTCACAGAGAAGGCGGATTTTTTCTTGCAGGGCAAATCGGGGGAAGTGTTGCCGGAGTTGGCGAGGGCGGTGTGGAATTAAGGCCGCACGGTGACGAGGTACAGGAAGGTGTGCGTTCCGATGGGATAGAGTCGCCAACCGTTGTCGGTGGGTTCGATGAATGTGATTTTTGATTCCAATTTGTGAACGGCCTGCGGCCAGGAGGTAACCAGAATGGTGAATGTGCGGCAATGATGCCGTTCGTCCGGTTGGCGATCCTGGATGGCGATGAAGGGAGCAGACACCGGTTCCTCGTTGACGAGGAATTCCACTTCCATCCAAGCGAGGTTATCGGCCAGGGTGGCGGCGGTGGAGGCGCACCAGGTGTAATCCCAGAGGGTCGGCCGGAGGGAGGAGTCGATTCGGACGCCGTAGTAGTAAACATCCCCGGGCTGGTTGACATTTGGGATGGTCGGCATGTAGGTGGCGTACGCCTTCAAATTCTTCACGTTTTTGTCGTTCAACGCGAGGCGGGCTTCGCTGGCTGTTCCCAGCGCGGGCGATTCAGCCGGTTTGACCCAGTTGGATTTCGTGGGCGCTTTGGTGGGAAGGGGCTTCGTCGGCTGGGGTGGGACGATCATGGTCACGGACGGAGGCGGGTAGGTTGGCACGGCAAAGATTTGTTGAACCGGGCCGGTGAGCGTGAACAAGTATCCGATCAAGAGGATGCCGCAGCACGAAACCAGGGTGATGCCGCCGATGGTGTACCAGAGCGTGCGGTCGAAGTCGTTTGTTATTTCGACCGGCTTTGGCAGGGACGACGCGGAAGTTGGAAGGGAAATGGGAGCGTTCTCTGGTTGGTCGGGTCCGCTTTGTTGGAGGGGGTCATTCATGAAGCGACTCGCGTTGGGAGGGATGGCTGATTGTATCCGAACTCTGTGCTTACGCGTCCCAGTCGCCGAAGCGCTCGGCCAGATCGGTGATGCGCTCGCGCATGACCACCGCCAGGATGCCCAATCCCAGAAGGATGAGGCCGGTGATGCCGATGATGTAAACCAGGGCGAGATCTTTCAACCAGTCATATAGGATGGTGGCGATAGCCAGCACGAGGAAGAAGATGGGCGCGATGGTGAGACTGCGCGAGCGCATGAAGATCGCGCCGTACACCAGCACGAAGATTGCCTGGAAGAACAAGATGTAAAAATACCTCGACTCGCCCGTGCTCACCATTTGGAGGTAACTCGCGCCGAGCAAAACCAATTGCGATACCAGCCCGGTGATGAAGGCGGCGCGCCTGGCTCCGGCGCGGCGCAGGAGGTAGTGCATGAGCAGGCCAAGCGCGGCCGCGCCGACGGTGAAGAATTGCGTCTCGTGGACGTTCAACTCATTGAGGATGACAAAGTACGCGGCCAGATAGAACGCGTTGGCCGGGAAGCCCAACCAGACGTTTTTCCGCGCGAACGCTTCGGCCGCGTAAAATGTGGCGGCGAGGGCAATTGGAACGGATTTTTCCAACCCGCCGCTTTGCCAGGGCGCGACGCATGCGACCATCGTGCCGAGGCCGAGTCCGCTGTAGAGCAGGGTCGCGTCCCAGCCGGGGGCCGAGTCCGCGCGGCGGCTTCGCAGGAAGAATCCGCCCAGGTAGTAGAGCGAAGCGAGTCCGATGAGGGGCAGTAGCCATTGGGTTTGACGCGCGGCGTCGAGGCCGAAGAAGAGGGTCAGCGCGAGGGAGGCGGTGGAGGCGTAGGCGATGCGCGGGTCGCGGAGAGTCCAGGCGTAGAGGAGGTAGGCCAGCGCGTAGGCCGCGAAACAGACCGTCGCTTCAAGGGCCGGGACGCTGGGGGTCAGCAAGTAAAGCGCGTTGACGAGAACGGCCAAGTTGGCGAGGCCGCGCACGAACAACCTTACGGCGCGTTCTTTGAAGAGTTTTTCAAAGAGCATGTCGCCGACCAACCAAACGAGGCCGATGGCGAGCGCGTTGTAGGAAAATTCGTTCACTTTGAAATCGTGCAGGAGGAGGAAGGCCGCCGCGCTCAACACGGGATGCACGCCCGCCTCGAACCAACCATTGCGATAAACGAAGGTTTCGAGGATGAACAGCGCGCCGACGATCAACACGTACCAGCCGCCAAAGCGTTCTAACTGAACCAGCGCGGCCAATGTGAGGAGGACGCCGAGCGCCAGTCCGCTGTAGCGGAACATGCGGCCCCAGCCTGAATCTTTTTGGAAGAGCAGGAGGCCGGCCGCGTAGTAGGCGAGGGTCAAGCCGGCGAAGAAGGGAAGCCACTGGGTGAGGTTGAAATGGTCGAGCGCGAAATAGAGCGCGAGGGCCGCGGCGGCGGTGGCGAAATATCCCAACCCTGCGCGGCGGTAGGTCCAGGCGTAGAGCGAGAAGAAGAGCGCGTACCCCAGGAGGCAGAGCGCTGTTTCGCCGTCGGGGATGGCGCGCGAGAGGAAGAGGGTCGCGGCGACGAGGGCCAGGAGCGCGCCGAAGAGACGCGGGAGGAGCGCGACGCGGCGATGAGGCAGGCTGAGGTGCAGGGCCAGGTCGCAGCCCAACCAGATCAGGCTGGCGCCGAAGTAGAGATAAACATCGGCCACTTTATCGAAGCCCACGAAGAGCAGGAACGCGAGGCTGAGCATGGACTCCAGTCCGAGTTCGAGCAGGGAATTGCGACGCGTGAACATCTCGACGGCGAAGAGGATCGCCACGACGGACACATACCAACCGCCCGCGTCCTTCTCCAAAGCGAGGGCCGCGACGGAAACGAGCGCGCCGAGGGCCAGTCCGCTGGCGAGGAGGGGAGAGGCCCAAGGCTTGGTCTGTTCGCGGCGCGCCAGGAGGTATCCCGCCGCGTAGTACGCGACCGAGAGGGCGGTGAGCGCGGGAAGCCACCAGTCTTTGTCGAAGTAGTCGAGCGCGAAGAGGATCGAGAAGGCGGCGGAGGCAGTGGCCGCGTAGACGAGTCGGGATTCTCCAAGCCGGAGGGCGTAGGCCGCGAAGAGAAGCGCGTAGATGCCCATCACGATGAAGGCGATTTGCATTCCCCGTCCTCCGGTAGAGGTGTTAACGACCAAAGCCGTCAGGACATTGATGCCTGTGATGATCGTCCCAAGCGCGAAGGGAGGCCAGTTCCATTCGCGGGCGAGGGTGAGTTTTTCTTTGAAGAACAATTCGGGTAAGAGCAGGAGCAGGCTCGCGCCGAGCATTTGATACGACGCGTCCACGTTCCATTTCTCCGCGAAGGGCAGGGCGAAGAAGGTGAAGTAGGCGGAGATCGCGAACAACAGGGCGGCGATCCACACGTAGACGCGCGGGCGCGGCAGGTTGATCAGCGTGTACGCGATGCCCGCGCCGAGAGAGACGGCGAACCCGATGGAAGTCTCTTCAACGAATCCCCAGCCCAGGGCCGTCACAAACAGTGGCAGGGACAAGGCGAGCAG
This sequence comes from uncultured Anaerolineaceae bacterium, assembly GCA_964625215.1. Taxonomy (GTDB): domain Bacteria; phylum Chloroflexota; class Anaerolineae; order Anaerolineales; family Villigracilaceae; genus Denitrolinea. The sequence continues at coordinate 1,585 of CAZVAX010000039.1, read as the reverse complement.
GGGGAAGTGGTATTTTTTGAAACCCTCCTTGATCCGCAAAACAATCTCGCTTCCAAACGCGGCCAGCGCGCCCCACACGGCGAGGCCCGCGATCATGGTCGGGTTGGAGGCGTCGAAGATTTTCAAGAAATAGATCGGTATGAGGAAGAGCGAGGCGGCGGCCATCCACGGGAAGTAAAGGAAGGGGACAATCAGGTCGCTTAGGGCGAAGAAGGTTGCGGCGAAAAGCCACGTCAAGGTGGCCGCGGCAAATTCATTGGGCGCGGCGTCGAAGGTGAAATCCCCGAAAATGGAGGCGAAGGAAACGAGGAGCAGAGCGAACTGCAAGACCTGCGCGAGCAGGAAGAGCGGCTGCGCGAATTGTTTGCCTTGCCATTTGGCGATGGTTTTGACCGCGAAGAGGCTGGTCAGGTTCACGACCGCGACAGAGAAGATATTCCATGCGGTGGGCGCGTCGAAAATTTCGCCGAAACGCAGCGCGGCGAGGACAAGCGAGAAGTACGAAGCCAGGCTGAACAGTCGCGACTGATAGAACCACGTGCCGAGCGCCCAGATGACCGCCATGAGCAGAAAGGTGATCGTCCAGAAAATGTCGTTGGCTTGGGTAGACAGGTTGAACGTGTCGGCCAGCACGTTGGCGTCAATGGGGAGGAGGAAGGAAAAGACGATAGCTAGCGCGAAACTTGGTTGCGGCAGCCGCTTCTTGAGGAACACCGCGCCTCCGGCGAATCCCATTGTGGCGACAAGCAGAACGGGCAGGCGGGCGGCCTCCACCAGCGCGGCGAGAATAGCGGCCGCGGCGATGACCAGGAACGCGCCGAGGTAGAGATAGATCTTGACGCTCGTCTCGCTCAACAACGCCTGCGCGAGCGTGGGCTTCGGCCCGGCGGGACGCGGCGCGGGCGCGGGTTGGGCCGGCGCGACCTGCCTCACCTTCGGCGCTTCAACCTCTGCTGGAGCCGGCGGCGCGACTTCCGCGGGCGCTGCAGGCGCGGCGGGCTTGACTTCGGGCTGGGGCGCGTAGATGTCGAAATCATATTGCCGGCGCAACACTTCGGCGCGGTGGGGTTCCACCAAGCCATCCTCCTGCCACGCGGCAATTTCATTGAGAAGCATGGCGCGGCTGGCGCGGTTTAGGCTGGAGAGCCTGGAATACACAAAACGGCTGGTGGGCAGGTTGAGGGCGGCGAGCGCGGCCGCGCGCAGCGAGTCGGCCCCGCCGAGCGCGAGTTTTTCCAGTTGACGCAGGATGGCTTCGCTGGTGAATCGGATCGTCTTCAACTCGGCGGCGGCCGCGAGGGCGCGGGCTTCGTTGCCGCTTTGCAAATCGGCCAGCAGGCGATCCAGCGTTTCTTTTTGTCCGCTCGCCGCGACGGGTTCGTTGGAGATCGGCGCGTCAGGTTCATTGTCTGTTTCATCCGTGGATTTATTGGCGGACTCCTCGATTACCAATTCCAACACAACGCCGCGTTTTTCGGCCAGCCAGCATTTTCCCTGCGCCGCTTGGTTGCGTCCCCAATTTGTGCCGATGAAATAGTGTTAGTATGCCAATGCTTGAGCGAGGTCGCGCCTCGCAGGGCATTGC
>CAZVAX010000038.1:0-33523 GCA_964625215.1 uncultured Anaerolineaceae bacterium | reverse complement strand
TCCAGGTTCATGCGGATGAAGCGCACCATGCGCTCCTCGTCATCCACAACGAGTATTTTGCGTCGGTCGAAATCTTCTGGCATGGCTCTACTCTCTCACGAAGCCGACGATTCGTTCTTCTTCCTCGCCTCCCAGAATCTCGATGAATGTGATCTTGTCCAAGGGATAGATCACGCGCACAGCGCGGGCGTCTATATTATGAAGTTCCTTGCCGTCTTTTTTGCGGGGACTGGTGACGATAATGAAGTTGTCGGTCGGCTTGGGAAGTTCTTCCGCTTCGCCCAAGATCGCTTCCTCCCCGGTGATGTGCAGTAAGACCAAATGTGCCATGGTAATCCTTTCGCGAAATTATTTGACCAGGATCTGGAACTTGAGCTTCCCCAAGGCGATCACATCGCCGTGGTTAATGAGTCGCTCCGTGTTGGGGGTCAGCCGCTTTCCGTTCACGTACGTGCCGTTGGCCGACCCCAGATCCATGACCACGATCCGTTGTCCCTCCCGGCGGATGGAGGCGTGCAAACGCGAGACCCCGCCGGCGTAGGCCTGGTAGGGAGAGAGATCAATATCCGGCATTACCGGCTGTCCCTCGCTGATACGGCCCAGGGTGAATTCGTTTCGGTTCGAGAGCGGCAGAATTTGTCCGCTATCCAGCAGATGTAGGGAGCCCCAGGCGTCCACGCTGACGGCTGAGGGAGGCGGCTTGACGGGCGGAATGGTTTCGCGGCCGAGGGACTCACGCACCTGGTCGGTGCGGATGTTCTGCGTGGTCATCTCCGCGTCCGCCAACTGCGATCCGCACTCGTCGCAGAAAACGGCCCCCGCCGGGTTTTGATGATTGCAATTTTTACAGGTGATCATTGGACAGGCCTCATAGCAAGGCGCGCGTGGCGTATTTGATTTCCTTCTCGCCTTCCTGCGAGAGATTGCTCATCCGGCTGATATTTTCGATCTCCAGCATGACTGTTTTGGCGAGGCTCGTCTCGCCTTGCGAGAGCAGGCGCGAAGCCAGGTTCTTGAGCGAGCGAGTCGCTTTATCGAATTCGCCGTCATGCACTTGGTGGCGCGCCCGCTCCTGCATCCGGTACAGGGTGAGGCGGGAGAGCGCCTGGAGAATGGACAAAGGCGGCGGAGTCGTCCCGGCCTCGGTCGAAACCGGACGGATGAATTTCATGCGGATGGGCGGCAATGGGGCGGGGCGCATCGCGATCGAGACTTTGAGAAGCCCATCCAAAAAGTTGACCTCGTTCGCTTGGAGCGCCTCCGGCCGGATCAAAAACTCGAACACCACCGACAGGTGGCTGTCGCGCAGGATGGACCCCAGCCGCATCGTCTCGCCTGTGGACACCGGGCCGGCTTCTGGCTGCAGGCGGAACGCGTAATTCAGGCTGACTCCCTCCACGGGTTTGTATTCGAGGTGGACTTCGTCGGCGAACACGCGCGTCAGGGCGTGGAATTTTTCGTTGAGATACTTTTGAATGTCCTGCGGGCGGGCGATGAAGTGACTGGTGTTGCCGGTGCGACCCGCCACCTGGTCCAGAAATGTATCGTTCCAGTCAGCGCCGATGCCCATCACGCTGATGCCAATGCCTTCTTCCGCGGCTTGGCTGGCGAGTTGGAGGCAGGCTTCTTCGTCCCCGTAGGTTTGACCGTCGGTGAGCAGGATCACGTGGCTGACGCGCCCGGCCCGCAGGCCGCGTCGCGCCTCCTCGACGCCGGCTTTCAGGCCCTTGTAGATCTCGGTGGCGCCGGAAGGCAGGATGGCGCGGATTTGCGATTCCAACTTGAGCCGGTCCGCCTGGAATGTGGAGGGGAACACCACCTCGGCGTTATCGCTGAACGCGACCATGCTGATGATGTCCTCGGGCCGCATACTGCGCAGGAATTGGATGGCGCCGGCTTTCAGCAGTTCCATCTTGCCTTCCTTCATGGAGGTGGAGCGATCCAGCACAAGGCAAACGTTGAGCGGCGGCGCGGAGAATTTTTCTTTGTCGGCGCGCGGATGCACGTCGAGCATGGCGTACACCAATTGCGATTCCTGGAGGCGCACCAGGTTGGGCCGGCTGTATTGGATCTCGGGGACGACCGGGCTTTCGAGTTGTTCTTCTTTGGGCAGGGTGGCGTCGTATCTGGCGCGGCTGATCGGGTTGGAGAGCGCCTCGTAGGCCCGTTGCACATCCAGGAAGAGTTCGGTCTCGCCGGGCGCGACATTTTTGTCTGGATGCAGGCGCTGGGCCGCATTCAGGTAGGCTCGTTTGATCTCTTCCTGGGTCGCGTCGCGTAGAATGCCCAGGATGGAATAGTGATCCATGGCCGCTCGACGCTACCGATCAGGAGACCATTTGGACGAGCAACACGCTGATGTTGTCCGGGCCGCCAGCGGCGTTGGCCGCGGAAACCAGGTTTTGACAGGCGCGTTGCAGGTTGGGTGATTCGCTCACCGCCCGCAGGATGTCCTGCTCGGAGACGACGCCCCATAAGCCGTCGCTGCACATCATCAACGTTCCAGAAATGGGGAAGGGGATGGTGAAAATATCCGGTTCGAGCAATTCACCCTGGCCGAGGGCGCGATACAACACGTTGCGATGCGGGTAATTGGCCGCCTCTTCCGGCGAGATGTGACCGAGTTCCTCGAGGCGCTTGACCAGCGAGTGGTCACGCGTGACCGGTTCGACGCGTCCGTCGGAGTGGATCACATAGGCGCGGCTGTCGCCTACGTGGGCGAACGTCACTTGCTGGCCCAGCACCAGGGCGGCGGTGAGGGTGGTGCCGCTCCCCGGCGCTTCGCGCTGGATCACCTTTTGCGCTTCGTTGACAGCCCCCTGCATGACCTCCTGCAAGGACTCGTCCAGCGGTTCGGGTTTCAAGTTGAAGAGGTAGGTGTGGAATTTGCGAAGAACGTATCCGGCCACCGTGCGGATGGCCGCGTTGCTCGCCACTTCGCCGAACTGGTGTCCGCCCATGCCGTCGGCCACCACATAGAGACCGAAGGGCACGTTGCCGCTGTTGCCAGCCAGGGTGGAGGTGATCGCCAGCAGGCTGTCTTCGTTCAGGTCGCGTTGCTTGCCCACCGATTGACCGCAGGCGGCGATCAATTGCGTGAGGTCGAAACGGATGTTCGTGGAGTTGACGATGGATTGGATCTGTTGTTCCGTCAACGGCGCGGTGGTGGCGGCCTCCCGTTGGGGCGGCGCCTCTGGTTTTTTAAACAGCCTGCGAATGAACTCAAACACGGCAGACTCCTTTAAGCGAGCAGGGCGTAGACATGATGATCTGTGGAACTGATATAAACAACGTCGTCGTACACCAGCGGCGTGCCGGTAATCGGGCCCTTGGTGGCGAATTTCCAGCGCAAACGACCGGTGCGATATTCCAGGCAGTATAACTGTCCATCCACCGAACCGCAATAGAGCGCGTCCTTGTAGATGACTGGCGAGCCGCTCACCTGGTTCTCGGTGCGGAAGCGCCACATTTCCTTGGCGCTTTGAGCCTCCACCGCGTAGATGAATCCATCCGACGCGCCGACAAAGACCAGGTTTTCCGCTGCCGCCGGTGAGACGATGGAGCCTTTGCCCAAACGGAAGCGCCACACGATCCAGCCGCTGCGCGCGTCCACCGCGTAGAGCACCCCATCCATGGAGGCGAAGTAGAGCGCCTGCCCGCTCACAATGGGCGAGGAAGTGATGGCGCGCTTGGCTTGCACGCGCCATTTCATCGCGCCGCGAAAGTCCACGGCGTAGAGATCGCCGCTTTCCGTCCCCGCGTAGACCAATTCGTTGGCGACGAACGGCGTGGAGCGCACCATTCCCGCGGTTTCGAATTTCCACGCGGCGCGGCCGGTGCTGACGTTAACCGCATGCAGGAAGTGATCGTCCGAGCCGATGAAAACGTGACCTTCGGCGATGCGCGGCGAGGAGCGGATCGGCCCGTCGGAATAGTACGTCCACACCACCTTGCCGGAGCGCGCTCCCACCACGTGCAGGCGCTTGTCTTCCGAGCCGAAATACACGTTGCCGTCGAATACCGCCGGGCGCGACACGACTCCCCCCTCCGTGGGGTATTTCCACAGGAATTTTCCATCCGCCGCGTTGAGCGCGTACAGATTGTTGTCATACGAGCCGACGAAAAGGGCTCCCTGGTAAATGGCGGGGGCGCCGCGCACATCGTCTTCGCAGCTGAAAGTCCACAACGGTTTGATGGATGTGGCCGCCAGGCCGGTGGTGGGCACGCGCGAAAGCATACCGGTCTTGCGCCCGGCGGTGAACAGGGCTTCTTTCATGTCGCTTGCGGAGGCGAAACGCTCCTCGGGATTGTATTGGAGCGCGGTGTTGATCACCGCTTCCAACTCTTGTGAAACGGCCGCATTGATCTTGCGGATGGGCCGCTCGTTGAACGAGAAGGGCGGCTCGAGACGCGGGTCGCGGCGGGTGAGCGCGTGATGCAGGGTGGCGCCCAGGGCGTACAGATCCGCCAGGTGGGTGGCCTCGCCGCGATACTGTTCGGGCGGCGAATATCCCTCCGTGCCGATCATCGTCCCTTTCACGCCGCTTTGGAATCGCTTGGCGATGCCGAAGTCCACCAGGATCACATCGCCGTTGTTGTTGATCATCACGTTCGACGGCTTCATGTCGCGGAAGACGATTGGGTCGGGCTTGTGCGAGTGGAGGTAATCCAACACGTCGCACAGTTGAATGCCCCACGTCATCACCTGCTCTTCCAGCAGGAAGCCGTCCAACTCGGAGATGATCGCTTCCAGGTCCTTGCCGTGAATGAACTCCAACACCAGGTAGGAGCGATCATCCTGGGAGAAATAATCGTAAATGCGCGGAATGGAGGGATGGTTGAGCGTGGCCAGCAGGTTGGCCTCGCGCTCGAAATTCTGGACAATGGTCTGCCGCACCAGCGGGTCCGGCGCCATGTTGATCATTTCCTTCACCGCCACCAGTTTGACCACGTTGGGAAAGTGCAGGTCGCGGGCGCGATACACCGACCCCATGCCGCCCACGCCGATCACTTCCTGGATGAGATACCGCTGGGCCAGCGTAACGCCCGCCTGTAATTGACGGCGGGAATGATCGCGCCCTTCGCCTTGCGGTGGATAGATTTGCTGGGTCTCCAGAATCGTTCTCCTCGGCACGATTATATTGTGCAAAGACGGGATTTGCAACCGCCACGCGCCTCGCCCGCCAATCACATTTGAAAGCCAACCTTGCCCAGATGGGCGATTCGGGGCAAAATCACCCCAGTTTTCATGAAAATCCTCGCCGTCAGCGACCAGGTTGTCGAACGCGTCTACCCCCTCGCCTCGCAGGGACATTTCCGCGACGCCTCCCTCATCGTCGGTTGCGGCGACCTGCCCTACGCCTACCTTGAGTACCTCGTCACGGTCATCGGCGCGCCGCTCTACTACGTGCCGGGCAACCACGACCCGGAATACGACCCCCGCCGCGCCGACTCGCGCGCCGAGGGCGGCGCCAACCTCGACCTGCGCCTCGCGCGTGACCGCCTCGGACTCACCCTCGCGGGCTTCGGCGGATCCATCCGCTACAAGCCTGACGGCCCCAACCAATACACCCAATCCGAAGCGACCCTCCGCGCGCTGACCCTCCTTCCCTCCCTACTCCTGCGCCGACTGCGCGGCCGTCCCGTGGACATCCTCCTGGCCCACTCGCCTCCCCTCGGCATCCACGACTCCGACGGCGCCCACTGCGGACTCAAAGCCCTCAACCTGCTCCTGCGCTGGGCGCGCCCGCGTTACCTCCTGCACGGACACACCCACTTCTACCGTCAAAACCTCGAAGCCTCCGAAACCCAATTTATGCACACGCGCATCGTCAATGTATTTCCCTACAAAGTGATTGAGATCGAACATGCCTGACGAACTCACCTCCCGTGTCCGCGCCGACTACCAGCGCGCCCGCCGTAAAGCCTTCTTCAACCGCGTCTGGGCCATCCTCTCGGGCCAGCCCGCCAACCTGCTCTCGTACGATGAAGTGAAGGAAAAACTTCACATCGGCGGCCCCATCTATCGCGGCGTCAAAACCGTGCGCGTGGATCAGATCGCCGGCAGCCTCAACCGCTACCACCAGTTTGACCGCGCCTTCCTCCCCACCCAAGACGAAACCTCCCCGCGCTGGCAACGCGTCAACCGCGCCTTCTACGAAGACATCTCCCTCCCGCCCGTCGTCCTCTACAAAGTGGGCGAGGTCTACTTTGTGGTGGACGGACATCACCGCGTCTCCGTCGCGCGCGAGCAGGGCCAGGAATTTATAGACGCCGAAGTGCGCGAATGCGCCACGCGCGTCAACCTCACCGCCGACCTCAAACCCGAAGACCTCGAAATCCTCCACGAAAAAGTCCACTTCCTCGACCGCACCTCGCTCGACCGCCTGCGCCCCAAAGCCAACATCAAACTCACCATCCCCGACGGCTTCGACCGTATGCTCGAACACATCGCCGTCCATCGCTACTTCATGGGCCTCGACCTCCAGCGCGACATCCCCGAAGAAGAAGCCGTCACACACTGGCACGACACCGTTTACCTGCCCATCGTCAAAATCATCCGCAACAGCCGCATCCTGCGCGAATTCCCCGGCAAAACCGAAGGCGACCTCTACCTGTGGGTTCTCGACCACCAGCATTACCTCGCCGAAGAAGAAGGCCAACCGCTCCAACCGCCCGAAGATGCCGCCAAAGAATACATCCAAGAGACCGACCCCTATGACGGCCCCCCACCCCCTTAGCGGAGTCTACGCCGCCGCGCTGACTCCCCTCCGCGCGAACGCTTCACAACCGGACCTCGAAGCGGTCGCGCCCTATCTGGCCTTTCTCGCCTCCCGGGGCTGTCACGGCGCGCTGCTCTTCGGCACCACCGGCGAAGGTCCCTCGTTCTCTCCTGCCGAACGTGGGGCGGTTTGGCAAACCGCCTTGCAAGTCCGCCAACAATATCCCAACTTCCGTCTCCTCGCCGGCACCGGCACGCCCAGCCTCACCGAAACCATTGACCTGACCCGCGCCGCCTTCGACCTCGGCTTCGATGGCGTTGTCACTCTGCCTCCGTATTACTTCCGCAAGGCCACCGACGAGGGCATCTTCAAATGGTTCGAGCAAGTCATCACCCAGGCCGTTCCCCGCGACGGCTATCTCTTCGGCTACCACTTCCCCGGCGCGGCCGGAATCGGATTTTCCCTCGACCTCCTCGCCCGATTGAAAGACGCCTTCCCCGTGCAATTCGCCGGCATCAAAGACTCCTCCCACAACGCGGACTTTGCGCGCGCCCTCGGCGAAAAATTCGGCGCAGACCTCGCCGTCTTCACCGGCACAGACTCCGACTTCACCTTCGCTCTGGAACATCACGCCGCCGGTTGCATCACCGCGCCCGCCAACCTCCTCTCCCCCGACCTGCGCGCCATCTACGACGCGTACCAGAACGAGAAACCAGGTTTCTCACAGAAACCTGGTTTCTCGCATCCTGCGCAGGAACGCGTCACACACCAACGCCACATCCTCGAAAAATACCCACCCTTCCCTCACACCCTCAAAGCCCTCCTCCCCCGCCTGCACGGACTCCCGCGCTGGCCCGTCCGCCCGCCGCTGGTGGAACTCTCCCCAGAATCCGAATCCGCCCTCCTGCGCAAATTCCTAACTCCTAACTCCTAACTCACAATGTCCAAACTCTGGCGTCTTTTTTTCACCCCACCGGCTCGCGGCGCGTGGAATATGGCCGTGGATGAAGCGATTCTCGAATCCATCCATCGCGGCGACTCGCTCCCCACCTTGCGACTCTACTCCTGGACTCCTCCCTGCCTCTCGCTCGGTCACGCGCAACCCTATGCGGATGTGGACCTCGCGCGCCTGCGCGCCCGCCAATGGGACGCGGTGCGACGACTCACCGGCGGCCGCGCCATCCTCCACACCGACGAACTCACCTATTCTGTGGCAGGCCCGGCAGACAATCCTATTTTGGCGGGATCGGTGTTGGAATCCTACAGCCGATTGGCGCGGGCATTATTGCGCGCCGTGAATGAACTCGGCCTGCCCGTGGAGATGAAAGAGGGCAAGGCCGACGCGCAGGGCGCCACGAACCCGGTTTGTTTTGAAGTTCCATCCACGTACGAGATCACGGTCGGCGGAAAAAAATTGATCGGCTCGGCCCAGGCGCGACGAAAGGAGGGCGTGCTGCAACACGGCTCCCTGCCCCTCGCCGGCGACCTGACGCGAATCTGCCAAGCCCTCGCCTTCCCCGATGAGGTGGCGCGTCGTCGCGCCGCGGAACGTTTGCTGACGCGCGCGACAACGGTCGAATCGGTTTTGGGGGCCGAAGTGGATTGGGAAAGCGCGGCCCGCGCCATGGTCCGCGCGTTCGAAGCGGAGTTGGGGATTCAGTTCGAGAGGGGCGGTCTGTCCGCGTGGGAGTCGTCGCGCGCCGGGGAACTTGTCCGCGAGAAATATGACCATCCGAGTTGGATGGAACGGGTATAAAATAACCGCTGGAGGATGCCCATGCCCGCCACTCGCACTTTCATCGTCAACGACCAACCGACCGACCGCGACGCGCTCGACTTCACGCCGTACGTGGAGACGCTGGCGGACATCGTCCAAACCGGCGACTCACCCCTGACCATCGGCGTGTTCGGCACATGGGGTTCGGGGAAGACGTCCCTGATGCGGATGGTGAGGAAGAAACTGCCGAAGAAATTCACGACGGTCTGGTTCGACGCGTGGAAGTACGACAAGGAAGAGTCGTTGTGGCGGGCGTTGTTGTTGAGCGTGCTTTCCGCCTTGCAAGAGACGGCCAGCAAGCAAGGCCAGCCGACCGAGGAATTCGAGAAACTCCAAGCCCTGCTCTACCGCGACTTGGAAGTGGACAAGGTCGGCGGCGTGACGATTGACCTGGCGAAACTCGGCGGGTCGGTGGCCACCGGATTGGCGCGCTTGAGCCTGTCGTTCATCCCCGGACTTTCGACGCTCACCAACCTGGTGGAAGAATTGCAAAAAGGCGCGGCGGGAGACGTGGATAATGCCACCGCCGCCATCCGCCGCGAGCGGACGAAGATCACCATCGAGCAAATCCAATTTCTCGAACAGTTCCAGGAGAAGTTCAAGGGACTGGTGCAGGAGCACGTTCATCCGAATCGTCTCGTCGTCTTCGTGGATGACCTTGATCGGTGTCTCCCTGAAAAAGCCATCGAGGTACTCGAAGCCATCAAGTTATTCCTCGACGCGGAGAACTGCATTTTCCTGCTCGGCTTGGATCAGGAAGTGATCGCGCGCGGCATCGAGATGAAGTACAAGGAATTCGGCGCGAAGCAGGAAGGCGACGGGCAGGCGAAGTTCACCATCGAGGGCGTGCGCTATCTCGAAAAGATCATCCAACTGCCGTTCCAAATTCCGCCGGTGGAACAGAGCGACATGGGCGACTTTGTGCAGGGCCTCAGCGCCGATTGGCCGCACGAGGATTGTCCGCAAGTTTTTTCCGTCGGCTTGGGCGACAACCCGCGCCAGATCAAACGCACGGTCAATACCTTTTTGATGCTGTGGAAACTGGCGCAAAGACGCGAAGAGAAATTGAAAGGCAAGGTCAAGCCGCTGCGGTTGGCGAAGGTGGTGGCGATTCAAACGGTCTATCCCGATTTGTACAATTTGCTGTTGAAGGAAGAACCGCGCTACCTGCGCGACCTGGAAGAATACTTCCGCGTGGAATCTTCACAGGAACAAAAGATGGAAAAAGGCGAGACGGGCGCTCTCCCCTCTCCCAAAGTTGGGAGAGGGGCCGGGGGTGAGGGCAAGGTAGAACCGCCTCCCGCCCTCGTTCCCTTCCTCTCCCGCCGTGGCGCGGCCGCCGTGCGACGCATTCTCACCATCCACAAACCCGAAGTTCCCGACGCGAATTTTCTCGGCCTGACTCCGGAGGAACTGAAACTGTATTTCACCCTCACGCGCCGCGCCGAAGCCCCGCAACCCGCGCCTGCTCCCGAAGCCGCGCGGTTATTATTCGAGCCGCAGATGGTGAAGATACCGGCGGGGAAATTTTTGATGGGAACAACAAAGGAGCAGGCGCAAGCACTTTTAGAAGTAGTTCCTGAAAAAGATCGTGATGATGGCATGTGGCAAGAATTGATGGATTCGGAACAACCACAACATACTGTTGAACTCTCCGAATATTTTATCGGCAAATACCCGATCACAAACCGCGAGTATCAGGAGTTTGTTAAAGACACCAAATATGAACCGCCGCAAGAATGGGACGGCGACACGTTCCCGCTTGGAAGAGGCGGACATCCAGTAGTCAACGTTTCGTGGGATGACGCGACCGCCTACTGCAAATGGTTAAGCGGGAAAACCAAAAAGCAATATCGCCTTCCAACCGAATCCGAATGGGAAAAGGCCGCACGTGGCGAGGATGGACGTTTGTATCCGTGGGGAAATGAGTTTGACTCGAGGAAACTGAACTCAAAGGAATCAGGAATTTACGGCACATCAGAAGTCGGCCAATTTTCCCCGCAGGGTAGTTCGCCTTACGGCTGTGCGGACATGGCGGGGAATGTCTGGGAGTTGTGCAACAATTGGCTAGATGAGAAAGAGTACAAGAATCGAGTGGATGGAGTGAAAGACCCACAAGGCCCAAAACAAGGGGAAATCTGTGCAATTCGCGGCGGCGCGTTCGACGCCATTGATTGGTTCCAGCGGTGTGCTATCCGCTTTGGGTACGTGCCCGGTAGCGACAACGACTTTATCGGTTTTCGTGTTGTGTCCCCTAGCTCTGATAGTCCTGCTTCCTGATTTCTGCGTTTCTGGTTTCTTCCCTCTCGCCGAAGGCGAGTCGATTTTGAAAAATTTGGGGATGACTCCTCAGCCGCAAGCGCGGAATAACGACGGATGCGTGGATTTACGGATTGATCCGTTCCACGCTTCGCGCACACATCCGTGTTCTTAACGGCGCGCGAACCGCCATCAATCCCCACAGCCTGAACCGTACCCATTTCGGGAACGATTCAATTTTCCAGAAATGCAACCTTCAATCAAAAGTCCCGCGCCTCTTTGCAAGGACGCGGGACTTTCACATTTACGCGCCACGCGCCACGATCTTACTTTCCCATCCCACCCGCCTTTGGCATGGCGAAGACCAGGGCGGCAAACGTCAGGTAGGGAGGCAGGCGTTACGATAACAGCGCCGATGAAGCGGGAACATGCATGATCTCTCCCGGCAGGGAAAAAGAGTCTGGCGAGTTGGAAACGATCAGCGCGGAGGCGATCCTATCCGCCAGGTTGGTTTTTGCCCTCTGCAAGGAAGTTGCGTGTTCGTTTTTTATCGTCGCGGTGGATTTGATCTCCATCAGGTGAAGCCGGCCCCCCTCCTCGATGAGCAGGTCCACTTCCAGGTCGTCATGCGTGCGCAAGTAATACAATGACGGCGACTGTCCATGATGCAGGAAACGTTTCCAAAAATCGGCGACCACCAGCGTTTCGAACAACGGCCCAAAATGCTGGCCGCCCAGAAGTTGCTCCCGTGTGTGAATGCCGAGCAGATAGGAGGCGAGACCCGTATCCGTGAAATAGATCTTCGGGCGCTTGACTAGACGCTTGCCGATGTTTCGGTAATAGGGACGAAGAAGGAGAATCTGGTAGCCCGTTTCGAGCATGGACAACCAGCGCTTGGCGGTGGTGAATGAAACGCCGATCTCGCGCGCAATCGAGGTCAGGTCGAGGATTTGGCCGGTGCGCACGGCGCAAGCGCGCAGAAAAATTTCGTATTGGCTCAAGTCGCCTACCTGGGCCAGGTTGCGTATGTCCCGTTCCAGGTAGGCGGTGATGTAGGAACTGCACCACAGGGCGCGATCCACTTCGGGATTGCTGGCAATTTCGGGATACGCGCCGCGCAGGATGATATCGGGAAGATCCAGTTCCGGCGCGTTCCTTTGTGGCGATACCAGGCTTTGAAGGAGTTCGAGGGTCGGAAGGCTTTGCTCGCCCAAGCCGCTTCGCTCCGCCACCGCGAACGGCTGGAGCGAAAGGATGGCCGCGCGGCCTGCCAGCGATTCGCTCACGTTTTGCATGAGCGCGAAATTTTGCAAGCCTGTCAGGATCCACCTGCCAGGTTGGCGATCCTCGTCAATGGATGATTTGATGTATGGCAGGATATCCGGCGCGTACTGTATCTCATCGAGGATAACCGGCCGCGTCACTTGCCGGACGAACCCCGCGGGATCGTGCTTGAGGCGCAGGCGCGTATCCGGGTTTTCGAGCGACACGTAATTGTGGGTCTCCCCAAACTGGGCGCGAAGCAGGGTGGTTTTGCCGGATTGCCGCGGCCCGGTCATCACCACGGCAGGGAAGGTTTTCAGGGCGCGGGAAATTACTGGCGAAAGTGTTCTTGGTTTCATAACCCTATTCTACCCCGAAATTTCAACTTCAAGAATTGAAATTTCGGGGTAGATTACGCAACACGTACTACTTTTTTTTCTTCGCGGGCTTCAACTTCTTCCCAGCCGCCTTCTTGGCGGACGCGGCTTTCTTCTTCTCTTCCTTCTTTGCCTCCACAAACTTTTCCACCGTCCACGCCACATTGACCGAGACGACTTCCTCGCCCGGTTTCACTTCCACGATCACGTCGCCCTTCGAGGCGGCGCGCTTCCGCAGGGTCGCCTCATCCAGCCGCGCCGACTTGGGCGCGCCTTTGCTCTGGTGAATTGTGACCATGTGATTGGGCTTGCCCGAGACCGCCCCCGCCAGTTTGACTTTGCCGGGCAAGTCCCAGGCGCGCACGCCCTTGCCGTAGCGTCCCTGCGCGGGGAAATCTTTCTCGTCCACGCGCTTGGCTTTGCCGTCGCTGGTGAGCAGGAGGAGTTCGCCCTCGCCCGGCAAAATTTCCATGCCGACGACTTCATCCTCGCCATCCAACTTGATTCCGTTCACGCCCGCCGCGACGAGTCCCATCGGGCGGACATCGTCTTCCTTGAAGCGGATCGCCATCCCGCCCGAGGTGGCCAGCAAAATCTCCTTGCTTTTTCCGTCGGTCAGGCCGACCCAACCCAGCCGGTCGCCTTCGTTGACGCGCACGAGGGTGAACGTCTGTGCGGAGGGGCCGGGCAGTTCGCCGATGAGCGACTTCTTGACCATGCCGAAGCGCGTGCAGGTGATGACGCACGTCTCTTCGCCGAAGCCGGAGCGACTGGCGGGCAACGCGAAGACCGCGGCCAACGCGTCGGTGTCGGTCAGCGGCGAGACGCGCGTGTACAGCGAGCCTTGGCTTAACTTGTCCGCTTCGGGGATGAGGTGCGCGGCGACCGCCGCGGCCTTCCCGAGTTTGCTGACGAAGTAGATGGTGTCGGTGGTGGAGGCTTTGACGAGCCAGCGCGGCGCGTCGTTGCCGGAATGTTTGGGTTGCTTGTCGTCGTGGGTGCGCGCCACCACACCGTCCGCGGTCACGCCGATCCAGATGGTCTGTTGCGGCAGGAGGTCGTGCGCGGTCAGCGCCTTGCCGGATTTCGCGCCGCCCTTCAAGTTGACGATCTGCGTGCGGCGGCGGTCCGCGTAGGCGGCTTTCACCTTAAGCAGTTCATCAGACACCACGCCGCGCATGAGTTTGGGCGACTTCAATAAATTCGTCAGTTCTTTGATGAGCGCGCTGACTTCCTTGTACTCGGTTTCGATCTTCTTGCGTTCGAGCGCGGCCAGTCGGCGCAACTGCATGTCGAGGATGGCGTTGGCCTGCAACTCCGAAAGTTTGTAGCGTTTCATCAGTTTGTCGCGCGCCGCCTCCACGTCCGAGGCGTTGCGGATCAGATGGATGATCTCGTCGAGGTTCTTGAGCGCGGTCAGGTAGCCTTCGAGGATGTGCTGCCGCGCTTTGGCCTTCGCGAGGTCGAACTCGGCGCGTCGTTTGATCACCGCCAGCCGGTGGTCCAGGTAGACGCGCAGCGCTTGTTTGAGGGTCAGCGTGCGCGGCTCGCCGTCCACGAGCGCCAGCAGGTTGATGCCGAAGGTGGTCTGCATGGGCGTGCGCTTGTACAAACTTTGCAAGACGATATTCGGGTCGGCGTTCTTGGTCATTTCGAGGACGATCCTCATGCCCTGCCGGTCCGACTCGTCGCGCAGGTCCGAGAGGCCCTCCAGATGCCCATCGCGGGCGAGTTCGGCGATGCGTTCGATCAGGCTGGATTTGTTGACGGTGTATGGCAACTCGGTGACGATGATGCGATTCTTGCCGCGCTCCATCTCCTCCACATGGGCCTTGGCTTGCACCGTGACGCGTCCACGCCCGGACCCGTAAGCGGACTCGATGTCCTCCCCATCTTTTTCCTGGATGATGAGGCCGCCTGTGGGGAAGTCCGGCCCTTGCACGAATTCCATCAATTGCTCCACGTCAATGTCGTCGAGCTTCTCCCACTTGTTGAGCATATAGATGCAGGCGTCCACGATCTCGCCCAGGTTGTGCGGCGGGATGGAAGTAGCCATGCCCACCGCGATGCCGGTCGCGCCGTTGACTAAAAGATTCGGAATGGCCGAGGGGAGGACGGATGGTTCTTCGAGCGTGTCGTCGAAGTTCGAGGTGAAGTCCACCGTGTCTTTGTTGAGGTCTGAAAGAATGTCAATCGCGGGAGCGGTGAGACGCGCCTCGGTGTAACGCATGGCCGCGGGCGGATCGCCATCCACCGAACCGAAGTTGCCCTGGCCGTCCACGAGCAGGGTGCGGAGCGAGAAATCCTGCGCCATGCGCGCCATCGCTTCGTACACCGCCGAGTCGCCATGCGGGTGATACTTGCCCAACACCTCGCCCACGATACGAGCGGACTTTTTGTAGGCCGAGTCGGCGCGGATGCCCATGTCGTACATCGCGTAGAGGATGCGCCGCTGGACGGGTTTGAGTCCGTCACGCGCGTCGGGCAGGGCGCGCGCCACGATCACGCTCATGGCGTAATCGAGGTACGACTGCTGCATTTCATGGTCAATGTCTATTTTGCGTACAACGCCGAGTTCCATGGAGAAATCCTTTAACCACGAAGGACACGACACTTGCACCGCACTGCGTTTGGTGCAGTGCAGGTGAGTGTCACAAAGGAAAACCTGCGTGGTGAAAAATATGTTCTATGAGCGGGGCATATCTTACGGGGAAACAAACGCGGCGTCAAGTGCGAGGAAACGCGGGCGCGTCGCGCCTGAATCAACGGAGAGAATCTCCGGCGGCGGATTCGCCTGCTTGATTGGAGTTCGCGCCTCCGTGTGGCGCGACGCGCTTCCAGTTCACAACTCCCAGATCAAAAACCCCTTCGAGAGCCATTTCTTTTTCGCGTCCACATGGTAGCCTTTGGTCGCGAGGCTTTCGGCCGCGGCGGTGAACCATTGACGCGGGCCATACACTGTCGCGGCGATGGTTTCAGCGGCGGAACGCTTCCACGCTTCAAAAAAGTCAAAGATCGCCTCGCTCTTGACCATGCGGTGGATGTAATTCTTGGGCAGGATGGTCTGGAATTCCTCCACTTCGAATCCCATGCGGAAGTTGGTGCTGAAGACCAGCGCCTCCATCCTCCATGATCCACGCGAAGCGTCCGTCCGCCGCGCAACATTCGCCGACCAAATGCTCCCGAACGGATTGGAGGTCCCTTCGAGCATCAGGCCGCCGGGGAGAACGTATTGGGCGAGGCGCTCGTAGGCGGGGGCGAAGTCTTTCTCCTCGTATTGACGCAATACGTTAAAGGCGCGGATCAGCCGCACGCGTTCGCCCTCTTTGAGCGGCAGGTTGAATCCGCCAAGACGGAAGAAGGTTTTGCCATCGGCGAAGGGACGCGCGGCTTCGACTCGGTCCCTGTCAATTTCCACGCCGAGGATGGGGAGGGAGGGGTTGACGCGGCGGAAGCGTCGCGCGCTTTCAAGGGTGGTGCGCGCGTCGAAGCCGTAGCCGAGGTCAACGAAGAAGGAGTCGGCGAACCCGTCCTGGGTCCGGGTGAGAAGCGAGGGTTCGTAGAGCAGGATGAAGTTGTCGACGCGGCGGAGTCGGTTGTCGGCGGTCTTGCCGCGCGTGGGTTGTCCCTCCGGTTTGAGGGAGGCAGGTCGCGGATGGGGCATGGAGGAGGCGTTACGGTTTGAAGTCTATGGTTTCGGAGACGCATTGGCCGCTTTGGTTGAGGCCGGTGCAGAGCGTGACGGTGGCGCGGATCTTGTGGTTGTTTGGGTTGTAGGCGAAGGCCGGCGCGCTGAGGATGTAACTCATGCCGGGGTCGAGGCTGGCGATGACGCCCGAGGCGAGGCAGCCGCCGAGGTCGGTGAAGCCGTTGTTGTAGGCGGTGAGGATCGTGCCGGTGGCGCCGTCCTTTATGGAAAGCGAGTAGGATTTGAACGAGACCGGCCCGGTGTTTTTGAGTTTCAGTTCCACCCACCAGCCCACGCAAGAATCCAGGCCCGCGTAGGTGAGTTCGAAACCGGGGGCTTGGGTGGGCGTAGGCGGCGGGGTGTAAATGGGCAGGGCCGCCACGTTGCCGGTGAGGACGGCGTATTCGCCCCATACCCAACAGAAGGTATTGGGATCATCGGGCAGGCGGATGTACCAATATTCCACGTCTGGACTTTTTGCGTACACTTCGGCGACCTGACCGACCAGAAGCCCGCCCACCCGGTCGTAGATCTTGCCCGGGCCGACGCGGCAGTTGGTGTCTACGGTGACGCGGATGGTGGGAATGCTGGAGGTGGAGGTGAGGAATAAAGTGGGGGAGAGGGCGGGAACCGGCGTGAAGGTGTGAATGGCTGTGGCGGAGGGAAGCGGCGAACCGGCGGGCAGCGTGGGCGAGATGGATTGGCTCACGATGGCGGCGACAGTCTGCGCGGCCGCGGTGAATTGCGCGTTCGCGTCAACTGCCGGGACGGGTTGAGGCAGGTTGCAAGCAAGGATGATCAAAATCAAAATGCAAACCGGTAAGATGCGCCGAGCGGATGACATGGCATTCTCCTTTCTTGATTGGCCCCTTGAGTATACCCAAGTGTGAATGAAAAGAGTCTGCTCCTTTGCGCGCCGTCTCGTGGAATTTCCGCGGGATGAATGTGGACGCGCGGGCAAAAAAAGACGCCCCTCACGGGGCGTCTCGTTACTTCGGGTTAGTCGGCTGAGGAACTATCGGGGATCTCGGTCCACTGGGAGGAACCCTGTTCGCCGTCTGTGACTTTGGTGAAACGTCCATGCGTGAAGCCCGTCCCGGCGGGGATCAACTTGCCGATGATCACGTTCTCTTTCAGACCGTAGAGCGGATCGGTCGTCGACGCGATGGCCGCGCCCGCCAGCACTTTGATGGTGTGCTGGAAGGAGGAGGCCGAGAGGAACGAGTCGGTGCTGAGCGAGGCCTTCGTCACGCCGAGCAACACTTCGGCGAACTTGGCGGGTTGTCTGCTGTCCGCGAGCAGGGCTTCGTTGACGCGGCGGATTTCGAGGCGGTCAACCGGGTCGCCGGGCAGGTACTTGGTGTCGCCGGGACGCGTGACTTGGATCTTGCTCATCATCTTGCGGATGATGACCTCGAAGTGCTTGTCGTGAATGTTCTGGCCTTGCGAGCGATAAACCTTCTGAACTTCGCCGAGCAGGTAGAGTTGGCAGGCTTCGCGGCCGCGGATGCGCAGGATGCGGTGCGGGTTGAGCGAGCCTTCGGTGAGCGGTTCGCCGGCTTCGATCTTGTCGCCCTCGCGGACGAGCAGGCGCGAGGTGGTGGGAATCTCTTCTTCCTTTTCCTCGGTCTGGTCGTAGGAGACGATAACCTGTCGATCCTTCTTTTCGACGCGCACGCGTCCGCCGTGTTGGGCGGTGATGACGGCGTCCTCGAGTTTGGCGAGGACTTCGCCGGTCTTCACGTCCAACTCGGACTTGGCGACGATCTTCCAATCTTCGGGGATGTCGTAAGTGTCGCTGATGAGCTCACTGTGCTCGATCTTGACGATGCGCAAGTCGGCGTATTTTTCAGATTGGATGATATGCACGATGCCGCTGATCTCCGCGACGACGGCTTCGCCCTTCGGCTGTTTGCGGGCTTCGAAGAGTTCCTCCACGCGCGGGAGGCCGGTGGTGATGTCTGTGCCGGCGGAGGCCACGCCGCCGGTGTGGAAGGTGCGCAGGGTCAACTGCGTGCCTGGCTCGCCGATGGATTGTGCCGCCACGATGCCGACCGCGGAACCCATCTCGACCATCGTGCCGCGGCCGAGGTCGAGGCCGTAGCATTTGGCGCAGATGCCGTGATTGAGTTCGCAGGCGAGGGCCGAGCGGACGCGCGTCTCTTCCACGCCGGCGTCGGCGATCTGCCGCGCCATGATGTGGCTAATGATGTCGTCGCGCTCGCCGATGACCTCGCCGGTTTTCGGGTGAATGACGCGTTCCGCCAGCAGGCGGCTGTAGAGACGCGCATGCAGGGG
Source organism: uncultured Anaerolineaceae bacterium (assembly GCA_964625215.1). Taxonomy (GTDB): domain Bacteria; phylum Chloroflexota; class Anaerolineae; order Anaerolineales; family Villigracilaceae; genus Denitrolinea. Next base: position 15,139 of record CAZVAX010000038.1, on the reverse strand, counting down.
TTCGCCCGCCACGTCGTCCGATTTGCGGATCCAGATACCGTCGTGGGTGCCGCAGTCATGCTCGTTGATGATGATGTCCTGCGCGATGTCCACGAGACGACGCGTGAGATAACCGGCGTCCGCGGTGCGGAGGGCTGTATCCGCCAGACCTTTGCGCGCGCCGTGCGTGGACATGAAGTATTCCATGGCGGTGAGACCCTCGCGGAAGTTGGAGCGGATCGGGAACGGAATGATGCGCCCGGAGGGATCGGCCATGAGTCCGCGCATACCGGCCAACTGCGAGATGGTGGAGAAACCGCCCTTGGTCGCGCCGGAGGTAGCCATGGTGGAGAGGTTGCCGTCCGGGTCCATATGCTTCTTCACGGCTTCGGCCACGCGGTCGGTGGTGTGCTGCCAGATCTCGATCTCGCGTTCGTTCTTTTCCTGTTCGGTGAGCAGGCCGCGGCGGAAGTCGCGTTGCACCACTTCCACCTGTTGCAAGGCTTCGTTGATCATGCCAACGCGTTCCGGCGGGATGGAAATGTCGGCCACGGCCAGCGTGGCGCCAGACTTCATGGCGTATTCGAAGCCGATGCTTTTGATGCGGTCGGCCACGGTGGTGGTCACTTCCTGTCCGCAGATTTCATAGACTTCGGCGATCAAATCCTTCACGCCGCCTTTGTCCAGTTTGCGGTTGACGAACTGCACCGGTTCTGGCAGGACACGATTAAAGATGACGCGCCCGACAGTGGTGTCAATGATGCGGGTCTGCTTTTCGGGCAGGCGTTTGTTTTTATCGTCGTACCAGGTTTCTGCGCGCAGTTTGATCTCGGAGTGGATCTCCACCTGGCCAAGTTGATAGGCGAGTTCCACCTCATCCATGTCGGCGAAGGCGCGACCGTCGCCGCGGTGATCCGCTTTCTGGGCCATGGTCAGGTAATACACGCCCAGCACCATGTCTTTGGAGGGGCTGATGATCGGCTCGCCGTCGGCGGGCTTGAGCAGGTTGCGCGAGGAGATCATCAACTCGCGCGCTTCCTGTACCGCCTTCTGCGAAAGCGGCACGTGGACGGCCATCTGGTCGCCGTCGAAGTCCGCGTTGAAGGCGGTGGTGACGAGCGGGTGCAGTTGAATGGCCGAGCCTTCGATCAGGATCGGTTCAAAGGCCTGGATGCCGAGGCGGTGCAACGTCGGCGCGCGGTTGAGCAACACCGGACGGTCCTTGATCGCCTCCTCCAGAACTTCCCAAACCTCGGGGCGGTTGCGTTCGATGAGGCGGCGCGCGCCCTTCACGTTGGCGGCGTAGTTGTGCGACACGAGGCGGGAGATGACGAAGGGACGGTAGAGTTCCAGCGCCATCGTCTTCGGCAGGCCGCACTGGTAAAGTTTAAGTTGCGGGCCGACCACGATCACGGAGCGGCCCGAGTAGTCCACGCGCTTGCCCAGCAGGTTGCGGCGGAAGCGTCCCTTCTTGCCTTTGAGCATGTCGCTGAGCGACTTGAGTTCGCGGCGCCCGCGGCGGGAGAGGGCCTTGCCGCGCTGGCTGTTGTCAATCAGGCTGTCCACCGCCTCCTGCAACATGCGCTTCTCGTTGCGGATGATCACGTCCGGCGCGCCCAATTCGAGCAATCTCTTCAGGCGGTTGTTGCGGTTGATGACGCGGCGATACAGGTCGTTCAGATCCGACGTGGCGAAGCGGCCGCCATCCAACTGGACCATCGGACGCAGGTCGGGCGGGATGACCGGCAGGATGGTGAGGATCATCCACTCGGGCCGATTGCCCGAACGGCGAAACGCTTCGACCACCTTGAGGCGGGTCGTCGCTTTCTTGCGTTTCTGCTTGCTCTTGGTGACCTTGACCTCGTGCCAGAGTTCCTCGGAAAGTTTGTCGAGGTCGAGGCGTTTGAGGATGTCGTAGAAGGCTTCGGCGCCCATGTCGGCGCGGAAGACCTGGCCCCAGCGCGACTTGAGTTCGCGGTAGCGCACTTCGCTGATGAAGGTGAAGGGACGCAGTTCGAGCAACTCGTCGCGCATGCGCGAGTTCTGTCCCTGCGAGACGGAGGATTGATCCTCCAGTTCGCTGCGCAAGGCGTTCATTTCCTCCTCGGCGTTGGCCTTGACGCGCCCCACTTCCATTTTGATCTCTTCGAGTTTGCGCGCCTTCTCATCCTTCAATTCGTTCTCGATGCTTTCGAGGCGTTGCTTGACGATCTTCTGCACCTGGCTGATGTGCTTCTGGGCGATGGCAGTCCCCGCGCTTACCAGGGCCTCGCCCGTCGCGCCGAACATGATATCCTTCTTGGCGGGTTTGCCCATCTGTTCTTGCAGGGTCTTTTCGAGTTTCTGACCTTCCTTGATCACCGGATCGAGGCGGTCGGCCACCAACTCATCGTAGTTCGATTCGAGCGCCGACTTGCGCTGGCTGAGTTCTGAGATGGTGTGGTCGCGCTTGGTCTTGATCTCGGCGATGCGGGCGTTGATGCCGGAGGCCTGTTCGCGCTCGGAAACGGAGATTTCATCCTCGAGGCGCTTGAGGGCTTTCTGGCGCGCCTCTTCGTCCACGTAGGTGACGATGTATTGCGCGAAGTAGAGAACGCGGTCAAGGTTGCGGCGCGAAATATCGAGCAACATGCCCAGGTAGGAGGGGATGCGCCGGGTGTACCAAATGTGCGCCACCGGCGTGGCAAGGGTGATGTGACCCATGCGCTCGCGGCGGACGGCGGCGCGAGTCACTTCCACGCCGCATTTATCGCAGGTGATGCCTTTGTAACGGGGGTTTTTGTATTTGCCGCAGTAACACTGCCAGTCACGGGTGGGGCCGAAGATGGCCTCGCAAAACAGGCCATCCTTCTCGGGCCGCAAGCGGCGATAGTTGATGGTTTCGGGTTTCAACACCTCGCCGTACGACCACGACATGATCGTTTCGGGCGAAGCCAGGCTGATGCGGAGCGCTGTCAAACCTTTGGTTTCCACGGTTCCTCTCCTTTTGGAGCAAAGTTCACGTTCCCCGGGCCGTCTTGCGCGTAATTTCGCGCGCTAGAGACAAACAAAGGCAAGCGCTTCGAGACCATTTATCTCAAGCGCTTGCGAAGTGTTCCCGGTAAATTATCTTCCAACAACAACCGCTATTATACGGATGCAACCTGATTCGCGCAAGAGGCGCGCTTACTCCAATTTAAGCAATAGCAGGATATCTTCCAACGCCGCGGCCAGGATCTCGCGCTGGATTCTCTCGTCCGCGACGTAGCGGCCCCCGAAGGATCCGTCTCCGTAGACATCCCGCGCGGTGACCGCGTCCATGATCGCGCGCGGAACTTGGGGCGGGATCTTGTCGCCTTCGGGCATGTCGCCAACGATGGTGAAGGGGAATGCCTCCAGCCAGTTGGCATGAGTCGGTTTGAGGTTGTGTTTCACTGCCACCGCCTCCACCGAGTGGGACAGCCACCAGTCGTACCAGTTGAGTTTCAGGTTGGGCAGGCTGTTGTTGACTTCGTGCAGGTGATTCTTGACCGGGATGTTGCCGCCGTGGCCGTTGAGGATGAGGATACGTTTGAACCCATGCGAGTACACCGAACGGACGACATCTTCCACCGCAGCAATCATCGTGCTGACGCGCAGGCTGATCGTGCCGGGATAAGCGAGAAAGTAAGGGGAGACGCCAAAATTCAGGGGCGGCGCGACCGGCACGCCCGTCCGCTGCGAGGCGGAGTCGGCGAGGGCGAGCGGGATGCGGATGTCGGTCAGCAGGCTGAGGTAGGCGTGTTGTTCGCACGCGCCGAGGACGAGCATAAGGCGGTCGTCGGCGGCGAGGTATTTTTCCACGTCCATCCAGTTGAGGTCTTCGAGGCGCATGGGGTTCTCCTGTAGGTCGGATTGCCAATCCGACTTACGGCGGGGGCGGGGTTTCCGTCTCGGTGGGAGGCGGAGGGGTGTCGGAGGGAGTGACGGTCGGAGGGACATCCGTAGGCGAAGGGGTGACGCTGGGCGTGACAGTGGGCGGCGGGATGAACTGTGTGGGCGAGGGCGTGACTGTGGGCGGCGGGGGAAAAGTGGGCGGAACAACGGTGGGAGGCAGTTCGAGTTGGAGCGTAAATTGGATGATCTTTTCCGCGTAGCCGTCGTTCTGTCCGAGCAATCGCAGGCGCAGATAGACCACGCCGTTATTCACATTGAACAGGTCGAAGTTATACAGCAGGCCGCCGCGCACGGGCTGGCGACTCTGCTCCAATTGCATCCAATCCTCAAAGACACGGTCGGGACGATAGTCGAGCGCCCAAGCCATGAAACCGGAAGTGGCGTCAGCCACGCCTTCGATTTTCAAATCCACTTGGGTGATCGTTTGTTTGTCGCGCGGACTGGAGAATTGTAGGAGGGGATGCGGATCGTCCTGCTTGCATTCGCGCTCCGGCGCGAAGACGAACTTTTGTGGGAAACCATTGGACTCGAGCCAGTTGCGGCCCTCGGCGGAGGTGAGCCATTGTTGCGCCCACTTGTCGGTGACGCGCATGGCAATGGTCTCCTCGGTGAAGTCGGCGCAGGCGGCGGAGGCTTCGAGTTTCGTCCAGGTGTCAATTTTTATTTTGCTGAACAGGTCTTTGCTGGCGGGGAGGGGAGGCTGGTCGGAGGCGAAGACCTCGCGATACGAGTCGCCGCGGCAGTACTCGGAGGGCTCCGCGCCGGTGAGACGGCAGACGATCTTTTCGATGATGCCCTGCGGCGGGAGGAACGGAGTCGGGTTGCCGCCGCTGACGATGGGTTCGGCGTATTGCATGAACTGACTCCAGATCGGCGCCGCGCCGGTGGAGCCGGTGGTGTTGACCATCGGCTGGTAGTCCGCGTTGCCGATCCAGACGCCGGTCACGAGGTCGGGGGTGTAACCGAGAGTCCAGTTGTCGAAGACGAGTTCCGCCGCGTCGCCGCGCGGGGTGCCGGAGGTGCCGGTTTTGGCCGCGACCGGAAAGGGGAGGTTGAGAACCGAGTTGCGTCCGAACATCCATGAGCGGGCTTCGTTGTCGGAGAGAATCGAGGAGATCAGGTAGGCATGTTCGGCGCGGATGACCTGTTCGCCCGTGGGCGGTTGGTATTCTTCGATCAGGTTGCCTTCGAAGTCGGTGACGCGCAGGATCGCTACGGGCGGAATCTTCACGCCGCGATTCGCGAAGACCGCGTAGGCGCCGGTCATTTCGAGCAGGCTCACTTCGCCGCCGCCGAGCGTGAGCGCGAGACCGTAGTCGGGCGCGGTGAGCGAGGTGATGCCGAGGCGCTCGGCTGTGCCGATCATCCCGTCCTTTTGCGGGGTGGAGGAATCGTCGTAGACGCCGACGAATTGCAGGGCCTTGACTGCCGGAATGTTAAAGGAATTCGCGAGCGCCACGCGCACAGTGACCGGGCCGTGAAATTTGCCATCGTAGTTGGAGGGGATGTAGGGATCGCGCAGGTCGCTTGGGAGGCCGGAGGGAGGAAATTCGCTATGCACGTCCCAGAGGAGCGTGGAGGGAGTCCAACCTTTTTCAAACGCGGCCACATAGGTGATGGGCTTGATCGAGGAGCCGGGTTGACGCGTGGGACTCGTCGCCATGTTGATCTGGCCCGAGATGGCGTCGTTGTAAAAGTCCGCCGAGCCGACCATGGCGAGGATCTCGCCGGTGCTGGGGCGGAGGGCGATCAGCGCGCCGTTGTGCGCGTTCTTGTCGGCGAGGCCGGCCACTTGTTCGGTGAGGATGCGTTGCGCTTCGTCTTGCAGGGTCGGGTCGAGCGTGGTGTAAACCGTGAAGCCGGAGCGATAAATGGTTTGCGCGTCGTATTTCTTTTCGAGTTCGGAACGAACGTAGTTAACCCAGTGCGGATATTTGACGGTGAAGGAGAGCGGCGGAAAGTTGTAGTTCCGCATTTCGTCCGCGGCGACGGTGGCGATGGACGGATCCACACAGACCGGGTCGAGGCTGTTGCTTACGACGATGCAACCGCGCTCACTGCTGAGCGTGTACATCAGCACCAACACTTCCTCGTTGCGAGCCAGGGTCGCTTCGGGATTTAGGTGGATGTCATATACGGAGGGGGATTGCGGCAGTCCGGCCAGGAAGGCGGCTTGTGCGAAGGTCAGTTTGTCGGCGCTGGTTTGAAAATAAGTTTCGGCGGCGGCTTCGATTCCGTACGAGAGATTGCCGTAATAAATTTCGTTGAGATAAAGTTCGAGGATCTGGTCTTTGCTGTAACGGCGCGTGATCTCGGCGGCGAGGATGATCTCGCGCGCCTTGCGTTGCACAGTGCGTTCGGCGCGCTCCTCCGGCGAAAGCAAAAGCGCGCGCGCCAGTTGCTGCGTGATCGTGGACGCGCCGCCGCCCTGTCCGCCGGTGCGATAGTTATTCCACAACGCGCGCACGATGGCCGCGATGTCGAAGCCGGGATGCGTGTAAAAATCCTTGTCTTCGGTGGCGATGGTCGCGGCGACCGCGTAGGGCGAGATGCGGTCGAGCGTGACGTACGTGCGGCGTCCGGCGTTCGGGTCGAGAATTTCGTACAGCACGTTCCCGTTGCGGTCGAGGATGCGCGTCGTTTCGAACTGCGAGGCGCGCGTCTGCAAATCTTCCACGCTCGGAAGCGTGCGCGCGATGGAATAATAACTGTAGACCGCGACGGAGATTCCGATCAGCGCGACGACAACCCCCGCGAAGAACAATCCGATCAACGAATAGGCCAGGCAACCGAAGGCGCGACGCCAGTCGAACGCGGGCGGTTCGGGCGGACGACGCGCGGGCGGAGGCGAAACCGGTCGCGTCGGCCCGCTGGGGCGATTGACCGTCGCGGAGAGGCGCGTCCCCTCCACGTCTACTTCGCTGACGCGGCGCGGCAGGGGCATGTTGTCCGCGTCCAGGCGCGGACGGGAGAACGGCTCCACGAACACGCGCGGCCGCTCCCCCGTCGCGCGGTGCGGCGTGACCGCGTTCGTCTCCTCCTCGGAGCGGAGCAGTCGTCTGATTCGTTCTCGTTCGTCGTCGTCGGCGTTGGTCATGGCTACAATTCTCCCCTCTCCCGATTACGGGAGAGGGGCCGGGGGTGAGGGCTACGGCTTTAACGCAATGAGGAACGATAGTGTTCCCTTCATCAGCGCTTCGTTCTTCTGGTTCAAGACTTCCATCGCGGCCGTCGCGAGACCGCCGCCGATGCGCGGCATGGCTTTCAGTTCCTTCATCTCCATCTGCGCGTGGATCGTGTCGCCGATGAAGACCGGCTTGATGAACTTCCACTCGACGATCTCGCGGAAGGCGATCACCGTCCCTTCGAGGACGCCCGTCCGCATGAGCAGACCGACGCCGATGGACAGGCCGAGCAATCCGTGCGCGATGCGCTGACCAAACTGCGTGGACGCGGCGAAATGCGCGTCGGTGTGGATCTGGTTGTAGTCGCCCGTCAACCCGGCGAAGTCCATGATGTTGCCTTCGGTCACGGTGCGACCGACGGTGGTGATTTTCTGTCCAACGGAAAAGTCTTCGAAATAAAGTCCTGGCATGGGAGTCTCCTCGCTAACGTTTTTTGTGGGGAAGATGATTTTGAATAACGGATTCCAACGACCCCAGCAAGTTAATGTTTACGTAATAGTGACAGTTTTCCACTAACCTTTCCATATCCCTTTTCCGCGCCAGCCAACCGCCTCCATCCACAAAATTAACAAAAGCCCTGTTTTCACCATATCTGCTATTTACCCGATTCACCCTCTCGAAAGCGTTGAGCATATCGCGGGCCTTTGTGGTTTGCCCGCTACTTGTTGTCTCCTGAAACGAGCTCATAATGATGATCCAGGGGTCGTCAAGACTTGGAACAGCAAAATCGATGTCTGTTTCGATTACGCGTGAACGTCCTTGTTCAAAAGGAACATTGATGTCCAAGAGTTTTTGCCTAATGAGACCTTCCACTTTATACCCTTTTCGCCCGCTATATGTCCCAATAAGAGATCGTTTGTATCGAACCCGACGCGCCTCGCGGGAACCGCCTCTTATCTCGCGATAATTCAGGGTTTCCAAATAATAACGAGGGATGTAGGTCGTCAACTCCTTATCTCTTTTTCCATCTACAAGCAGACTTGCGATCAGCAACGCAAAATCCTTGTCTTGAACAACTTTGTTGGCTATCTTGGAAAAATGCCACTCACTTTCGAATCCGCCAGGAATCTGGCCCAGTTTTCTCAGCAACGAAATGATTCGCATGAACTTTTCTTGGGAAAGTTCTATTTCGCGAAGGATTACATCCAGTGCAAGCTGGTCTTTGGCAAGGAAAGACGCCAATGCCTGTGCGTTGACCGCAGAAGTTCCAGAAACAATTTCGTGATCTGCAAGCATTAGCAGCTTTTCAACTTCCTGATCAATCTCATTTTCGAGTTCTTCATCAACATAGAAGACAGTTGAACTATCCCACGCTTCCTGAAATGAAACTTTACGCGCTGCTACCATTTTTCACCTCCAATTTGGCGGCCTTTAATGCCTTTCCCCATGTGGGAAAAGTTTCAACGAAAGGATTTAAACCGTAACGACTCTTCTTCGCAACATCATCTGGGGTTGGTAATCTTCCCAATTTTGTCGCAAGATCGCGCAGTTCAAGCTGCAAAGATTTTTTTGTATAAGGTAATTTTGTTTTTTTTGTGCTTTGCCTGACGACAAATCCGAGTCTCGTAACCTCGTCAATTTTTTGGCGTGTGATTTTCACGTATTCTGGATCGAGATCAATTGCCACGTAACGCCTGCCCAAACGGGTGGCAACAACGGCAGTTGTTCCAGTGCCAGCCAGCGCGTCAAGGACAATGTCGCCAGGGTTGCTGGAAAGCTTGATGATTCGCTCCAACAACCCGTCGGGCAACTGGCATGGATGGTAATCTCGGTCGCGGCGATGTTTCAGGCGATGAATGTCCCACCAAATATCCGTGAGTCGTTCTTTTTCGTCATGTCCACTCGATTTTCGCTCACGAATACAAGAGGCGCGCAAACAGTAATGGCGCGAATCGACCAAGGGTAAATCTTTGAGATTGAACGTGAAGTTCTCGCGCGATTTTGTGTAGTAAAGCAGGCTGTAATGCGCTGGCATCAATTTTCCGCGCGGCTCGGACAATGCGTCCCATACAATCCAATTTTGAAAGTACAAATGCTTGTTGAGAAACTCCGCATGGTACATTGTCCAGCGCGGTAAATTGAGAACAAAGAGGGAACCTGCTGGTTTGAGAATTCGCACATATTCAGCCAGCCATGCGTTGCACCAATTCAAGTATTCTTTTGTGCTTTGCTCATCATTGTAAGTGTTGTAAGCCTTTTCCAAATTGTAGGGAGGGTCTGCAAAAACCAGATCCACTGAGTTGTCAGGGTATTGGCGCAGGACTTCCAGCGCGTCGCCTTGATGTACAACATCCCAAAGCGCCTCGATCTTTTTATCGCTTGGTTCTGATCTAAAAACGCGAGGCTCAAAACCAGGAAGTTTATATTGAATCGGGACATCAGAAACTTTCTTGGAATCGCCAATCCCTTCTTTGGGTCCAATCAATCCTTTTACCTTTGTAACAGTGATGGCGGATTCGGCATCATACCCATTTGAAGATAAAACTGGCGTCACCATCTTCAGAATTGTGTTCAAAACAGGGCGGGAAATTTGATTGTAATTATTGGCTGAGGGAAGGTTTTTCCAAACATCGGAAACGGCAAACCCATCAGGATTACGAAGATGGGATTTTCCTCCGTAATCTCGCAAGGGTTTACCGCAATGATCGCAAATTTCGTGTGGGAATCGAACGCGTTGAATGTTGAAATACTTGTCGCCTTTCACAAACAGAAGAACGCCCGCGTGAACCGACGGCAAGCCGCGGCTTGGTTGCTGTACGACGGATTCAATGGCAATCCAGTATTTAAATTTTAGGAATTGGTCAAGAAAAACGCCCATTTCGGGCAGGTTGTCTGGCAATCCCTGAACAAACATCAACCCACCTTCTTTTAGGCAGCGAATGCTTTCTTTAAATATTTCATGCCAGTCACCCTGTAAAGAACTTGCGATGACGACAACAAAATCCAAAGATTTTTCTTTTGCTTCCTTGAGCGATGAAAGCAAATCAAATCTGGATGGATAAACTATTGATAGGGAAGTATTTGTTTTCATGTCTGCCTATAATTGAAGTGATTGAATTCTAGCATAAAACCTTCCCCCTCTCCTCAATCCTGCTACAATTGAAACATGCGCGCATGGAACCTTGCCCCCGGCGATCCCCTCCACCTCAGCCTCTCCGCCGACTTCCGCCTCGGCGGCGCGGACTACCTCAACGACCACAACTGGGAACTCGAACTCGGCAACGGCGATCCGCCCGCGCTCGCGCTCCGCACCACCTACGGCCTGCGCGCCCGCGCCATGCGCCTCTTCCCACGCTTTAGCGAGGGCCGCAGCGCCGTCGCGGACCCGGCCAAATTCACCTCGCCGCCGCGCCTCAAACATTTCTTCCCCAACTTCCTCGAACTTCAATTCGTCCCTCTCCCCGACCTCGACGTGACCGCCGAAATTTGGATTCCCACATCCCAATCCGCGGCGGGACGCCTGACCCTCGTCAACCGCGCGCCCGACGCGCGCAAGATTCGATTCGAGATGTGCGCCGCGCTGATTCCCTTGGACGGACAGACCTTCGCGCCCGCGCAGATTCAAATGGTGAACGTGCTGACCGCGGCCACCGGCGGCCTCGCCCCGCTTCTCTTTCTGACGGGTGGGCCGGCTCCCAGTTCCGGGTCGTATCCCTCCCTCTACGTTGACCTCGACCTCGCCCCCGGCGCCTCGCGTCCACTGACCTGGGTCCAAGCCGCGCTCGCCTCACACGAAGCCTCTTACGAACTCGCGCGTCGCGTCGCCGCGCGTCCCTGGGACGCGGAACGGGCGCGCATCGAAACCACCAACGAAGCCGACACACTGGACATCCAAACCGGCGACCTCGATTGGGACGCCGCCCTCGCCCTCACGCAAAAAGCCGCGTTCAGCCTCTTCCTCCCCGCCAGCGACAAACTCCCCAACCCCTCCTTCGTTTTGACTCGCGGACCCGACAACGGCAACACCCACAAAGGCGACGGCTCCGACTATCCCCTCGCCTGGGCCGGGCAGAGTCCGCTCGAGGCGATGTACCTCGCCAGCCAGATTCCCGGCGCGCCCAAGTTTGCCCAGGGCCTGCTCGAAAATTTCCTCGCCGCGCAAAGCGACGACGGCTCGATAGATTTGCGGCCCGGCCTGGCCGGTCAACGCGGCAACATGCTGGCCGCGCCGCTTCTCGCTTCACTCGCCTGGGAAATTTACCTCTCCAACAAAGACGAAACCTTCCTCAAAGAGTCCTTCCCCGGCCTGCTCAAATTTTTTTGGGCCTGGTTCTCTCCCTCTCACGACCGCGATAGCGACGGCCTGCCCGAATGGGATCACCTCCTGCAAACCGGCTGGGAGGACAACCCCCTCTTCGACACCTGGAATCCCTGGTCGCAGGGCGTGGACGTTTCGACAGTGAACGACCCCGGCCTCTATTCCATGCTGGCGCGCGAGGCGGGCTGTCTCATTTTGATGGCGGAAAAATTGGGGCGTCCCAGCGAAGCAGAACTTCTCCGCCGCCAGGCCGAACTCCTCGAAAACGCCGTGCAATCCAACTGGGACGAGGACAGCGCGCTCTATCAATACCGCGACCTGACCACGCGTCTCTGCACGGAGGGGAAGGTGGTCGCGCGCGGGAAGGGCGGGAGGCCGCTCAAACCGAAAGCCGAGTTCGCGAGTCCTGTGCGGTTGCTGATTGAGATTCAAACCAAGAGTCCCGCCGCGAAACGACCGGAGGCGCGCATCGCCGAGCAGGCCACCAAAGAACCGGTGGAGACGATCCCCGCGAGTCGGTTCAGGTGGCGAAGCGGCGGGATGGTTGCGACCAGCCAGAACGTTTACGAACGAGTCGGGCGGGTGGAGGTCATCGGCCTCGACGCGGGCGATAAGGTCATCGTCAAAACCGTTGACCTGACCCAGCAGGACCACACGCTCTTCCTGCCGCTCTGGGCGGGTTTGCCCGACCCCGAGCGCGCGCAAACCCTCGCGCGCCGCGCGTTGAATGATAAGTCGCGCTTCCGTTACGCGTTTGGGATTCCCGCCTGTGCGCAGATTTCAAAAAAGGAAGCCGAGCCGAGCGCGATGAGCGTGCATTTGCCGTGGAACCATCTTATCGGCGAGGGCCTGCTCGAATACGGATTTCGCGACGAGGCCGCGCGTCTGACCGAAGGATTGATGTCAGGAGTGATTCGAAACTTGAAACAAAGCCGCGCTTTCAACGCGCGCCATCACGCCAAAACCGGCGCGGGACTCGGCGAACGCAACGCCCTCGCCGGACTCGCCCCCCTCAGCCTCTTCCTGCAAACTCTCGGTGTGACCATCCTCTCGGCCACGCGCGTCCGTCTGGAGGGGAGCAACCCCTTCCCGTGGTCCGTCACGATCCGCTATCGCGGCCTCACTGTCAAGCGCGGGGCGGACTCGACGGAAATTATTTTTCCCAATGGCAAGTCCGTCACGGTGACGCAAGTGGAGCCGTGCGAAGTGGCGATGTAGAACAAGCGCATTATCAAAACAAGTAGGCAGAAATGATTTGGGTCGAATTCATCGTTTGCGCCGCGGCCATCGTTTGGTGTGGCCACTTGCTCTCGAAATACGGCGATGTGATTGCCGAAAAGACCGGGCTCGGACGCGCCTGGATCGGGGCGATCCTGATCGCGGGAGTCACATCGCTGCCCGAACTCGCCTCGGGCGTTTCCGCTGTAGTCTGGCTGGACGCGCCAAACCTTGCGGCGGGCGCTATTTTGGGAAGTTGCCTCTTCAATTTGATGTTAATCGCCGTGATGGACATTGCCTACCAGCCGGGACGCGTTCTCGCCAGCGCCCAGGATGTCCACATCCTTTCGGGTGGACTGGGCGTGTTGCTGCTCGGACTGGTGGCCATGGGCGTTTTGATCGGTCCCGGCTTGAACGGCGTTGGGGTCTTGGGGATCAGCCTGCTCAGCGTTGTCATCGTCGCGCTGTATGCCGTCGGCGGAAAGATGATCGCGGGATTGGAGAAGGAACGCATGGGGCAGGTGCTGGAACAGGAAGCGAAGGCCATGGATTATGCCCACATCTCCGCCCGCAAGGCATACGCGGCCTTCATCTTGAGCGCGGCGGGAGTGATCCTGCTCGGCATCTGGCTCTCTTCAATTGGAGATCGCCTGTCCGAGAGCACGGGACTCTCGCGCAGTTTCGTCGGCAACCTGTTCCTCGCTACGTCCACCTCGCTGCCCGAAATTGCGGCCAGCCTGGCGGCCATTCGCCTCGGCGCGATTGACCTGGCCATCGGCAACGTGCTGGGCAGCAATTTATTCAACGTGACCCTGCTCTCCGTCTACGATCTCGCGGACGGGCGCGCCAACTTCTGGTCCACGCTCAACAACGCCAACGGCTTCGCGGCGGTAATGACCATGATGATGACCGGCGTGGTCATCATCAGCCTGATGTATCGCGCTTCGCCGCGCACGCCCTATCGTTTCTCGTGGGACGGCATCGCACTGCTTATCATGTACGTGGGTTCCATCTTTTTGCTTTATCTTCTTGGTTGATCGAAGTTTAAAATTTCCTCACGCAAAGCGATTCCCGGCGGGAGTCGCTTTTTTCATGTTACAATTTTTTAGCCCTATATATGGCAGGTCAGTTCAACTTCAAGCCTGAACCCGCCATAGAAAGCGATTGTCTCGACATTCTCGTTTGACGGAGATGAAAACCAGCAAGTCACTTTAAAAATTCAAAAGGAGGTGGTCCCATGAAGGACACCAAGCGAACTGTCGTCGCGGCCGCGCTGGGGGAGTGCGTGCACGTAGCGGGCGTAATGAACTTTCTCCGTTTGGCGGAGGCGGCTGGCTGGCGAACAGTGTTCCTTGGGCCTGCAGTCGCGATTGATGATGTTCTCATCGCTGCGCGCCAGGAGAAGGCAGATCTGGTGGGCGTTTCGTATCGCCTAACGCCAGAGACAGGCGAGCGCCTTTTGGGCGAATTCGCCGAAGCCGCGGACGAGTTGCACGCGAACGGAGTCCGCTTTGCTTTTGGAGGCACGCCGCCGGTCGCTGAGCGAGCGAAGGCGTTGCAATTCTTTGAACGCGTCTTCGACGGCAGTGAGCCGGTCGAAGCGGTTCTCGGTTATCTCAAAGGACAGACCGCCTCGGGGGAATTAAAAGAAGATTTTCCGCAAACCACAATTGAGCGCATCCGTTGGAAGTCGCCGTATCCGATCCTGCGACATCACTTCGGCCTGCCCACTATGGAGGACACGCTGGCGGGCATCGAAAAAATTGCGGACGCCAAAGCGCTGGACGTGATCTCGCTTGGCATTGACCAGGACGCGCAGGAAAATTTCTACCACCCCGAACGGCAAGACGCGCGCAGAAAAGGCGCAGGCGGAGTCCCCGTCCGTTCCGAAGATGATTATCGCGCGCTGTATCAAGCCAGTCGCCGCGGCAACTTCCCGCTCCTGCGCACCTACTCCGGCACCGACGATTTCATCCGCCTCGCCGAAATGTACGCCGACACGATCAACATCGCCTGGTGCGCCATCCCGCTTTTCTGGTTCAACCAAATGGACGGGCGCGGCCCCTGGGATTTGGAAGGCTCGATCCGCGAGCATCAACAAGTCATGCAGTGGTACGGCGCGCACAACATCCCCGTCGAACTCAACGAGCCGCATCACTGGGGCATGCGCGATTCGTCCGACGCGGTGTTTGTCGTGTCCGCATTTCTCTCCGCCTACAACGCGCGCGCTTTCGGCGTGAAAGATTACATCGCGCAATTTATGTTCAACAGCCCGCCAGGACTTTCAGACAAAATGGACTTGGCGAAAATGCTGACGGTGATGGATTTGATTACCCCCCTGGCTTCGCCATCCCCCCATTTTTCGGAGAAAAATGGGGGGACCGAGGGGGGCGCTTTCCGCATTTGGAAACAAACCCGCATCGGACTGCTCTCGCATCCCCTCGACCCCGAAGCGGCGCGCGGCCATCTGGCCGCCTCCACCTACTTGCAGATGGCGCTCAAGCCGCACATCTACCACATCGTTGGTCACACCGAGGCGGACCACGCCGCCACTGCGGAGGATGTCATCATCGCCAGCCGCATT
>CAZVAX010000037.1:0-33964 GCA_964625215.1 uncultured Anaerolineaceae bacterium | reverse complement strand
TTCATGCTTACATTTTACACTTTACTCAAGGTTTAGAGATAGGTTCTAAAAGAATACGCAGGCGTCCCTATCATCACGCCACGCGAGTTTCTGAAACGATTCTAGCGTATATCAGATTTTCGTCTTACTTCTTTCCGCTTTCATCCTTTATGCAAAAACTCCGCGTCTTCCTCTGCCACGCCTCTGACGACAAACCCGCCGTGCGGAAGTTATACGCGTCCCTCAAATCCGTCCCGTGGATTGACCCCTGGCTGGACGAGGAGAATCTCCTCCCTGGGCAGGATTGAAATCTGGGGTGAATCAAAACATAGTTTGAATTCATTTTCTCGTGCTATACTTGAAAAAACGCAGAATCTCAGGAAGAAAAAATTATGGGAACTGAATTATTGCCAAAACCAATTCTTGAAAACTTTGAAGTCCACGAATGGAAACACGCGTGCGCTATTCTGAAGAATGACTTTCCACAAGAATGGAAAGATATCTTGGCTTTGCTGGAACAGTTTGTTCTCTGCAAGAGTTGGGTAACAGTTGGGGGAGGCAGAAAATCGAAGGTGTCAGAAGCGATTGACGGATTCTTGTACGAACGCGGTTGGGTCGAAAAAGAATTCCTGACCTCGGTAAAAGTGGACAATCACGTGATGGACTCGCCCACCCATAAAGTGGATTGCTATAAAAATAAAGTCGCGCTTGAAATCGAATGGAACAACAAAGATCCGTTTTTTGATCGCGACCTGAATAACTTCCGCTTGCTCTTTGATTTAAGGGCAATCAGCGTCGGTGTGATTATCACAAGATGTGACCACTTGCAGGAAATATTTGACAAATTGGGACGCGGATCATCTTACGGCGCGTCCACAACACATATGTCGAGGCTATTGCCGCGTATCGAAGGCGGTAGCGGCGGCGGTTGCCCGATTTTGGTATTTGGAATCACAGAGAAACTTTATTCAGAGGAATGCTGACATGAGCGAAAAACTAACTCCTGCCCAGGAGTTTCTGGCCTCCATTCCGCAAAGAAACTATGGAACGATCCTGGCAGATCCCCCTTGGCAGTTTCAAAATCGCACAGGAAAAGTCGCGCCTGAACACAAGCGGCTTTCCAGATATTCGACACTCACGATCCAGGAGATCAAGGAAATTCCCGTGTCTTTGGTCGCCGCAGAAAAAAGTCACTTGTATCTGTGGGTTCCCAATGCGCTTTTGCAGTGGGGACTGGATGTCATGCAAGCCTGGGGTTTCGAGTACAAGACCAATATCGTCTGGCACAAAATACGAAAAGACGGCGAGCCTGATGGGCGCGGCGTGGGTTTCTATTTCAGGAATACCACGGAATTAATTCTTTTCGGCATTCGCGGAAAAATGCGAACCCTGCAACCAGGAAGAAGCCAGGTCAATGTTATCAAAACCCGCAAGCGCGAACATTCGAGAAAACCCGATGAGATTTTTGACATCATCGAGGCTTGCAGTCCGGGACCATACTTGGAATTGTTTGCGCGCGGCGGCAGGGAGGGCTGGGATCAATGGGGCAATGAGGCCGAAAATTATTTAGTCTCCTGGCCGACCTACAAATATAACAGCCAAAACGGGGAGGAAGCGGAAAAGCAAATGGTCATGTAAATCAAAGAAGAAACATCGTAGGCTTCTTTCAAGAAACCCGCCTTTAATTTGACAATAACAAGACCTCCTCGCGTCACCGCAAGGAGGTCTTATTCTAATTACCAATTTCCACTTACTACTTCCCCAACTTCTTCCTCATCGCCGCCGTCAGCGCGGGGACGATCGCGAACAAATCGCCAACCACGCCATAGCGCGCCTGCTTGAAGATGGGCGCTTCGGCGTCCTTGTTGATGGCGACGATCAGTTTGGCATTCCTCATTCCAACGAGATGTTGAATCGCGCCAGAGATGCCCGCCGCGATGTACAGGTCGGGGGCGACGACTTTACCCGTCTGGCCGACCTGGTGGGCGTAGGTGATGTAGCCCGCGTCCACGGCCGCGCGTGAGGCGCCGACCGCGCCGCCGAGCAGACCAGCCAACTCGCCGAGCAACTCAAATCCTTTTTGGGCGGTGGCTTTCTCATCCAGGCCAAGCGACGGGTTGTTGCTCACGCCGCGCCCGCCCGAGACGATCACCGCCGCGTCGCCGATGTTGACCGCGGCCTCGGTGGCCGAGTAACCTTCCACCGTGGACTTCGCGTCCGCATTGGCCTCGGCTTTGGTCAGCGTGCCAGTGCGTCCCGCGACGATAGTGGGTTTGGGGAAAGCGCGCGAGCGCAATGTGATGAACGCGGGCTTGGCCGAGCAGACCGTCTTCTCCAAAACTTTTCCTTCGTAGATCGGACGCGTCACCGCCACCGAATCGCCGTTTACTTCCACCGCGCTCA
This sequence comes from uncultured Anaerolineaceae bacterium, assembly GCA_964625215.1. Lineage (GTDB taxonomy): Bacteria > Chloroflexota > Anaerolineae > Anaerolineales > Villigracilaceae > Denitrolinea. The sequence continues at coordinate 31,582 of CAZVAX010000037.1, read as the reverse complement.
CGTCGGTCAAGACGCCGCTGTTCAAATCCACTGCGGCCATCGCGGATAACTCGCGCGTGCGCGCCGTCGTCGGAAGCAGGATCAGGTCGGGGGCCAGGGAAGAAGCGAGGGCCGAGAGGGTGGAAGCGAACGGTTCGGCGCGATAGTCCGCCAGCGCCGCGTCGTCCGCCACGATGACTTCGTCCGCGCCATATTCGAACGCGGCTTTCACCACCGCGTCCACGCCCTGTCCAAACACAATCGCGCTGACCGCGCCGAACGTCTTGCCGAGGCCGAGCGCCTCCCACGAACCAGGCTGGACTTCGCCCTTGAAGTGGTCAATGTAAATCCAGGTTTTCATAGCACTTTCTCCGCAAGAATTTTTTCAGCGAGCGATTCGGCGATGGCTTCGGGGGACTCGCCCGCGATGATCTCGCAGACGGTTTCTGCGGCGGGCGGATTCGAAATCTCGATTCGTTTCACCACCGCGGCGGGCGCGCTCGCCCCGAGGTCGCTCAACGACCAGATGGGGATCGTCGCCTTTGACGCTTTGCGGATTCCCATGAACGACGGGTAGCGCGGCTCGCCGATGGATTGGACAATGCTGAGGACGGCGGGCAGGTTCGCTTTGACGATCTGCCGACCCTCCTCGAGCACGCGCTCGACTTGCACGCTTCCGCCCTCGACTTTGATCTGGCCGACCCACCCGAGCATTGGCCACCCGAGGACGCGTGCGGTCTGAGGGGGAGTCAGCCCCGAGCCGTTGTCGAGCGTCTGCCGCCCAAACATGACCATGTCCGCGCCGCCGATCTTGTTGATGGCCGCGGCCAAAATGCGCGCCGCCCCGACGCTGTCAATGTCGTTGAGCGCGGGGTCAGAGACGAGGACGGCTTCGTCCGCGCCCATGGCGAGCGCGTGCTTGAGCGCCTCCTTGGCGGATTCGGGACCGATGCAGAGCGCGGTCACCGTGCCGCCGTTGGCTTCCTTCTGCTGGAGCGCGCCCTCAACCGCGTACTCGTCGAACGGGTTGATGACCAGCGGCGCGTCCCCCCATGTGACTTGCCCGTTCTCGGCTTTCACTTTCGCTTCCGAGTCAGGCACTTGCTTGATGCAGGCAATGATTTTCAATGCGACCTCCGTGAGGATTTTGGATTGCCGATTTACGATTGATGATTATTGGCAAGTCGCCAGGCTGGCGGATTATGCCAAACTTCTCCAACACAATATTCTCCGAATCTTTCGAATACCATGAAAACGAGAAGTATTTCTTGGATGTGCCATTCAACCAGAGGAAGTCCAAATTTGTAATCTTCTGCAAAAAAAGTTGGCTGTCCAAGTGTGCGCATTAAGTGTGCTTTTACTCTTTCAAATTCTAGTCTTGGCGATTTCGCTCCATCTGAAGTAGAGAAGTTTATTAAGCCCATCGAGAGATTTTGGTTTATATGCTCACTTCTTGCCAATCCAATCGCGTATTTAGAATCAAAAAAGGTTGTATTGAAATATGCTCTTAATCCATCTAACCAAAGATGTTCCTCTTGCCAATACAAATGAGTCTTGTCTGCCTCTTTCCGAATCTTTGGCTTCCCGATTTTGCGTAAATCCTTGAGAGATGCATTCCAAGGAAGCAGGATGCCAGTGTCTTCGAAAAATATTCCGTCTGACAAGCGGTAAGGCAAGTTAGGCATACTGATCGGTTGAGGAAGATGAAATTTTATATTTCACTCGGCGGGGGGATGAATCCCCCGCCTCAGTTCGTGGAAGTCGGCTTAAGCCGACTCCGCCATCCAGCCCGAAGGGCTTTCAAACGCTGAGGCGGAGACTTCAGTCTCCCGCCGATTTCTTCACCATAAACGTCATCGCCAAAAACGCGACGTACATCAAGCCTCCCGCCAGCGCGATTACATCCGCCGCGCCGTTCAGGGAGGGGGAGAGTCCGCGCAAGAGGAAGTTGATCGCCAGCAACACCCACACCAGCGCATGTCCCCAGCGGACGATGAAATAGCGCAGACCCGTTGTCGTGGTCACGGCTTTTTTCGGCCAGGCGACAGAGTAGATCGCCGCGACCAGGAGGGCGAGTCCCGCCCACGCGAACCAGGGGAGGTTGAGGAAGCCGAGAATCATTGAATATGCGTCTGACTCACAATCTTTCCCGTCTGCAAATCCAACTCGCAGGCGTGGCCGCTCAAGGTGTACGTGCCGAGCGACTTTCCATCTTCGTTCAAGCGGACGCGGGTGTAGAGCGTTTGAGCGTCGGGCTTTTCGGCGCGCCACAGAATCTTTTCATCCAACTGAAGGTAATACAGGTTGGACTCCTTGTGCGGGAAACCTTTGGGGTCTTCGAGCACGACGACTCCAACTGTGAGTTGGATGATCTTCTCCACTTTGGTGTGGAGCGGCGTGATTTCCATTACTCCTGCCAAACCTTCTCATCGTACGCGGGCAATTCACAACGCAACGGACGGTCGGTCCGCTCGCCGAGGGCGTAGCCGGATTGGATCAGCACCTGCACCTCGCTGGAGCCTTCGTAGATTACCGCGCCCTTCGAGTTGCGCAGGTAACGCTCCACATCGTATTCGTCGCTGAAGCCGTACGCGCCGTGGATCTGGATCGCTTCGTTGGCGGCGTTGAACGAGGCTTCGGTGGCGAACTTCTTGGCGTACGAAGTCTGCAGGGTGTTGCGCTGGCCCATGTTTTGCATCCAGCCGGATTGCAAATAGAGCAGGCGGGAAATTTCGTAATCCTGCGCCATCTTGGCGATCTTTTCTTGAATGAGTTGGTGCTCGGAGATCGGCTTGCCAAAGGTTTGACGCGTCTTCGCATATTTCACGCTGGCTTCGAGCGAGGCGCGGATGAGTCCGGTCGCGCCGGAAGCGACGGTGTACCGTCCGTGGTCGAAGGCGGACATCGTGATCTTGAATCCTTCGCCCTCTTCGCCGATTCGATTCTCGATTGGCACCTTCACATCCTGAAATGCGATCCACCCGGTTGATCCCGCGCGCACTCCGAGCTTGCCGTGGATGTCGCCGCGCGTCACGCCGGGGGAGTGCAGGTCAACGATGAAGGAGGTCAGCGCCTCCGAAGGTTTGCGGGCCGACTGGTCCGATTTGACGGTGACCAGCCCGAGGTCCGCTTTGGAGGCGAGGGAGATCCACATCTTTTCGCCGTTCAGGATGTAGTGGTCGCCGTCGCGTTTGGCGGAGGTGCGCATCGCGGCTACATCGGACCCCATGCCGGGTTCTGTGAACGCGCCGCATCCGATCTTCTCGCCCTTCGCCAGCGGGACGAGGAACTTTTGCTTCTGCTCTTCCGTGCCCCACTGGAAGACAGTCATCGCGCACAAACCAACATGCACCGACATGACCACGCGCAAGTGCGTGTCCACCGCTTCGAGTTCTTCACATGCCAGACCCCACGAAATATAGTCCATGCCCGCGCCGCCATATTTGACGGGGAAAGGCAGGCCGAGAACGCCGAGTTCGCCCATGCGTTTGAGCAGCCAGGGGATGGGTTCCTGCTTGCGGTCGTGCTCTTTGATGATGGGGGCAATTTCTTTTTGAACGAAATCGCGCACCATTTTTTGGGTCATTTGTTGTTCGGGGGTGAGGGAGAAGTCCACGGTGAGGCTCCGGAGGGGATTTTGTGTATTATATCGCAAATTGCTTCAACCGACCGTTCGGTAGGGGAAAAAGAAATAAAAAAATGCCCGGCGCGTGATCAAACGCGCCGGGCTAGGTGGATGAACGGTTGGGGTTCATTGCTTTTGAACGCCCATGTTGCTCAGTTCGTCGGGGTTGTATTGGGCCTGGAACAGGTCGGCCGCGCCGCCGAGAACTAGCACAGCAAGACAGACGAACACAACGATCATTAACATGGCGACCTCCTTTCTTGTTTTATTAAACGCCGATTTCTTCAAAACGGTGCATTACCTAACAGGACTGCAATGGTTTTGCCACACAGTTTTGCAAGGGATGGAAACATGACGAACTTGGCTGCGCCTTTGTTCCATCGTTGCCATCTTAAATCTTTGTTGTCAAGAAACGGTAAAGAGGGGTTGATGAATTTATGAACGGTTGGATGTCCATCAGGTTGACAAAAAAAGCAATCGGGATAAAATAGGCACGCACTTCAAGCCGAAGTGGCGGAATTGGCAGACGCGCTAGGTTCAGGGCTTAGTGGCCGCAAGGCCGTGAGGGTTCAAGTCCCTCCTTCGGCACAGTGGACCCGCTGAAAAGCGGGTTTTATGTCGGGCAAAACGATTTTGCTTGACCATTCCAATACGGCAGTGATACAATCCTGCCGCTTCGAATGCCCCCATCGTCTAGTGGACCAGGACGCAGCCCTTTCAAGGCTAAAGCCGGAGTTCGAATCTCCGTGGGGGCACCAAAAAATCCGCCGCGAGGCGGTTTTTATTTTCCAAAACCGGAGTCCCCGTTGAGGGGATGCTATTCGAATCTCCGTGGGGGCACCAAAAAATCCGCCGCGAGGCGGTTTTTATTTTCCAAAACCGGAGTCCCCGTTGAGGGGATGCTATTCGAATCTCCGTGGGGTCGCCAAAAAACCCGCCGCGAGGCGGTTTTTGTTTTGTACAATCAATTTTTCAGCAAATGGAATTTCAATTCTCAAGCCCCCATAGCGTCCGCCCATCAGGATGCGTTCGTTTTCTCTAGACTCGCGTCCTGCTTCTTCGTCCGAAACGGGATCATTAACAAGAATCCCAACGCGATCACAGCCTGGCCGATCATTACGCCCCGTTCTTGTAGCGGACCAAAGAACGGCGCGTCCGGCAATTCCTGCGTACCCATCCCGAACACGTCCGCCATGCCCGCGAAGACAGCCACCACGTAGCCGGTAGCGACCAACCTCAGGCCGATATCAGCCGCGATGGTGCGGGGGATGCCTTTCCATAGGGCTAGCAGGCCGATGTATCCGCCCAGGCAGATGACGCCCAGGCCCACCAGCAGAACAGCGATTTGGATGAAACCCACCACCGGACTGTTATCCCAGCCAAACCAGGCGGGTTTGGAGCCGACGATGAAGATGAAGAATCCCAGCAGGATGGCGATCAACCCAAAGCGGACGCGCGCGCGCGAGGGCGTTTCTTGTGAATCGAGGAGGGGGAGACGTTCTTCAGGGGTGGACATCAGGGCAAGGTTTGGTCCAGGTGACGAAGCCAATTTCCGCCGAAAATGGAAGCCAGATCAGAATCGTTATAGCCGCGCGGCAAGAGAAGGTCGCCGAGTTTGTGCAGGTCTGCGATGGTGTCTATTTCCGGCGGGACCGATTGTAACCCAAAACCGCCGTCGAAATCGGAGCCGATGGCGGCATGTTGGGCATTTCCCGCCAACTGACAGATATGGTCAATGTGATCAGCCACCGCCGAAAGGGATACTTCCTCGCGTCGACTTCCGCTGGCGCGAAGCCACCCGGTTTTGAGGAAGGTGTTCAGGGGAATCACACCAATCGTCCCGCCGCGGCCGATGATGCCCTGAATGACGCGATCGGAAAGTTGACGGTTGTATTCGAAGTTCGGCAGAAGGGCCAGGCAATTGGCGTGTGTGGCAATCACCGGACCGGGGTAGGTGTCGAGCGCTTGGAGAACGGCGGCCTCATCCATGTGACTGAGGTCGAGGGTGAAGTTGAAGTCAGCCATGGCTTTGAGGAAGGCACGGCCCTCGTCGGTGAGGGGGCCGGGTTCTTTGGTTCCGCCGGAGTAACGCGTGCCGGCCCAGGCCAGGCCGATGTGACGCAGGCCCATATCGTGCCAGCGGGCGAGTTCCTGCGGCGAGCGGATGCCGTCCGCGCCTTCCATCAAGAAGACCAGGCCGACGGGATGGCCCGTGGAAGGATCGGGGGTGGGAGAATGCCAGTGGTCGAGAACCCGCTTTAGGTCGGCGCGGGAGGCGATGAGGTTGAATTTGTCTGGGTGGTCGTCGGCGAGGCGGCGGTAGAGTTCCAGTTGTTTCCAGTAGACGCGGTGCGCGCCTTCGTAGTCGCGGTCGCGGTATTGGACCGTATCCCAGTCGCCGGTGACGAAGCGGGCCGGGGTGGCGAAGAGGGTGGCGAAGATGACGGCGACGCGCCCAGCCTGATATTCGGGCCAGCCGATGAGGGAATCGCCGTTGTGTTCGATGACGGGCGTTCCGGCTTCGAGGCGGCGCGTTTCGTAGGCCGAGCGGGTGTAGTCGCGCCCGAAGCAGAGCATGTTGTAGGCGAGGTCTTGGTGGGAGTCAACGATAAGATGCATATTATGAAAGAGCGCACCGGGTGGTGCGCTCTTGATGGTTATTCCTGCGGTTCGGCAGGCGGGGCTTCTTCGGCTTCTTCGGGTTCGTTAGGTTCGTCGGGTTCGTCGGGTTCGCTTTCGGCGGCCATGAGTTGTTTGAAGTCTTTGTCGGCGAAGGCGCCGGAGTCCACTTTGCGCAGGCTGAGGCCGATACGGTGCTGGTCGGGGTCAATGCGGATGATGCGCAGGGTCTTGACATCGCCTTCGTGCAGAACTTCCTTGGGATGTTCGATGCGATGGTCGGCGATCTCGGAGATGTGGATCAGGCCTTCCAGGTCGCCTTCGATGCGGGCGAAGGCGCCGAATTTGGTCAGGCGGGTGATGACGCCTTCGATGAGTTGGCCGACGCTGAATTTCTTGATCTTGCTCTTCCAGGGGTCTTCGTCAATCTGGCGCATGGAGAGGCCGATGCGTTTCTTTTCGCGGTCCACGTTGATGACTTTGACTTTGACTTCCTGCCCGACTTCGAGGATCTCGCTGGGGTGCTGGACGCGTTCCCAGGAGAGTTCGGAGAGGTGGACGAGTCCGTCCGCGCCGTTGACGTTGACGAAGGCGCCGAAATCGGCCAGGCTGGTGACGCGGCCAGTGTAGGTTTTGCCGATCTCGAGTTCGGAGATGACGCGCTCTTTGAGCGACTGTCGCGACTCGGCGCTGGCGGCGCGCTCGGAGAGGATCAGGCGACGGCGTTCGCGGTCCACTTCCACGATGCGGACGGCGATCGGTTCGCCGACCATTTTGCCCCAACGCTGTTCGGGCGTATCGCCCGTGGAGATGGCGCGGCGCATGGCGCTGACCTGCGAGGCCGGCACGAAGCCGCGCAGTCCGCCTACGGTGACGATCAGGCCGCCTTTGTTGAAGCCGGTGATCTTGCTTTCGATCACTTCCTGCTCTTCGAGCATGCGCTCCACGTTTTCCCAGGTCATCTGCTCGAGAGCGCGTTTGTAAGAGAGGACAACGTTGCCGTTCTCGTCCTCGGCGTTCAGCACGTAGACGGGAATATCCTCGCCGACCTTGAGCGCTTCGCGTTCATCGTTCGAGAGGGACTCCAGTTCCTTGCCGGAGATCACGCCTTCGGACTTGGCGCCGATGCTGACCAGGATCTGGCTGGGGCTGACGCTCGCGACCTGTCCGCGTCGAACCTCGCCCTGCTGGGGAAGTTCCACGCCGGAGGATTGTTGCAACAACATTTCCATGCTTTGGGAATTATTGCTGTCGTTCTGGGATAGTGGGTTGCCGGCCCCCTGCCCATTCAGGGCTTCAGTTGATTCCATTTACTTGACTCCGAGTTAGAAAAATATTAGCGAGGATTATACAGTTGATTGCACAAGTTGACAACCCTCGTTCAAGACTTGCCGCTAAATTGAAGGTAGGGCAATTTGGGTGGGAATTCCCTTGCCCGACCATCCAAGGATGCCTTTTCCAGCGGGGACCGTTACTCGTTGGCGTTTTCGTTAGCCTGCGTCACCCAATCTTCGATAGGCGCATCCAATTCGAAAATGTCGTTTGTGGAACAGAAATTGCTCCAGTAGTTGTTCATTTGCGCCACCTGTGGGCGAATATAGCCGGTTTGGAACGCTTCGAGCAACCCGTTGATGAGACTATCTGTGATTGTTAGTTCCGTACGAATGGGAACGTGACCGGCTTTTTCCATCATGATTGTCTGGGAAGTTTGACTTGTAAAACTCAGGGCGACTTCTACGGCCACATCTTTCAGTTGGCTGTTTGGGTTAATGTAAAATCCGTCAACGCCGAGGAAGGGAGCGGCTGGACCTCCCGGCCCGGCGGGAAGCGGAGCCACAGCCAAATTTCCCCCAAGAGCGTTTTTAAAATCGCCCATGTGCCAGTTGCCGTCAATGAAGGCCGCCATTTTTCCCAAGCGGAAATCATTAAGCCCTTCCGCATCATCCTTTGGCCATTCATTGCTGGATGAGAGTTTGTAAAGTTCCTTCAAGTACGTCAGGGCTTCCACAAAGCCGCCTTGATCGGCGGTGAATTTCCAGTTTTCATCAAACAATTGGCCGCCAAACGAGCCAAAGAAGCCGAAATAATGATAGCAATTGTACGGAATGGCTACGGGCGTGCCATTCTCCATCAACGCCTTCAAATCATCGGTCGTTGCGGGCGGTTCGCTCAACATGCTTTTGTTGTACCAAAGCGTTACGGCTTTATAGGATTCAGGAATGCCGTATATCTTTCCATCAACCGACATTCCTTGAATCGCGCGCTCATCCACCCCGTTTAATTTTCCTTCCGTGAGATCGGTGATATCGGCGATCAGCCCGTTTCTGGCGTCGTTGCCAAGATCATCGTTCGGAGCGATGAACATATCGGGGCCTTTTCCTGCGGCTACTTCCTCGCGATACTTTGAGAAGATTTCGGTGTATGGCACTCGCAGAAGCCGAATGGTGTAGGTGGGATATTTCTCTCGTACCTGCTTGACTACGTTGATGAAGGCCGTCTCCTCCGCCATACCCGGTTCGTAGCTGTACCAAATCGTGAGTTCAATCGGGCCGGGTGTTCGCGTTGCGGTGGCGGTAACCGTCGGCTCGGGGGATGGCGTTTCCGTAGCGGGGATCGCCTCTTTGGGCGTTGGCGTCTCTGCCCGAGGAGACGGAAGTAGTTCTGTTGCCGTCGGTGGCGGAGCGGTCTGTGCAGTGCAGGAAGAAAGCAACAGAGAAACTGCCAGGAGCATAACTGTAGCGACGGAGAAAAATCTTTTCATTGTGGCCTCCTTATGTTTTATTTGCTTGTGGGGAATCGAGGAATGCAACAGATTACTTGTGAATGCAACGATATTATACAGCAAAGTCCGCGTGCAGAAGCCGGATGGCGTTTTGGCGCATTGGGTTATAATGTCCGCCGGAGTCACACATGCCAGCCATCTATCCATTCACAGCCATCGTCGGACAGGAGCGCATGAGACGCGCCCTGATACTCAATGCCGTAGACACCCGCATCGGCGGAGTCCTGATCCGAGGCGAGCGCGGCACCGCCAAGTCCACGGCGGCGCGCGCCCTCGCGGCGTTGCTGCCGAGCGTGAACGTCGTCAACGATTGCCGTTTTGGTTGCGATCCCGACAAACCGGGGACGTGGTGCACTGAGTGCAAGGAACGTCACACCAAGGGAGAGAAACTTCCCTCCCACACACGCAAGACCTCCTTTGTCAACCTGCCCGTCTCCGCGACGGAAGACCGCGTCGTCGGCACACTGGACATCGAGCAGGCCATCCAAAAAGGGGAGCGACGTTTCGAACCGGGCGTGCTCGCCTCCGCCAATCGCGGACTACTTTACATTGACGAGGTCAACCTGCTGGACGATCATGTCGTGGACGTCTTGCTGGATTCTGCCGCCATGGGCGTTAACACGGTCGAGCGCGAGGGCATCTCCTTCGCGCATCCGGCGCGCTTCATCCTGGTCGGGACGATGAACCCGGAGGAAGGCGAACTCCGTCCGCAACTGCTGGATCGCTTCGCCCTCTCGGTGGACATCGTGGGCATCCGCGACGCGCGTGAACGCGTGAGCATCATGGAGCGCAACATCTCCTTCGAGCGCGACCCCGAGGCCTTCCGTAATGAATTTATGCCGAAGGAAGAGGAACTCTCGCGCAACATCGCGCGCGCCCGCGAACTTGTTGACCAGGTGACCCACACCAGCCGCGACCTTTTATCCATCGCCGCGCTGACCGCCTCCCTCAACGTGGACGGCCACCGCGCAGACTTAGTCATCCTCAAAGCGGCGCGCGCGCAGGCCGCCTTCGAGGGCCGGACGAAGATCAACGATCACGATATCGCGCTGGCCGCCGAGCTGGCCCTGCCCCACCGCATCAAGCGGACTCCCTTCCAACAGGCCGAGATGACCACCGAGCAGTTGCAGGAACGCATCGAGCAACTGGCGGGTCAGTCCATGCCGGCCGAGGCCGAGGAAGAAAAGTCCGACAAACAGCAGGGCAAGCCGCAGGAAAAAAAAACTTAAAACTGGAAGATGAAAAAGAGGAAGGTCCGCAACAGGGCCAGCCCGAACCGACCAAGCAGGACGTGTTCGCCAACACAAGCGCAAACTGGTGGGAGGGCGGGCAAAAGGTAAAGACCGGCGAGACCTTCCAGCCGCGCAAACTCAACACCCCGCTCGATAAATTAACCCGCAAACACGCCGGGCGTCGTTCGCTCACCAAGACCGAACGCAAGCACGGACGGTACATCAAGGCGCGCCCCGCCGGGAACAAGACCGACGACATCGCCTTCGACGCCACCTTCCGCGCCGCCGCGCCCTTCCAGAAACGACGCGCCGAGAAGCGCAAACGCCTGGCATTCGCCATCGAAAAGAGCGACCTGCAACGCAAGGTGCGCGTCAAGCGCGTGGCGAACCTCGTTCTCTTCGTGGTGGACGCTTCGTGGTCCATGGCCGTTTCGGAGCGGATGAACGCCACGAAGGGCGCCATCCTGTCCCTGCTGACGGACGCCTATCAGCGCCGCGACCGCGTCGGTTTGATCGTCTTCCAGAAGGACCGCGCCACCCTCGTCCTGCCGCCGACCAACTCGGTGCAACTCGCCCAACGCGCGTTGATGGACATCCCCGTCGGCGGGAAGACTCCTTTGTCCGCGGGTCTGCTCCTCGCCGCGGACGTTCTCCAGCACGAACGTTATACACATCCCGACATCGAACCGCTTCTCATCGTTCTGACCGACGGCGCGGGAAACGTGGCAATCGGCGCGTTGCCTCCGCAAGAGGAGTCCTATCGCTTCGCGGACTTGATCGCGCACGAGGAGGTGCGGAGCGTGGTCATCAACATGGAACATGCCGCCTTCGACCAGGGGCTGGCTCAGCAACTCGCCAATCACCTCAAAGCCCCGTGCTACGCGCTGAACGAATTGAAAGCGGAGAGTCTGTTACACGTGGCGAGGCAGGAGATGGCGCATTCGGCGGGGAAGACGCAGTGATTGGTCGCCAGTCGCCAGTCATCAGTTTTCGGCCATCAGCGGTCAGTGAAACAATGTGGTAATATGCGCCTATGACGAACTTGCCTGTTCCTCCCGCCATTGCCAGGATCGCGCCGGATGGCAACCTGACGCCGCGACAAATGCGGCGTTTTATGATTGACATGGTATTGCGGCGCGTCAAGCCGGGGACAGGGAGCGGCCACGACTTTTTACGAAGGAGAACCGCGATGAATCCATGGCCGGATTTGCGTCTCATCCTGCAAGGTATTCCCTGGGCGTTGATTGGGGGCGTTGCAACGCGCGCATACATGGCGGAACGCGTTACGAAGGATATGGATATTGTCGTCCACGAGCGGGACGGGGAGACCGCGGTTAAGAAACTTGAGGAGGCCGGATATCGAATCGGTTCCCATCTGGCTCTCCCCGGCTATTTGATGCTTGCCCCGGATGGAACCGAACTGGATGTACTCTTTGGCAAGTATCCCTGGTTGAGCGATGCCCTGAACCAACCCAAGACCGACCCGGCTGGCTATCCTGTCGTCGCGCTACCCTATTTGATTCTCCTGAAAATGGAAGCGCAGCGTCCCCAAGATTGGGCGGACGTTTCGCGAATGTTGGGTTGGGCCTCCGACGCCGACTTGAATGAAGTACGCAAGGTGGTAGCGCGTTATTCCCCGCAGGATGTGGAAGATTTGGAATCGCTTATTTTCATTGGGAGGAAAGAGCAGGAGATACCGCCGGATAGCGACTCGTTGAGTTAAATACGCAGCCCCCGGGTTTTCCGAAAGACCTGGGGGCTGAACTTTGCAGGAGATGTTGTATTCTGCGGGAACTACTCCGACCGCACGCAACGAAATCCGGTGAAACTGTAGTAGTAGCGCGCGTCTTGATGGTAGCGATAGGTGGCGCGAGCGAATTCTGCATCGTAATACCACGAGCCGCCTCGCATGATTTTCGCAAGTCCGCCGGGCGGACCTTGGGGATTGCCGGCAGGGGAGACGGAGTAATAATTCGCGTCATACCAATCGCTTACCCATTCGAACACGTTGCCGGCCAGGTTGAATATCTGGTACGGGCTTTGTCCATCGGGATAATCTCGCGCCGCGTTGGGATCGCCTTTGCAGGCGCTTCCATTGACCGGATGGAAATTCATCAGGGAACAGGTCGGCGTTGAATCCCCCCAGGGAAAGAAACGCGCATCCGTGCCGCGCGCGGCTTTTTCCCACTCGGCTTCGGTCGGGAGGCGCGCGCCGGCCCACTCGCAGTAGTCGTTTGCCTGATTCCAGTTCATGTAGATCACCGGATAGTCGGCGAATTCCGGATTGTCGTAATAACTGTCCGAGAGATCGGATGACGTGATGCGCGGCGGCTTGCAGGCTCCGGCGTTGACGCACAAGGCGTACATTGCGTTGGTCACCTCGGTCTGGTCCATCCAAAACGCGTCGAGTTCCACAAGATGAGGCGGCTCCTGGTCGGCGAACCATTCGCGTTCGCATTCTCCCCGGAGTATCGCGCAGTCTGCCATCACTTGGTCTGCGGAGGCGCCCATGGTGAACGGACCGGCCGGCACGTACATCATTGCCATCCCATCCGCGGGACGAATCCACGAGTCGCCAACATCTAGCGTGGGAGTGAAGGTCGCGGTAGGGGGGAGGGTTTGTGTGGCGGTGGGGACGGCGGTCGAAGTTGGGATGTTGGCGGCGGTCGCGGTGGGGGTGTCGGTATCCGCGCCTCCGGCGAATCCCGCGAGTTGGATCGAATCCGGCAGGCCCGTCGCGAATGACGCGGCGCCGAAGATCACGATCAGGCCCAGCGCAATCGTCAGCGCGAGGCGCGGAATCCACTTCCGCCAGGCGGGACGTCTCGCCGATTCTTTTTCGGTCTCGCGGCGCGGGCGCGGCGCAAACACGGACGATTCCTGCAGTCTTGTCGCTTTGCCGGTTCGCGCCGACGGTTGATCGGCTGGTTGGGTATTCTTCGGGGTTTCCATTGATACCTCTAATTGTGTGAACATTATACGTCCCGTCTGCGGCGCGCGAGGCGAATCTAAGGATTTTGCAAGCATTTCATCTTTGATAACCCGTCTCAAAATTGGGGCAATTTCCGTCTTGACAATATTAGAACAATCGTTCTATAATCTCCCCAGTTCACCCATCCAAAGGAGATCGAGATGAACACAGCCTATCCAAAATACAAATCCGGCGACGGCGTAGCCGCCCTCTGGCGCAGTCTTTCCCACGGACGCAAGTTCAATCGCGGTATGGCCTGGGGCGCCATGATCGTCTTTGCCCTGCTCGCTTTCGAACTGTTCAACTTCAGCACCACCCAGTTCGCCCTGCTCGACGTGCTTGGCGGCCTGACCTTTGCAGGTATGCGTTGGGCTACCGTCCTTGCCGTCGCATTTTGCGGCATTGACTTTGCCGGCATCGCCCGCATCTTCACTCCTGAACAGGGCCGCAACGAACCCGCCGAAGTTTGGTATCTCTTCGGGGCCTGGCTTCTCGCCGCGGGCTTCAATGCCACCCTCACTTGGTGGGGCGTATCGGTCGCCATTGTCAATAACACCAGCGCCGCCGCGGGCGAGGTAGTCAGCGGCAACACCCTCACTAAAGTCGTCCCGGTCTTCGTCGCCATCATGGTCTGGCTCATCCGCGTCCTCATCATCGGCACCTTCTCCCTCGCGGGCGACCGCCTCTTCTCCACTGCCACTGCATCACAATACAACGCGCCGCGCCCTATGCAAACCTACACCCCTGCCTCACAAAACAACGCCACCCTGCGCCCGGCTTCCACCCTGCAACGTCCTCCCATCAAGCCGATGACCCAATCCTCTTTCGCCTCCTCCCGGCCCGAACCGACCTATCACAGCGTTGACGGCGCGAACGCGACCAGCGACCGCGCCTACGTCGCCTCCCAGCGCGAGTCCTAACCCTCTCCCGCTTCTTTCCTGGACGCGGACCTGCTCCTGTCCACCCATCTCGAATCTCCGCCCCGCGCCCACCCTCGGCAACTCCCATGCCCCGTCCTCGCGCTGACTATTCCCCCCGCGCCCGCCGCGCTCCTCGGATAGCCGCTTCCGCACCACCGGGAAGCGGCTATTCGTCGGGCCTGCTCCTGCCCCCGCTGGCTGTGCTGATCGTGGGATGTCTGCTGGCGGCCTTCGTCAATTTCAACCACGACTCCCGCTATCGCGCCGACGCGGCCTCTCCCTCCGGCGCGCTTTCATCCATCTTCACACCCGAAGTCCAATATTGGGGAAACCAAATCCTCGCCTGGAGCGCCGACTTTGGCCTCGACCCCAACCTCGCCGCCGCCGTGATGCAGATTGAATCCTGCGGCGATCCGCGCGCCCTTTCCACCTCCGGCGCGATGGGACTCTTCCAGGTCATGCCCTTCCATTTCTACGCGACAGACGATCCTTACGATCCCGCCACCAACGCCCGCCGCGGACTCGACTACCTGGGCCGTTCCCTCGAACGCGCCGGAGGGAATCCGCGTCTCGCGCTCGCGGGGTACAACGGCGGTATCGGTCTCATCGGTCGCGCCGAGTGGACCTGGCCCGCTGAAACGAAGCGATATATCCAATACGGCGCGCCGATCTACGAAGACGCCCGCGCAGGCTTATCCACCAGCGAAGCGCTCATGGAATGGTTTACCAAGTACGGCGCGAGTCTTTGTCGTCAAGCCGCGTCGAGGTTGGGGTTATGAGAGACGAGAACCGCCCAACTACGAAACCAATGGAATCCACACCGCGAACGTCGTCCCTTTCCCCTCCTGCGAACTGACCTCGATCCGCCCGCCGTGTTGTTCCACGATCCAATGCGCGATGGACAGGCCGAGTCCAAACCCCGATGTGCCGGAGCGCGTGCGCGATTTTTCGGCGCGGTAGAAGCGCTCGAAGATGTACGGCAGGTCTTCGGCGGGGATTCCCGGCCCGGTGTCGCGTACGATCAACTTGGCGTGATTGCCGGCGCGACTTAAACTAAGAAACACCTCGCCGCCCACGGGCGTGAATTTAATGGCGTTGGCGATCAGGTTGATCAGCACCTGCTTCAAACGATCGCGGTCGCCGTTGACCTGCAACTGGTCAATCTCCGCGAGTTTCACGCGCACCCGGCTGCCCGCCAGCACTCGCATTTCCCCGAAGACTTCCATCAACAACTCGTCGAGAGGGAGGTTGATTTTCGTGAGGGGGAGTTGACCCGCTTCGGCTTTGGCAAGCAGCAATAGGTCCGTGACGAGGCGGGTGAGGCGGTTGGACTCGGCGTCTATGCTGTCGAGCGATTCGGCGTCGAATTCCTTCATGCGGCGCATCAAGTCCACGTTGCCTTTGATGACGGTGAGGGGAGTCCGCAATTCGTGGCTCACATCGGCCAGGAAGCGTTGCTGGGAAGTGAAGAGAACCTCGAGCCGTTCGAGGGTTTGGTTAAAGGCGTTGACGAGTTGCCCCACCTCGTTTTCGGGGTCGCCCTCGAAGGGGACGCGGCGCGAGAGGTCGTCGGCGCGGTTGATCTGGTCGGCGGCGATGGTGATGGAATCGAGAGGGGTAATGAATTGCTCCACCGTCCCGCGCGAGGCGATGGCCGCGATGGCGATGCCCAACACGGTGGCGAGAACCAGCACCGAGAACAGAGTCCGCAACGACGACTCGACCACATCCAGATTGGCCGCCACTTGCACTACGCCGATCACGCGTCGCTCGAGATAGAGCGGCACGCTCAAGACGCGCACGCGCAGGCCGCTAAAATCCACATTGCGATACACCGGCTCGGTGGAACCGCGCCCGATCGGATCCACCGAAAAGTTGACGTTCAGCCGCGGATACGAATCTACCAGCCGCTCCCCCGACCAAACCTGGATGTAAAGGTTGGAGGTCAGGCTCAGGTTGGGGGTGATGAGTTCCTCCATCTGGCCGGACTGATCCAAACTGACCTCCGCCACCACTTTGTTGGCGGTATCGGCCAGGGTGTTGTCAATTTGTTGATAGAGCAGAAGGGAGGCGATCACATAGGCGACGATGCCGAAGAAAATAAAAAGTCCCCCCACCAGAATCACGTTGAGTAAAGTGAGACGATCTCGAAGAGACACGAGGTAATTGGAGATTAGTAAATGGTAATTGGCTTTTGGCTACGGGCTGTTGGCTCTTGGCTGATTCGCTGTCTCGCTACGGGTTTTCCCGCATCACGTAGCCGACCCCGCGTACGGTGTGGATGAGACGCGCCTCGCCGCCTTCTTCGAGTTTCTGTCGCAGGTAGCGGATGTAGACTTCCAGCACGTTGCTCTCCCCGCCGAAGTCGTAGCCCCACACGCGGTCGAAGATGACTTCGCGCGTAAGCACTTGTTTGGGATGGCGCATGAAGAGTTCGAGCAGTTCGTATTCCTTGGCGGTCAGTTGCACAAGGCGGGTATCGCGCGAGGCCTGGCGCGAGCCGGTGTCGAGACTCAGGTCGGCGAATTTGAGAACCGGCACACGGTCCGGCTGGGTGCGGCGCAACAGGGCGCGGACGCGCGCCAGTAGTTCGTCGAGGTTGAACGGCTTGACCATGTAATCATCCGCCCCAGCGTCCAGACCCTGAATGCGATCCTGCACGGCGTCTTTGGCGGTGAGCATCAGGATCGGCACCGAGCCGCTGGCCGTCCTCATGCGATGACACACTTCGAGGCCGTCCATACCGGGCAACATCCAATCGAGGATCACCAGGTCGGGTTGGTGCTCACGCGCCAACATCAAGCCGGTGCGGCCCTCGGTGGCGGTGTCCACGGTGTACCCCTCGTAGGCCAATCCGCGTTGAATGATTTTCAAGATGGCCTGGTCGTCTTCGATGATCAAGATTCGTTCGTTCATAGGTCGCTCCGGCTAAAATCATACCATAATTAGCGGGTAAAATTAATCCATGCCCGTGAGCAAACGCCTGTTCGATTTATTCTTCGCCGCCCTCGCCCTGGTCGTCCTCTCGCCCATCCTGTTGATCGTGGCGCTGCTGGTCTTGACCTTTCACGGCCCGCCGATTCTCTTCCGCCAACAGCGACCGGGTCACAAGGGACGTCCCTTCTTCATCTATAAATTTCGCACGATGACAAACCGCCTCGCGCGTGACGGGAGCCTGCTCCCCGACGCCGAGCGCTTGACTCCCCTCGGGCGTTTCCTCCGCTCCCTCTCCCTCGACGAATGGCCCGAACTTCTCAACATCCTGCGCGGCGACATGAGCATCGTCGGCCCGCGTCCCCTGCTGATGGAATACCTGCCGCTCTACTCCGCCGAGCAAATGCGCCGGCATGACGCGTTCCCTGGTCTCACCGGCTGGGCGCAGGTCAACGGTCGCAACGCTCTCACCTGGCCCGAGAAATTCGCGCTGGATGTCTGGTATGTGGATCACTGGAGTCTTTGGCTGGATATCAAAATTATTTTCCTGACGATCTGGAAGGTGATCACGCGCCAGGGAGTTTCGCAAGAGGGCCAGGCCACGGTGGAGTATTTCGAAGGGAATGAGGATTGACAATAACTCCTCTCCGCATATAATCACCCCCAATAAGAACGCGCAGAGACAAGTACCTGTGCAACGGTTCAGAAAGCCGCCGGTCAATGCGAGGCGGCCCGCCCAGCAGCGAAATCCCCTCTGCCTAATCGCCCTCGCAGGTGTGGCGCAATTTGCTAAATTGTGTAACAGTAAGAGGGACGGGTGCGCCCGTTAGCGCGCTCCAAGGCTTGTAGCGCAATTTGCCAAATTGCGTCACAGCAAAAGCAGGTGGCACCACGAGACGCCCCCTCGTCCTGCAAACGGACCGGGGGCGTATTCTATTTCTGGACGTAGACCGTGGACTTCCGATTGTCATTCACGGTCGGCCGTCTACAGTCCGCCGTCCGACACAGCACTGGAGGTGCAACATGCTCGACATCAATCTGATCCGCGAATCACCCGACGTAGTTCGCAAGTCGTTGCGGGATCGCCAGGGCGACCCGTCCATCGTGGACGCCATCCAATCGTTGGATGGTCAACGCCGCAACCTGCTTAACGAAGTGGAAGCGCTCAAAGCGGAACGCAACATTGTCTCGAAGGCCATCGGCAAGATGCAAGACGCGCTCGGCCGGCAGTCCAAGATTGACGCGATGCGCGTCGTCGGCGACCGAATCACTGCGCTCGATCGCGACCTCGAAACGGTGGAGGCCGACCTGATGGCAATCATGTCCACCCTGCCGAACATCCCCGACCCGCGCACCCCCTACGGAAAAGACGACAGCGAAAACGTGATCCTCAAAACCATCGGCGAGCCGCGCAAATTCGACTTCACGCCCAAGCCGCACTGGGACCTCGGCCCCGCGCTCGGCATCATTGACTTCGAACGCGGCGCAAAATTAACCGGCTCACGCTTCTACGTGCTGAGCGGCGCGGGCGCGCGGCTGCAACGCGCCCTCATCGCCTGGATGCTCGACCTGCACACGCGCAAACAAGGCTACACCGAACAATACCTGCCGTTCATGGTCCGCACCGCCACCGTCTACAGCGCGGGACAACTCCCCAAGTTTGCCGACAACCTCTACAAGGATCACGAGGAGGATCTGTACTTCGTCCCGACCGCGGAGATTCCGCTTACCGGCCTGCACATGGATGAGATTCTCAACGAGGCCGCCCTGCCCAAACTCTACACCGCGTACACGCCCTGCTTCCGCCGCGAAAAGATGAGCGCCGGCCGCGACGTGCGCGGCATCAAGCGCGGTCACCAGTTCGACAAGGTCGAGATGTACATCTATTGCAAGCCCGAAGAGTCGGAGGCCATGCACTTGAAGATGCTGGCCGACGCCGAAGAGACCTGCGCGCAGTTGCAGATCCCCTATCGCGTAAAACAACTCTGCACCGGCGACATCGGCTTCGGTTCGACCCTCACCTACGACCTCGAACTCTGGGCTCCCGGCTGCCACGAGTGGCTGGAAGTCTCCTCGGTCTCGAATGTGACCGACTTCCAGGCGCGCCGCGCCAACATCAAATATCGTCCCGCCGACGGCGGCAGGGTCCGCTTTGTGCATACCCTGAACGGATCGGGCTTGGGCCTGCCGCGCGCCCTCATCGCTGTGATGGAAAACTACCAGCAAGCCGACGGCTCGATTGTCGTGCCGGAAGTCCTCCTTCCGTGGATGGGCGGGATTGATATAATTCGACCGTAAACAGACCGGGGACGGAAGACCGAGGATGGAAGACGGAAGACCGAAAGATTTTCTTCCGTCCCCATCACCCGTCTCCTGTCCTCCGTCCCCAGCACCCGTCTCCTGTCCTCCGTCCCCAGCACCCGTCTCCTATCCCCCGTCTTCGGTCTTCCGTCTCCAAACATGCCCTTCGACTTGACTACCTTCAGCCAAATCCTCCTCCAAACCCTGACGTTATTCGTTCTGCTCCTCGGCTTGGTGGGACTCATCGTGCCTGTCTTCCCCGGCCTCACCGTCATGTGGCTGGCGACCGCGGCGTACGCCGCCATTCAAGCAGCAAGCAAGGCGATGACAGGCTGGGATTGGTTCCTGTTCGTTCTCATCACGCTCTTGATGATCGGCGGCAACATCGTGGACAATATCATCATTGCCTCCAAGATGCGCGGCCACGAAATTCCCTGGCGGACGATCCTGCTGTGCTACGCGGTGGGAATCATCGTCAGCCTATTCGCCACGCCTCTCATTGGCCTGATCGCTTCCCCCTTGGCGCTCCTCGGCTTGGAATACCTGCGTTTCCGCAATTGGAAAGAGGCGCTCGAATCGGGGCGCGTCTTTTTGATCGGCTGGGGCGCGTCGTTTGCGGCGCGCTTTGGCATCGGTCTGCTCATGATCGTGTTTTGGATGCTCTGGGCGTTTCTATAAAAATCCGATGAACAAAGCCTCACGGCTGTTCCCATCCGACTTTTCAGGCATGTGGGGATTCCTTGCCTGTTTCCTCCTGATGACCCTGATCGTACATCTGACCGCCGACAGGCTCGCCTCTTTTCTTCCAAACGCGGCGGGCGACTCGGCCCTGATGCAAACCGCCCTCCCCCTCGCCAAGGGGCTGATTTTCCTGCTGGCGTTGGCGGGCCTGTCCGTGCCGATTAGCCGGGACATCTACTCCCGCTGGAAAACCGCCTCCTGGCGCGACATCCTCTTGCCTCTCGCGGTCGCCCTCGGCGTCGCCCTCGCTTCATTCGCCCTGACCTTTCAGCGGGGGCCCCTCGGCCTGGGCGTGGATTACAGTCTGAGGTCGCTCGACCCATTCAATCAAGCGGCAGATTGGCAGAGCACGCGCCTGCTCATGCCCGCGCTTTCGTATTTTCTCTTCCTGCGCGGCACGTGGCCCTTCTACGGTTTCTTTCTCGCGTTGACAGTCCTCTTCATCGCCGTTTTATACGCGTGGACGCGGAAGAACACAAGCATATCTCTGTGGGAATTCTTGTCGCTTTGCACGGTCAGTTTTGTGTCGTTCCAATTTCAAGCGCCGGGGTATCCGGATGTGCTGGTGTATTTGCTCTTCCTTCTGGCGATGCAGGAGACGTTAAGCCCGGCCGCGAAACTGTCGTTGCTTCTGCTGGCGTTGATCGCGAACGAGTCCAGTTTTTTTGTGGGGTTGGTATTGGCGTGGCGTTACCTGCCGCGCAAGGAGCAATGGGCCTACTTGCTCGGGCTGGGTTTGTATATTTTCGTTTGGATGGCGCTTTCGAACTTTGATGTGGCGGCGGCGTTGGCGAGTCGAAATGTGGAAGGGATGTCCGGTTTGGCGTGGGTGAGACGCGAACCGGCGTTGGAGGCGTTTGGTTTGTTCGAGGGGTACAAGGCTCTGTGGGCCGTATTGGTTTGGGGTGTG
This sequence comes from uncultured Anaerolineaceae bacterium, assembly GCA_964625215.1. Taxonomy (GTDB): domain Bacteria; phylum Chloroflexota; class Anaerolineae; order Anaerolineales; family Villigracilaceae; genus Denitrolinea. Next base: position 10,568 of record CAZVAX010000037.1, on the reverse strand, counting down.
GCAGCCGCTTTCCGGTCCGCGCGGCGAAGCGAGGCGTGGTTCATGATCGCGACGGTGGGCGCGGCGGTCCTGATGACGTTCTCCGCGGTGGATACGTCGCGTTTGATGGGTTACGCGTTCCCGGCGTTGTTGATGGCGTTGTCGGTTCTCAAAGATGGGATTTCGAGCAGGCCCGGCAGGGCGGCCCTGGGAATCGTTTTCGCGTTGAACCTGTTGATTCCCTCGGTGTATGTCGGTTTGAACGCGGGGGTGCGAACTTTTCGCGGGTTGTATGGGCGGTTGTACGAAACGTTGGTTCGCTAGAAAAAAGACGCCGAAAAGGCGTCTTTTTGATGACGAACCCCCTCCTGCCGATCCTCCCTTGGCGCAGGGTTGCCCCTGCAAGTAGTTCCCCGACGCCCCAAATGTTCTAGGCGAATTTTAGCCGTCTTCATGGAATTGTCCAGAAAAGCATTTTCAACTTGACTCAAAAATATTTTTGGGCGACAATCAGGGCGGAGACGCCAATGAATAGGAAGGAGTTTGGTAAATTGATCGCCAGCCTGCGGCGCGATATGGGTTGGACGCAGAGCCAACTGGCGCGCGTGGCGGAGATTGACGAGCCGATCATCAGTCAGATCGAGCGCGGAGTGAAGGCGCATTTTGAACCGGGTCAATTGGTGGCCCTGGCCAACGCGTTTCAGATGATGACGCTGGAACGCCGGGAATTTTTTCTGGCCTCCGCGGGAGTGGAGCCGCATCAGATTGTGCGGCCCGATTTGCCGCAGGTGGCCTCCGACACAGCCAACCCGGAAAAGGAGTTGGCGAAGATCGAACGAATGATGGAACAATTGCGCGTTCCGGCGTTTGTTCGCGATCCGTACAGCGATATTATCATGGCGAATGGCGCGACCCTGGCTTTGTTCGGCATTGGCCCGGCCAACCTGCAATCTTCCTTGACCAATTTGGGGATTTCTGACGACGCTCCCTTGGGATTTAACATCATCCACTTTCTCCTCGTCCGCTCTATGCCTGTGCGCTCACAGATGGCCCCGAACCAGGATTGGGATAATTATGTTTTGAAGGCCATTCGCTCGTTTCGCGTGTCTACCCTGCGGTATCGCGCCAGACCGTACTTTGAGTATCTCATGCGAATCTTCCGGAATCCTGATGTGTATCCTTCGTTCGAGAGGTATTGGAAACTGGCGTATTCCGTGGAGCAGGATGTGGAGACCAGTTCGTATCCCGTCAGTTATCAGCATCGGAATCGGGGGGAGCTTAAATTCATTTCCCTTTCCACGCCGATCGTGACCGCCTTTGGGGAATTGTATCTCGTTGTTTCCCAACCGCTGAACGATAACGCGGAACGCGCCTTCGCGGAGTTTGCGAATCAATACGGGAGGGCGGTCTATCGCTTTGCGCCCTGGCCGGACAAGCCCATTTCAAAAACGGGTTGAGAGAAGAAGCGGATGTGATATTTGTCATCTTGTTAAACCCGCCGAAATGTTTATAATCGCGGGCATGATGACTTTGCAGAGTACAACGCTTCATTCAGTCGGGACCGGCGGGCCCTGATTTTCAGTTAAGGAGAAATCGTATGGCGACCATTGACAACATGGCGAGGGATTTTCTGGCGCAAAAGAAGATCGCAGTGGTGGGCGTATCGGATAAACACGATACCGGATGCAACCTGGCCTATGCAAATTTCAAGAAGAATGGCTACGAGGTGTACGCGGTCAACCCGCGCATCTCCACGTATGACGGCGCGCCGTGTTACCCGGATTTGAAATCCATCCCCGGCAAGCCCGATGCGGTGTTCATTCTCGCCAACCCCAAAGTGACCGACCAGATCGTCCAGCAGTGCGTGGACTTGGGGATCAAGCATGTGTGGATGCACTGCATGATGGGAACCAAGCCCGGGCTGGCCGCAAGCATGACCAGCGTCTCGCGTGAGGCGGTGGAGATGTGCAAAACGAACGGGATCGCGGTCATTCCGGGGTCGTGTCCCAACCAATTCCTGAAGCCGGATTTTGGTCACGCGATGATGCGGGGGATGTGGAGGCTGTTCGGTTTCATGAAAGTATAGAAAGAAATCCAAAGACCTCAGCCCGCTACTGAGGTCTTTGGATTTGTAGGTGCCCTGGTCCCACGGGGCGGTTTTGCGAAAGGGAACAAGACAATTCTATGAAAATTGGGCGCTTTAGTCCAGCAAGATGTTTTTGAGACGGTTCAAAAATTTCTTTGAGTGGTAAAATCCACCCGTTTTCCATGAATAAAAAAGATTTTGGCAGACTAACGGCCGCCTTGCGGCAGGATTTGAATTTGACCCAGTTCGCACTTGCCGAAAAGGCGGATGTTACTGTGGCTGTGGTCAGCCAAATCGAACGCGGGGTGAAACAAAACCTGGAAGCGGACTTGGTCGCAAGGCTGGCTGGGGCGCTCGACCTAAATATCAATGAAAGGCGGCAATTCTTCCTAGCGGCCAGCGGATTGGACGAATTTGATTTCGGCGGGGAGGCGTTTCGTTCGCAGGCGGCGAGAATCAAAAAGTCGTTGGAGGTTTTCGAGAAGTTGCTCGTTCTGCTCGGGAAGTTGCGCGCCCCGGCCTATATCCTGGATGTGTTTGGAGAAAGTGTGGCGGCCAATGCCAGCGCGCTTGCGTTCTATCAGATCACGCCGGCGATGATCGAAGAAGCGCCAGGGATTCCCGGCGGATACAATTCCCTTCGGCTGCTGTTTGGGAGCATTCTTTCCTCGGTGGTGACGACCGAATATAACCAGTATCTGCTCAATTCGGTGCGTTCCGTGCGTGAAATCAGCCTGCGGTATCGCGCCCATCCCTACTTCCGGTATTTGATCAATGAATTTCGCGACCCCAAAAAATATCCGGGCTTCGAGCGATATTGGCGTCACTCTGCGTTGTTGGAAGACGATAAAGACATAGACATTGACCTGTTTGAATTCGTCCATGCGATTCACGGCGAGATGAAATTTCTAACCCATGCCATCATGCCGAACACGCCGCATGGAGAACTCCGGTTAATTTACAGTATCCCGCTCGATGGTGATACCAGAAATGTTTTCGAGCAGATCGTTTCCAAGGTCGGCGCGCAGGCGTATCGTTTTGCTCCGTGGCCGGAAAAGAAAATGGTTTGAACCATCCGAGCAGCGCCGGGGACGATGCAGGTCCAAATCCATCCGCGTCGATCTCCGATGAATCTGAATGTCAATGCGCGCCCAGAGCGCGTTACAGGTGAAACATGCCCGCTATCAAACAAATCAATCACGTTGCCGTCGTGGTGGACGATATGGAGAAATCGCTTTCGTTCTGGCGCGACGCGCTCGGCCTCGAATTGCACGAATTGCGCGACGTCCCCGCGGAGAAATCGCAGGTGGCTTTCCTTCCGCTGGCGGGATCGGAGGTGGAACTGGTGATACCCACTACAGACGATTCGGGCCTCGCCAAATACCTCGCCAAGCGCGGACCGGGGATGCATCATCTCTGCCTCGAGGTGGATGACATTGCCGGGATGCTGGCGCAACTGAAAGCGAAAAACATCCGCCTCATCAACGAAGAGCCGCGCCTCGCCGCCGATGGAAAGAAATACGCCTTCATCCATCCCGAGTCCACGGGCGGAGTGTTGGTGGAACTGTATCAGTTGTAATGGTTGGGGATGGGGGTACAATTGACCCATGCTTCCCAGCATGGACTCCATCCTGCAAAAAGAATGCCGGCTCGAGCCGGGACGCCCCATCATTGTGGCCGTCTCCGGCGGGCCGGACAGTTTGTGCCTGATGGATATTTTGCGCCGCGCGGGGTATCCGATCATTGTGGCGCACTTCAATCATAAATTACGCGACGAATCGGACCTGGAAGCCAACACCGTCGAGCAGATGGCGGCGCGTTTGCGCATCCCTTCGGTGGTGGAAAGCGCCGACGTGCGGGCCTATTCCAGCGAAAAGAAACTTTCGGTGGAGGAAGCCGCGCGCAACCTGCGTTATTCCTTCCTCTTCGAGCAGGCGCGTCTCCGCCAGGCGCAAGCCATCGCCGTCGGTCACACCGCCGACGACCAGGTGGAAACCGTGCTGATGCACTTCCTGCGCGGCGCGGGGTTGACCGGACTCAAGGGCATGTCTTACAGCGCCGTTCTTCCCGCCTTCGACGCCCACATTCCAATCGTGCGTCCCTTGCTCGACGTGTGGCGCGAAGAGACGGTCGTCTACTGCGCGGGACAGGGGCTTCGTCCGCATCACGATCCGAGCAACGAGTCGCTCAACTTTCTGCGCAACCGCATTCGTCATTTGCTGATCCCCACCCTCGAAACCTACAATCCAAAATTCCGCCAGGCCGTTTTGCGCACAGCCCAATTGCTCGCGGACGACCATGCCATCGTCAACCAGGCAGTGGACGCCGCCTGGAATCAGACTGTGTTGACCGACTCCCCGGGCCTGACCATCTTCGACGCGGCCGCGCTCCTGCCTCTTTCGTTCGGACTCCAAATGCGCCTGCTTCGTCGTTCCCTCGAGCGGATCGGCCCCCCGGACGAGATCGCCTTCCATACCCTCGAGCGCGCCACCGCCTTCCTCGCCGACCCCAATCGGCCCGTGCAGATCTCGTTGAGCGGGGGCGTCCGCCTGTTGCGTGAGGCCGACCGGTTCCTCGTCGCGGGAAGCGAGGCGGCGCTTCCGTTCGAACGCTGGCCGCAATTGCCCGCAAACGTTGATTCGATTCCGTTGAGTCTGCCCGGGGGGATGGAATTGCCGGGCGGGTGGAAATTCAACTGCGAGAGGTGGAGCATCCCTGCCTTGGCGTGGGAGCAGATGCGACTGAACGAGGATCCCTTCCAGGCCTGGCTCGACGCGGACAGACTAAAGGGCGACCTTTCCCTGCGCGTCCGCCGCGACGGAGATCGCTTCGAGCCGCTGGGGATGGGCGGTCACACCCAGAAGTTGTCGGACTTGTTTACCAACGAAAAAGTCCCCCAGCGGGCGCGTGACCGTTGGCCCTTGCTTTGCGCGGGCGAGGAGATCGCTTGGATTCCCGGCTTCCAGCCTGCCGACCCGTTTCGCCTCACCAAGTCTTCACGGCAGATCGTATATTTCAATTTGGTCGCGCCGGGGAAGAAGAAAGAGACAGACTAAAACCAGGTTTCTGCCAGAAACCTGGTTTTTAGTTCACTTCTCGCTCAACTGTCTCAACTTCATGTTGATCTCGCGCCACTGGATTTTGGAGATGCCCAATTTCTGGCGGACGCGGTCGTTTTCTACGCCGCCTTTGTAATCGCGCAGGGCCGAGGTCCAGCGACACATGTCGAAGGAGAGATGCTTGTCGAGGCCGGCCTCCTCGCCGATGTCTTCGAGCAGGTACTCCAAGCGGCGCGGCGACCAGTGGAAGAGTTGGTCGGTGGGATTGTATTGCGCCTTGTATTCCTTGTAGGCTTTCACCCATTCATCGTCGAGCAAAAGTTTGCGTTCCTTGTAGCGGTTGGAGGGACTCGCGTAGCGGATGAAGACCAGCGCGCCGCTGGGCGAGTCAAAGTCGAGGTGATTCAAGTGGATGCCGAGGCACTCGCTCTTTTTGATGCCGGTGGCAAGCAGGAGGGCCAACAACGCGTAGGGACGCGCGTCCGGTTTGGCGTCATGGCGGTGGCGGTTCGCGGCGTCGAGGCAGGCTTGGGCTTCCTCGTCGGTCAGCACTTGCGGTAGCGGACTGATGGCCGAACGTTGCGCGACCTTCTCCGCCGGGTCCACGATCAGCACGCCGAATTGGTGCAGCCAGCGGAACATGGACTTGACCGAGGTGATGCGCCGCGCCAAAGTTTTGGGACTGCACGGGACGCCCCGTTCTTTTTCCATCCAGGCAAAGAAGCGATTGAGTTCGGCGGTGGTGATGGCGCCGATGGCGCGATCGGGCGGTAGGAATTGAGCCAGCAGGCCCACGTCGGAAAGAAAGGCCTTGATCGTGTTGGGGGAGCGGCCCTGGTCGCGCATGAAGGACTCCCAAGCCTTGAAGGCCGCTGGGAGCAGGGACTGTGGAGTGAGGTGCGCGGAGGAATTTTTTGCCATCGCGTCTCCTTTCGGGATAGCGTGTAGTGGTTGCGTATAGTTTAGTTGAGAATGGCGAGGATGTCAACGGGGAAGGCGATATTACCCTTATGGCATTCAAGGTGAAATAAGCCTCAAAATTGAGCGCTATAATGGAAGCGTAGGCGCGTCACAGACAAAGGCGCGCCTCCGGGGACGACAGGCTTCGACGGAGGAGGCTGGTCCCGGAATGCGAGCCGAGAGGCGCCGATCTCGTTAACTCAGCGCAAAACCTCAAGTGCCAACCGCACTTCCTACGCTGCCATGCCCCTCGCTGCATAAGCGATTAGCATGACAGTTCGGTCTTCTTCGTAAGACCGCGTCCACCGGCCCCGATCTCCGCCAGGGACCGGCCCGGGCGAGACAAACGCGGAGCGCTGCACATCACGCCGCTACCCGTGCAAAAGACAAAGCGGCTAACCGTAGGCAATTCCTGCCGGACGAGATACCTGCGGTAACACCTTCGACCGGCTACGCTCGTAGATTTCCGAGGGTCGATTCTTTCGGACCCGGGTTCGATTCCCGGCGTCTCCACTTACACGCCAACCATTTTGGTTGGCGTGTTTGATTCCAGTTTATACTTAACCCGATGATCAAAACCTCGCGATTGCTCTTCATTGTTTTTCTATTGACCGCCTGCGCCTTGCCTGTCACGCCCGCGCCCGCGGCAACCGCTTCGCCTTCGCCGGTTCCACCCTCGCCGACTGTCGCGCCTTCCGCGCCCACGGCCACCTTCGTCCCCTCCATGCGCTACTTCCAAAACGACTTCGAGCGTGAAGTGACCGGCTGGAAGACTTTCACCACCAGCGGCGAACCCGGTCTATTTGACCTGCGCGTCGAAAACGGTTTCTGGCTCTTCGACCTCGGCGGTCGTGACCTGCGCGCCTTTAGTCTCTACCCCTCTGAAACCTACAAAAACGTCCGCCTCGACCTGCGCCTCGTCAACCGAAGCGGAACGCCCTACGCGCTCAACCTCATCTGTCGTTACAGCGAACGCGAGGGCTGGTATCAATTCGAAGTTTTCAACAGCGGCGCATACAACCTCTATTATTTCGCTTGGGACGAAGAATCAAACGCCATTCCCACCCTGCTCGCCGAGGGCGTGTCCGATGCCATGCGTCTTGACCGGCAGCCGAACGAGATTGGCGTCGTCTGCAACGGGCGCGACCTCAGCCTCTACATCAACGGGCAACTCGCCCGCGCCTATCCTGAAAACCAATACGTTCTGCGCGAAGGCTGGGTGGGCGTTGGCGTCGCCTCTTTCGACCGTCTGCCCATCCTCGTCGCGCTCGACTGGCTGAAAGTCACCCTTCCTTAAATCTAGGATGCGACTCCTTCTCCGCCTGACCCTGTTCCTCGTCCTGACCGGATGCGCCCTCCCAGGCGGACGCGTCGCCCCAACGCCGCCTCTCGCGACGCCCAGTCCGGTCTCGCCAACCCATTCCGACTCTCCCTCCCGCTTTTTCACCGACCCCTTCGACTTCGAGCCGCGCGATTGGACCGTCACCCAAACCAACGGCGACCCAAGTCTCTTCCGCGCCTTCATTGAAAACGGCCGTTGGAACTTCCTGCTGGAGGGGGAGTACATCTACGCCTACGCCCTGTACGAACCAATCGTCTATCGCGAAGTGCGCCTGGATGTCCGCGTAACAAACCGCGGTGTTATTCGAAATCTCACCAGCCTCCTCTGTCATTTCGACTTGGATAAGGGCTGGTACGAGTTCGCCATCTCCACCGAAGGAACCTACCGCATCCTCTTCGCGCAATGGGACGCCCAAGCCGACGAAGTGAAATACTCCACTCTCGCGGATGGAATCTCGGCCGCGATCCTGCCGGGGCAGAGCGAAAATAACTACAGCGTGGTCTGCTCTGGCACATACCTTCGCTTGTTCATCAACGGTGTGGAGTTGATCGCCTTCAACGAAGAAGAGCATGGACTCAACAATGGCAAGATCGGCATCGGCGTCTCCTCCTTCGAGTCCCTGCCGGTGCGCTTGGAATTTGATTCGGTTACGGTCAGCGCGGGGGAATAAACTCTTGCAAAAATCCCAAATTGGGCGAGGATTCCGAAAGTTTTACTTTCGGAGCGCCCCTCGAAGTGGAACTTCGTGATTCCCGATCACTTATGCAAGAGATCAAATAAAGAAAATCGTGGGGCGGGATGGCCTCCCGCCGAAGAGCCGATCTGCGGAGCGCCACTCCGCGCCACGCCAGCCGATAAAATTTCTACATCTTGTTAACGGAATTCTAGCGGTCCGGGGTTAAAGTATCACTACTACACACAAACCAACCTCACCATCACAATCGTGAAGGAGTATCCTATGGGAAAAATCATCGGCATTGACCTCGGAACCACAAACAGCGTCGTATCCGTCATGGAAGGCGGACAAGCGACCGTCATCTCCACCGCGGAGGGTGGACGCCTCTGCCCGTCGGTGGTGGCGTTCAATAAAAACGGCGAGCGCCTCGTCGGTCAGACCGCGAAGCGACAGGCCGTCATCAATTCGGAAAACACCGTCTATTCCATCAAGCGCTTCATCGGCCGTCACTTTGAAGAGACCAGCCACGAGCGCGGCATGGTCTCGTTTGAAGTTGTGCCGGGACCCTCGGACGATGTGCGCGTGAAGATCCCCATCACCAATCGCGAATACAGCCCGCAGGAAATCAGCGCGATGGTGCTGGGCAAGCTTAAGTCAGACGCGGAGGCTTATCTCGGGCAACCCGTTACGCAGGCGGTCATCACCGTCCCGGCCTATTTCAACGACAGCCAGCGCCAGGCCACCAAGGATGCCGGTCGCATCGCCGGTTTGGAAGTCATGCGCATCATCAACGAACCGACCGCCTCCGCGCTCGCGTACGGACTCGATAAAAAGAAAGATGAGACCATCCTCGTCTTCGATCTGGGCGGCGGCACGTTTGACGTGTCGGTGCTGGAAGTGGGCGAGGGCGTGATCGAAGTGAAGGCCACCAACGGCGACACGCACCTCGGCGGCGACGACTGGGATCAGCGCATCGTCAACTGGGCGGCGGATGAATTCAAGAAAGAACAAGGCATTGACTTGCGTTCCGATCGCCAGGCATTGCAACGTCTGCGCGAGGCGGCGGAGAAGGCCAAGATCGAGTTGTCGTCGGTGCTGGAAACGGAGATCAATCTGCCTTACGTCACCGCGGATGCCTCCGGCCCGAAGCATATGCAACTCAAATTGACGCGCGCCAAATTCGAGCAAATGACCGGCGACCTGTTGGAGCGTTGCCGCCATCCGTTTGAAGCCGCGCTCAAGGACGCGGGCATGTCGGCTGGCAAACTCAATGAGGTGGTGCTGGTCGGCGGCTCGACGCGCATGCCCATGGTCCAGGATTTGGTGCGCAAGTTGACCGACAAAGAGCCGAACAAAGGCGTCAACCCCGATGAGGTCGTCGCGGTCGGCGCGGCCATCCAGGGCGGCGTCCTGGGCGGCGAGGTGAAAGACATCCTGTTGCTCGACGTCACCCCGCTTTCGCTCGGCGTCGAAACCCTCGGCAGTGTGATGACCGTGATGATCGAGCGCAACACCACCATCCCAGTCAAGAAGACCGAGACCTACTCCACCGCCGCGGACGGTCAGACCGCCGTGGACATCCACATCCTGCAAGGCGAGCGCCCGATGGCCGGCGACAACATGAGCCTGGGCCGCTTCCGCCTGGACGGAATCCCGCCCGCGCCGCGCGGCATCCCGCAGATCGAAGTCACCTTCGACATTGACGCCAACGGCATCCTGAACGTCACCGCCAAGGACAAGGCCAGCGGCAAGGAACAGAAGGTGACCGTGACCGCCTCAACCAACCTGAACAAGGCCGACATTGATCGCATGGTCAACGAGGCGCGACAGAACGAAGCCGCCGACAAGAAACGCCGCGAGATGATTGACGCCAAGAACACCGCCGACAGCCTAGTCTACCAGACCGAGAAAGCCCTGCGTGACCTGGGCGACAAGGTTCCTGCCAACGAACGCGGCGACATCGAATCGAAGATCAACGATCTCAAGTCTGCCGCGCAGAGCGAGGATTTGGGTCGCATCCAGAAGGCGAGCGAGTCGTTGCAACAGGCGTTTTACGCCATCAGTCAGCAACTCTATGCTCAGGGTCAGCCACAACCTGGGCCGGGTGGACCGTCCACACCGCCGCCGGCGTCGGGTCAGGGCGATGTGATTGATGGAGAAGTGAGGGAGTAGGGCGTATCGAGTACTGCGTATTGCAGATTGCGTAGTAACAGGCGACTGTCAAAAGACGGTCGCCTGTTCTATTGGCGGGGTATGCGAGCCGGGTCAACTTGGGCGCGGCAGGTTTGATGGCGCGCGCGCGAACCATGTCGGGCACGGAGTCGAAAGTCTCCCGACTTTCGAGCAAAATCGGGAGATTTTGCAGTCCGGGCTGACAATCTTTGCATGTACGTTTAATCTGTTTGAGTAATAACTTGAGTTTAGAGTTCAAGGCGCCTTAACAAAAATGGAACTTGCTGGTAAAGT
>CAZVAX010000036.1:0-35156 GCA_964625215.1 uncultured Anaerolineaceae bacterium | reverse complement strand
TCGGACGTCCCGGCCCATCCGTGCGGCCCGACTCCATGATGAGACCCTTGCTGAGCAGACTCTTCAACATGCTGTCGCTGTTCACGCCGCGGATCTCGTCCACGTGCGGGCGCGTGACCGGCTGCTGGTAGGCGATGATCGAAAGCGTTTCGAGCGCGGCGCGGCTCAGGCGCGTGGTCGCTTCGAGACCGAGGAAACGCTCGATCAGGGCCGCGAATTCCGGCGCGGTGGTCAGTTGGACGCGCCCCGCGTGACGTTGGAGGCGCAGGCCGCGCGTCAGGAGGGATTCGTCGAGGGCGCGCAGGCCCTGTTCGATGGTGGTGGTGGTCGTCTCCAACGCGGCGGCCAGTTGGGCCGTTGTCGCGGGTTCGGCGGCCACGAACAATAACGCCTCCAATCGAACAGCCAGGGCGGTGACAGATTCGGTCAAATCGGACATGCTATAATTGCTCCGTGTCGAGGTTGAAAATTCCCATGAGAACTCAAAAACTTTTTCTTTTAATGCTGGCGCTCGCGCTGACGCTGGCTTGCACCATCTTCACCGGCGGGCCGGAACTTCCCGATCAACCCATTCCCGTCTCCACCGAGGCGGTTCAATCGTTGAAAGACCAGATTCAGGTTGCAGTGACAGCCGGCGCCGAAAGCGGCGTGATCACGCTTTTCATCACCGAAACCCAACTGACCTCCTACCTTGCCTACAAAATGGCGGGCGACGAAAACGCCATGTTCACCGATCCGCAGGTCTATTTGCGCGACGGGCAAATGCGAATCTACGGAAAATCGAAGCAGGGCGCCTTCACGGCCAACGTTGGGATCGTGCTGGCAGTCGGCGTGGATGAGGCCGGCGACCCCAAACTCGAACTGGTTTCAGCCGACTTCGGCCCGCTCCCGCTCCCCGACGAATTGAACAGCGCCATCACCGCGCTGATCGAGGAAGCCTACACCGGTTCGCTCGGACCGGTGGCAACGGGAATGAGAATCAAGTCCATCACCATCGCCGACGGTGTGATGGCCATCGTCGGCCAGATCCGATAGCGGCTGGATTATACCAAAGCGACGCGCGACGGTTATGCTTAAATACTTTGTACACGGATTACACGGACGAACACGGACTCTCACGGATTTCTTTTCTGGATTTCTCCGTGTAAATCCGTGCAATCCGCGTAATCCGTGTACCGGTTTTGCCCGCCGCTTCCTGATCCTCATCCTCCTCGCCGCGCTGCTGGCGGGGTGCAAGTCGCCGCAGGTGGGCGGGAATGTGACAGTGACGATCCAAGTGGACGGCGCGGCGCGACAAGTGGAAGTCGCGGCGGGAAGCACGGTGACGCAGGCGTTGGCCGCGGCCGGAGTCGTGGCGGGCAGCCTCGATCGGGTCGAGCCACCCGGCTACACCGTAGTCCGAAGCGGGGACGTGATCACGATCACGCGCGTCGTGGAGTCGTTCAGCACGGAAGAAGTCGAGATCCCGTTCGAAAAACAAATCGTGCGAAGCGAGTCGCTACCCGAAGGCGAGACGCGCCTGCTCCAACCCGGCGAAAACGGACTCGAAGAATTAACCTACCGCATCTTGACGGAAAATGGAATCGAAACCAGCCGCGCGGTCGTCAAGAGCGTGATCTTACAAGAGGCCAAACCCGAGATCGCGATGGTCGGCGCGCGGTCTGCCTTTGCGCCGTTGCCCATCCCTGGCAAACTGATCTATCTTTCCGGCGGCAACGCCTGGATCATGGAAGGCTCCACCGCCAACCGCGCGCTGCTCGTCTCCACCGGCGATCTCGACGGGCGCGTCTTCGCGATTTCGCCGGGCGGCAATTATTTGCTCTTCACGCGCAAATCGAAGAAGCCCGCCGCCGAACAGATCAACACGCTCTGGGTCATCCGCACGAACGGAAAGGGAGAACCGATTCCCGTCAGCGGCGCGGCGAACGTAGTGCATTACGCGGGTTGGGCGCCGAACACCACGCCCACCTTCGGCTACTCCACCGTGGAGCCGCGCGCCGCCGCGCCGGGCTGGCAGGCCAACAACGATTTCTGGCGCGTCATCATGTCGAGCGGCGTGCCGGGAACGCCTCGCAAAATTCTCGAAGCAAACAGCGGCGGCGTCTACGGCTGGTGGGGCATGTCCTTCGCGTGGGGACCGGATGGCCGCCTCGCCTACGCGCGACCGGACGAGGTCGGCCTCGTGGATCAGGACACCGGCCTGCTCAAACCGCTGATCGAAGTCACGCCGCTTCAAACCCACAGCGACTGGACGTGGATTCCTCCGCTCGCTTGGGGGCCGGACGCGAAGACTCTCTTTACGGCGACTCACGCGCCCGCGCCCGCCCCTGTGACCCTGGAGGAATCGCCCAACTTCGACCTCTCCGCCTACTCCTTCGCTTCCGAGCGGACCCTCAAGCTGATTCCGCAAATCGGAATGTTTGCCTACCCCTCGGCCTCGCCCATGCGTCCGAGCGGCAAGGAGAAAAGTTACCAACTGGCGTTCCTGCAAGCCATCTTCCCGACCCAAAGCGAGGCCAGCCGTTACCGCGTCATCGTGATGGACCGCGACGGCTCGAACCGCCGCGTCCTCTTCCCTCCCTCCGACGCAGTGGGACTGGAACCGCAGACTCCCGTCTGGGCGCCGCAACCCGTCGAGGGTCAAGTCGGAGACTTCATCGCCCTCGTCTATCAAGGCAACCTCTGGCTGGTTGATTCAGGCAACGGGCAGGCCTATCAGATCACGGGCGATGGCTTGGTGGTAAGGCTGGATTGGAAGTGAAACGATTCAGTGAATCAGCGATTCAGCGAGTCAAAAGTCGAAGGTCGAAAGTCAATCCAATTATCAATTACCAAACCACGTAACCACATAACTACCCAACTACCAAACCAAAAAGGATTTTCTTCATGCGTATTCTCATCACCGGAGCCGCGGGATTTCTCGGCTCGCACCTGAGCGACCGACTGATCGCGGAAGGCCACAGCGTCATCGGATTGGATAACTTCGTCACCGGCAATCGCGAGAACATCGCGCACCTGATGGGGAATGAAAAATTTTCGTTCTATCGCGCCGATGTTTCCAACTACATCTTCGTCCCCGGCAAAGTGGACGCGGTCATGCACTTCGCCTCGCCGGCCAGTCCGAACCCGAAATCGCCCTCCGGCTATTTCAACCTGCCCATCCAAACCATGAAGGCCGGCGCGCTCGGCACGCACAACACCCTCGGTGTGGCCAAGGCAAACGGGGCGCGCTACCTGCTCGCCTCCACCAGCGAAATCTACGGCGACCCGGAAGTGCATCCGCAGGGCGAGGACTATCCCGGCAACGTGGATCCCGCCGGCCCGCGCGCCGTCTACGATGAGGCCAAACGATTCGCCGAAGCGCTGACCCTCGCCTATCACCGTCACCACGGCGTGGACACGCGCATCGTCCGCATCTTCAACACCTACGGCCCGCGCATGGACTTGGAGGATGGGCGCGCCCTCCCCAATCTCCTCAAACAGGCCCTGCTCGGCCAGCCCCTCACCGTCTACGGCGACGGCCAGCAGACGCGTTCCTTCTGCTACGTGGACGACCTCGTGGACGGCATCGTCCGCCTACTCATGTCGGATGAACACATGCCGGTCAATATCGGCAACCCGGTGGAGATGTCCATCCTGCAATTCGCTGAGACGATCAACCGCGTGACGGGCAACCCGGCCGGGGTCACGTTCATGGCCGGGGAGCGCAGCGCGCGCGACCCCCAGCGGCGTCGGCCCGACATCACGCGCGCCCGCTCCCTCCTCCAGTGGGAACCGAAGGTGGACCTCGAAGAGGGTCTGCGGCGCACCATCCCCTATTTCAAGGAAAAACTCGAATTGGCATGACCCATCTTTTCAACGACGCGAACGAACGCGCCCGCTTCTTCAAATTTGCCACCGTCGGCGCCATCGGCACGGTGGTGGACTTTGGTCTCTTCAACCTGCTGAACATCGCCTTTCACGTCCCGCCCGTGTACGCGCAGGCGGTCTCGTTTGCGGCGGCTGTGTTCAACAACTTTATGTGGAACCGGCATTGGACCTACCCCGAGTCGCGCACCAAGAAAGTGCATCATCAAATGTTCCAGTTCGGCCTCATCAACGTGATCGGTTTGCTGATCCGCACGCCCATCATCGGCGGGTTGGAGCATCCGCTTGGGGGCGTGATCGCCCGCTTCGGGGTCGCGCCCGGAACCGCCGACGGGTTGGGAGAAAATCTCGCGCTGGCCATCGCCATCGGAATTGTCATGCTTTGGAATTACTTCGCCAATCGCTATTGGACGTATAATGACGTATGATGGAAACCAAACCCGCATCCGCCTCCCAACCTCAAGTCTCACGCGTCATTCCGATCTATAACTCCAAAGGGGACGCAGAGGCTTTTCTGGTCTACCCTTTCCTCTTCAATCGCAACGGCGACTGGGTCGGATGGGCGACGCCCAACCGCGACGTGTACTCGGTTCTGGGCTACTACGTCGGCTACCTGACCAACGAGCCGCGCATCCTGCGTTCGCGCGTCCTCGAAACGCCCAAGCCGCGCATGAAGCCGGTCACGCCGCCGCGACGAATCTCCCCGCCCGCCACTGTCCCGCTCGCGCCGATGATGCAAGAGTTGATGTACAGCACGTTGGACGTTTTGCTCGAAGAGCCGGAGCGACTGCACGCGTTGGACGCGGGGGAATTGAGGGAGGATCTTGATTGAGGTACGCAGGTACACAGGTAAACACGCACACACGCAACACGAGACTGATTACTGATGACTGATTACTGATCACTGGACACTGATCACTGATGACTGAATTATCCCCCAAACCCATGCGCGCCTCCCGCATCAGTCTCGCGCAGATGATGCAGCCCGAACACGCCAACAACCTGGGCAACGTTCACGGCGGTTGGATCATGAAACTGATGGACGAGGCCGGCGCGCTGGCCTGTATGCGTCACTCGCAATGCCGCGTCGTGACCGTGGCCGTGGACTCGATGAGTTTCCGCCACCCCATCAAAACCAGCGACGTGGTCATCCTCAACGCCGAAGTGACCTACACCGGCTCCACCTCCATCGAAGCCGAAGTGCAGGTCATCGCCGAGAATCCGCTCACCGGCCAACGCTGGCAAACCAACACCGCCTACCTGCTTTACGTCGCGCTCGACGATGACGGCAAGCCCACCAAAGTCCCGCAAGTCTTTGCCGAGACGATTGACGAAGAACGTAAACTCGCCGAGGCCAAAGAGCGCCAGCAGAGACGACTGGAACAGAGAAAATAAAACCCCTGCCACGGATTTCACAGATTGCACAGATTTTTTAAAATCTGTGAAAATCCGTGTAATCTGTGGCAAAAGTATTTGGCTAGTCACAGATGACCGACTCCCAACTCCCCCCCCTCCCCGAACCCGCCTCCGAACCCAAAGAGCGCGTGCAGCACCAGTTCCGCTCCCTGCGCGAACTGCTCGACCACGTCACCGGCAAAGACCTCACGCCCACCGCCGCCGAAGACACCGGCCTGCTCGAAACCCTGCCCTTCCCCTTCCTCGCCATCGTCGGCCAGCAGGAGATGAAACTCGCGCTCCTCCTGGGCCTCATCAACCCCTCGATTGGCGGCATCCTGCTCGTCGGTCCGCGCGGCACCGCCAAGACCACCGCCGTCCGTTCCGTTCTCGATCTCCTCCCCCAAGTCGAACGTTCCACCTGTCGCTACGGTTGCCTGCCCGAAGACATCGAAGCCGGCGGCATCGAAGCCGTCTGCCCCGAGTGTGCGCAAAAATACGCCAACGGGATTCCCCTCACTGCGCCCGACCGCGTCCGCTTGATCGAACTTCCGCTCAACGCCCGCCTCGAAGACGTGGTCGGCGGCATTGACGAGCGCGCCGCAGTCCACGAGCGCCTCCGCATCCGGCGCGGCATCCTGGCCCAAGCCGACCGCAACCTGCTCTACATTGACGAGATCAACCTGCTCGGCAACGACATCGTGGACGCCATCCTCGACGCCGCCGCGCAAGGCAGTTACACCGTCCGACGCGGGCCGGTCTCCGCGACGTACCGCGCCCGCTTCGTGCTGATCGGCTCGATGAACCCCGAGGAGGGACGCCTGCGCCCGCAGATCCTCGACCGCTTCGGACTCCGCCTGATCGTGCGCGGCCTCGACGAAGCGACCGACCGCCTCGAAGCCTACCGACGCGTGCGCGCCTACCTGACCAACCCGCGCGCCTTCCTCGCCTCCTACGCGGACGAGTTGGGGGCCGCGCGCGCCGAGATCCAGTCGGCCCGCCAGCGACTCGCCTCCGTCGCCCTGCCGGACTCGGTCGCCAACCCCGCCATCGCGCTCATCCAAAAAATGGGCATCGACTCCCTGCGCGCTGAGATCGCCTGGTTCGAAGCCGCGCGCGCCTACGCCGCCGCCGACAGCCGCGACCAGGTCACCGCCGAAGACCTGCGCGTCGTCGCCCCCATGGCCCTGCGCCTGCGACGGTCGCAGTTTATGAATGAGTATTTCACCAACCAGCAAAACGAAGAAAAGGAAGTGGTGGAGTTGCTGGCAAAACTCGGCAAGAAACCTGCACGCAAGAAAAAATAACTCGTAATATTCATCCGCAGATCAATGCAGATTTGGCAGATTTTCTTTTTTTATCTGCGCAATCTGCGCCATCTGCGGATAAAGTTTTGCTCTTGGTTAGGATGGAAAAATCATGAGTGACAAAATCCCCAACCCCGCCTACCGCATCGAAACGAAGCGACTAGTCATCCGCTGCTACAACCCGTCGGACGCGAAACTTCTCGAGGAGGCTGTGCTGCAAAGCCTCGAGCGCCTGAAGCCATATATGCCGTGGGCGCACAACGAACCCGTCTCCATCGAAGAGCGGACCAAAGCCGTGCAGGGATTCCGCGGCCGCTTCGACCTGGGCGAAGGTTACGTGTACGGTATCTTCAATCCAGAGGAAACTCGTCTCCTCGGCGGGACGGGACTGCACCCGCGCATCGGCGAGAACCAACTCGAGATCGGCTACTGGATTCACAAGGATTTCATCAACCAGGGCTTGGTCACCGAATCCACCGCCGCGTTGACCAAGGTCGCCTTCGAGATTTGCCGCGTCCACAAAGTGGAGATCCGCTGCGACCCGGGCAACCTGGCCTCTGCCGCCATCCCGCGCAAACTTGGCTACACCCACGAAGGGACTCTCCGACAAGATACGCGCTTCCTCGACCGCTGGGACGACTCGATGATCTGGGGCTTGCTCGAAAGCGAGTATCCGACCAGTCCCGCCGCGAGGGCGGAGGTCAAGGTGTTTGGGGCGAGCGGAGAAAAGTTGCTATGATTCGCAGAGTATAATTGTTCCATTGACCGCTATTTACCCTTGGAGCAAGGTATGACCGTACACGTTCGCAAGCAAACCGACTTGGTGAAAGCCATCACCGAAATTGCCAAATCCATGCCGCAAACTCGCACGGCGCAACTCTACGAGTTTGCGCTGTTCCTCAAATCCCATCCCCTCCCCGCCGAAGAAACGCTCGAAGCCATCGCCGCGGACGAAGCGCAATGGGACGCGCAGTTCGCCGCCACCAGCGACGATAAACTGGCGTCCCTCGCGGCAGAGGTGGAAGCGGAAATCAGCGAAGGCAAAGCCTGGCCAATGTTCAACGAACGCGGGAAATTCGTAGAACGCAAATGAACAGCAAAACGACCAGGTCCTTCTAGAAACACTACTGGACATTGCCCCCTGAAATTCGCCAGCGGGCAATCCAAGCCTATCGGATTTGGCTCGAAAACCCGTCTCACCCAAGTTTGTTCTTCAAGCGAGTAAAAGAAAGCCAGCCGATCTATTCCGTGCGAATCGGGTTGACATACCGGGCATTGGGATTGCTCAAAGGGGATACCGTCACTTGGTTTTGGGTTGGAAAACACGACGAGTACGATGAGCTCATCAAATAACGAGCAATGAGCACCGTGTATCGCTGGGCTCGTTTTTCTCTTATAATCCACCCCGATGACCCAACCCCCGCGCCCCATCAAAAAACACATCCCCTTCATCCTCCTCATCCTCGCCCTGCTAACCTTCGGCCTGACCACCTTCCGCACCTACGGCCTCTCCTGGGACGAGCCGCTCTTCTACGATTACGGTGAAGCGCTGGGCTACGCCTACACCCCCGCCAACTGGTTCCGCCCGGACTTTGACCTGAACAACGCCTACGGCTCCAGCGGCACGGACCACAAGAATCGCGGCCCCGCGTATCTCGTCCTGGCGCGCACGCCCGTCCACGCCCTCGAATCCCTCGGCCTTGACTCCCCCTCCGCCTGGCATCTCGTCAACTTCCTGACCTTCCTGCTCGGCGTCACCTTCCTCTACCGTCTCAGCCTGCGCTGGATGGGAGAGTGGGCGGCCTTCGGCGTCGCGGCGCTATTTTCCACGCAACCGCTCCTCCTCGGCCACGCCTTCATCAACCCCAAGGACATGCCCTTCCTCGTCTTCTTCGCCGGGGCGCTTCTTTTTGGTTTTGAAATGGTGGACGCGCTGAACGATAAAACGAAAAGCGTAAAACGTAAAATGCTTGGCGTGTTGGTCGCCGCGTTCTTTTTGGGAATCGCGACGTCCATCCGCGTCCTTGCGCCGCTTGCGGGAATCTTGGTTGTCATCTATGCCATTGCACAATACGCGACACGCAATAAAACTGACAGACTGACTCTTTCATCATTCATCTTTCATCTTTCATCTTTTACCATCCTTTCTATTCTCATTATGTTTGCAACATGGCCTTATCTTTGGGAATCCCCGCTCCACAACTTCTTCCAAGTCTTCCTCTTCATGTCCGAGAACCCGACCGGCTTGCAAGTCTTATTCAACGGTGAAGTCTACCGCGCCTTCGAACTCCCGCGTCGCTACCTGCCCACCTTCCTCGCCCTGACTCTCACCGAACCCGTCTGGCCGCTCTTCCTCCTCGGTCTCGCCACCGCCGCCTGGAAAACCATCACCACCATCCGCCAACACCGGTCAACCAAAACCACAATCGAATATCAACCAATTACCAATTACCAATTACTGAACACTGAACACTGGCCACTGACCACTGATTACTGGTTACTGATAACTGCATTTATCATCCCCTTCGCGTACGTCATCGCCATCCAGCCTCCCATGTACGACGGCTTCCGTCACTTCCTCTTCATCGTCCCGCCAGTATTTGTCACGTGCGGGTTGGGATTGGAGGCGATTTTTCAGTGGATAAAACGCGCGACTGGCGTGGCTAACCGTCCACGAATAGGCCGCGAATACTCGAATGGGCGAGTCCCCATTCGTTTATTCGTGAAAAATTCGTGGCCGGAATTGCTTGTAATCCTCGCCCTCCTCGCCCCCAACCTGCTCGCCATCGCGAACCTTCACCCCTTCGAATACACCTATTACAATTCCTTCATTGGCGGCACTGGCGGCGCGTTCCGCACGTACGAAACCGACTACTGGCTCACCTGCTACAAGCAAGCCGTCGAAGGGTTCAACCCGGCGCACCCGAACGCCACGCTCTACGTCCACCGCGAGGCCTACATCGCCGCCACGTACGCCGCGCCCGGCCTCACCGTCCGCGAGGAGCGTGGCAACATGTCCCTCATCCGGCCTGGCGACTTCATCCTCGTCAACAGCCGCACGGACGAGGACCGCAAAACTTTCCACGACGCGCCCGTCGTCCTCGCCATCGGACGCGACGGCGCCACCTTCTGCGAGATCAAACAAATCCCATGACCTCCCACCGCGAACGTCTCCAAGCCTGCCTCGCAGGCGACCTCCCCGACCGTTTACCCGTCGCCCTCTGGCGTCACTTCCCCGGCGACGACCAGTCGCCCGAAACGCTCGCCGCCGCGACCCTGCACTGGCAGCGCGTCTACGATTTTGATTTCGTTAAGGTCACGCCCGCCTCTTCGTTTTGCGTGAAGGACTGGGGCGCCGACGACGTTTGGGAGGGACACACCGAGGGGACGCGGCGCTACGTCAAACGCGTCATTACCGGACCCTCGGACTGGGCGCGCCTGCCCGAGCTGGATCCAACCGCCGCGCCGCATCTCGCCGACCAACTGGCCTGCCTTCGTTTAATCAAGCAGGGACTCGACCCCGAGACTCCCTTCATCCAGACCGTCTTCAGTCCGCTGGCGCAGGCGAAAAATTTGGCGGGCAACGAGGCACTGCTCGCCCACCTGCGACTCTATCCCGAGGCCGTTATGCAAGGACTCGATACTATCGCCCGCACGACGCGTCGCTTCGTGGAAGCCGCGCTCGAAACCGGCATTGACGGAATCTTCTACGCCGTCCAACACGCCCAAGCCACCCTGCTCTCCCTCGACGAATACCAAACCTTCGGCCTCCCGTTCGACCAGCAAGTGATGGAACCCGCCAAAGATTCATGGTTGAATGTGCTTCATCTTCATGGGCGCGATATTTATTTCTCCCTTCTTTCTTCTTTCCTCTTTCCCATCGTTAACTGGCACGATAGGGAAATACACCCAAGTCTCTCCGACGCGCTGGAGACCCGTGAGGGCTTCGCGAAGCATCCCGCAGGTACGGAGACCTCACGGGTCTTGTGCGGCGGCCTGAGGCAGGACACGCTCGTGTTTGGCAACCCGCTCGAGGTCCAGAACGAAGCGAGCGACGCCCTCCGTCAAACCGGCGGACGTCGCTTCATCCTATCCACCGGCTGCGTTGTCCCCATCATTGCCCCGCACGGCAACATCCTCGCCGCCATCTCCCCTTCCTTCGCGGCGTTCCCCCCTTCCCTTGCAGGGAAGGGGCCGGGGGTTAGGTCATGACTCTCCGCGTCATCTCCGGCACGGCCAAAGGCCGCAAACTCAAATCCGTCCCCGGCGACACCACGCGCCCGATCACGGACATGGTCAAGGAAGCGCTCTTCAACATCATCGCAGGCGACATCGTGGACTCTACCTGGTGGGACATGTTCGCCGGGACAGGCGCAGTGGGCATCGAAGCCCTCAGCCGCGGCGCGTCGTTCGTGCGCTTCACCGACCTGAACCGCGACCCCATCGAAACGATCAAGTTCAACGTGGAGCACTGCCGCTTCACCGAGCAATCCGAAGTGCGCCGCGCCGACGCCCTCGCCATGATCGCCAACGCCGCCGACCGGCAATTCCAGAATATCTACATCGCCCCGCCGCAATTCAAAGAGATTTGGGAACGCGCCCTGCTCGCCCTCGACGAAAACCCCTCCTGGCTCACCGACGACGCATGGGTGATGGTGCAGATCGCCCCGCGCGAATACAAGGACCTGGAATTGCACAACCTGGTCAAGTTCGATGAGCGCAAGTACAGCAACACGCTGTTGGTGTTTTACGAGCTGAAAGAAAAATAATTCTCAGCCACGAATTACGCGAATTTCACGAATTTTATTCGCGTTCATTCGCGAAATTCGCGGCAAAAAATGGAGTGATATGACCCGCATCAAAATCTTACTGTTTGCCACCCTGCGCGAACGCGCCGGCGGCGTCAAATCCATCGAACTCGACCTGCCCGACGGCGCGACCGTGCTGGACTTGAAACACCAGATCGCCCGCGACCTCCCCGCGCTCGAGCAGAACATGAAATCCGTTCTCACCACCATCAACCGCGAATACGCCTTCGACGAAGCCGTCTTGCCAGACGGAGCAGAGTTGGCGATGTTTCCTCCAGTATCGGGAGGATAAAAACCTAACGCCCACCTGCCCTGGCGGGCGGCGCCAGGGAAGCCGCCAAGACGCAAAGAAAACAAATGGGTTTCCTTTGCGGCCTTGCGCCTTTGCGTTGAGAATCCACACTTGCGCAAGACTCCCTGACCATCCGACCAAGCGACTATTAGACTATGAGACCACCAGACTATCCGACTATTTTTTCGATCACCGAAGAAGTCCTCGACCTCGACGCCCTGCTCGACTCGATCACCCTCCCCTCCACCGGCGCGGCGGCCATCTTCACCGGCATGGTGCGCGGCGTGACTTCGCGCGGCGACGCTCACGAGACTGTTTACCTCGAATACGAGGCCTACAAACCGATGGCCGAGGCCAAGATGAAACAGGTCGCGGACGAGATCCGCGAGCGCTGGCCAACCATCGAGGGCATCGCCATCGTCCAGCGCATCGGACGTCTCTACCCGCGCACGCCGACCGTCCTCATCGCCGTCACCTCCGCGCATCGCGACACCGGCGTCTTCGAAGCCGCGCGCTACGGCATTGACCGGCTCAAGGAGATCGTCCCGGTCTGGAAGAAAGAAGTCGGCCCGCACGGCGAAGAATGGGTCGAAGGCGACTACATCCCGAAACCTGGTGAGTAAAAATCTGTACACGGACTCGCACGGATTTTTTAAAGAAATCCGTGTAATCCGTCAAATCCGTGAAATCCGTGTACAAAAAAAACATGATCACATAACCCTTCCTCCTCGAAACCGACCGTCTCCTCCTCCGCCGCTTCACCGAGGCGGACCTCGACGCTTTCCTTGCCTACCACAATGACCCGGATGTGGCGCGCTGGCAGGGCTGGAACGTCCCGTATCCGCGCGAGAAGGCAGTGGAATTCATTGAAGAGATGAAGAACAGCGACTCAAACGAACCCGGCGGCCGGCTGCAAATAGCCATCGTCGCCAAAGCCGAAAACGAATTCATCGGCGACTGCGCCTTCTTCATTAAAAAAGATGAAACGCGCACAGCGCATCTCGGCTGCACCATCATGCAAAAACACTGGCGCAAGGGCTACGCCGTGGAGGCCGCGCGCCGACTGATGGCTTACCTCTTGGATGAACTACATCTCCGCCGGCTCATCGCCGACACCGACGTGGAAAACACTGCATCGTGGAAAACGCTCGAAAAACTCGGCTTCCGCCGCGAGGCGCATTTTGTAGAAAATATCTGGTTCAAAGGATATTTTGCCAGCGAATACCACTACGCCATGCTCGACCGCGAATGGAAATCACTGAACACGAAATGAGTCGGCATCCTTAGCCCGAAGGGCTTCGTATGTTAGCGCGGGGACTCCATCCCCGCCGCACAGCCAGCCCGACCCGAACGCGCGAAACGTAGACAAATTTTCGGGCGGCGCGCCGCCCATCACGCCCTCAATTCGGGTAAAATCAACCAATCACCAATTACCAATTACCAATTACCATCTGGAGCCTCCATGGAAATCAAACACTTCTTCCTCGAAACCGACCGCCTCATCCTGCGCGCCTTCCGCGCCAGCGACCTCGACGACTTCCTCCCCTTCCGCAACGACCCCGCCGTGGCCGAATACAAAGGCTGGGAACTGCCCTACTCCCACGAGCGCGGCGCCGAGTTCCTCGAAATGATGCGCACCCGCCATCCCCTCGAACCCGGCCAATGGTATCAAGCCGCCATCGTCAGCAAGGACAACAAGGAATTCATCGGCGACATCGCCCACATGTTCAAAAAAGACGATCCGCGCCAGGTCTACATCGGTTGCACCATCGCCAAGAAACACTGGCAAAAGGGATTCGGCGTCGAGGCCGTGCGCCGTCACCTCGGCTGGCTCTTCGACGAGGTCAACGTTCATCGCGTCATCGCCCGCACCGACGTGGAAAACGACGCATCCATCAACACCCTCGAACGCCTCGGCTTCCGCCGCGAAGCGCACTTCATCCAAAACATCTGGCTGCGCGGCCGCTGGACGAGCGAATATCACTACGCCATGCTGGATCGCGAATGGGAGAAGATCAAATCCGCTGCGTAAATTGCGGACGCGCCTATCCCGAAACTGGCGCGCCGTATCGCTGTCCCGACTGCGGCGGACTGTTCGACTTGTCCCGCCCGTTGACTTTCGACCCCGCCCAAGCGGACTCTTCCCGACGCGGGGTCTTTCGCTTCTTGACTTCGGTCGGGCCGGATTCTGTTTCCCTCGGCGAAGGCGATACCCCCCTCGTCTGGGCCGAGGCCTTCGGACGTGAAGTCGCGTTCAAATGCGAGTACCAAAATCCCACCGGTTCGTTCAAAGATCGCGGGTCAGCGGCGCTCGTGGCTTTCCTCCAATCACGCGGCGTGACCGAGGCCGTGGAAGATTCCTCCGGCAACGCGGGCGCGTCGTTCGCGGCCTACGCGGCGCGCGCGGGAATCAAGGCGCGCGTCTTCGTGCCAGAGTCTGCTTCGGGGCCGAAACTGAATCAGATCAAAGCCTACGGCGCGCAGGTGATCGTTGTCCCAGGGTCGCGCCTC
Source organism: uncultured Anaerolineaceae bacterium (assembly GCA_964625215.1). Taxonomy (GTDB): domain Bacteria; phylum Chloroflexota; class Anaerolineae; order Anaerolineales; family Villigracilaceae; genus Denitrolinea. The sequence goes on along the minus strand of CAZVAX010000036.1, from coordinate 20,976 downwards.
AACGCGGAGATGGCCGCGTTGCAAGCCGCGTCAGAAACCCGGTTTCTTCCTGTGGTTTACGCGAGTCACGCGGCTATGCCGTTCAACCTGCCAGGCTACGCCACCCTCGCCTACGAGATCTTCGAGCAACTCGGCCGACGACTCCCCGGCGCGCTCCTGCTCCCCGCCGGCCAGGGCGGACTCTTGCTCGGGGCAGCGCGCGGCTTCGATGCGCTGAAGCAGGCCGGCCCGACGCGCGAAGCGACGCGGGTGGTGGGAGTCCAGTCGGAGAGGTGCAGTCCATTGGCAAAAGATGAAAGCGGAAAGATGAAAGATGAAGGTCAAACCATCGCGGAGGGGATTCGGAACACGAATCCGTTGCGAAAAGAGGCGGTCAGAAAGGCCGTCGAGGAAAGTGGCGGTTGGTGGGAGACGGTGGAGGAGGAGACGATTCTGCCGGGGCGTGACGCTTTGGCGGCACAGGGGTTTTATGTAGAGCCAACGTCGGCGGTTGTTTGGAGGGCGTTGGAGAAAAGTTTACCCAGGTTGCCCGACCCGGTGGTTGCCATTTTGACGGGATCGGGACTGAAATTTTTGTAAAGCGAAATTTATTTCGCGCTACGCGGAGGAATTATGGAACGCATTGTGATTACCGGCATGGGGACGGTGAACCCGCTTGGATTGAGCGTGGAGGAGTCGTGGCGCAACGCGGTGAACGCGGTGTCGGGCGTGGGACCGATCACGCAGTTCGACACGGGCGAGTATCTCGTGAAGATCGCCTGCGAGGTGAAGAATTTCGCGCCCGAAAAATATATGGACGCGAAAGAAGCGCGCCGCCGGGATCGCTTTGAACAATTTGCCGCGGCCGCCACAAAAGAGGCGTTCGCGCAATCGGGACTGCCGATCACCGAAGCCAGCGCGCCGCGCATCGGCGTGGTCATCTCCTCGGCCATCGGCGGGATTCAGTCGCTGGAAGAGGCGATCTTTTTAGTGCGCGATTCCAGCCCGCGGCGCATCAGCCCGTTCATGATCCCCATGCTCATGCCAAACGGCGCCTCGGGCCTGGCCGCGATTGACCACGGCATCAAAGGGCCGTGCTTTTCGGTGGCCTCGGCCTGCGCTTCGGGCGCGGACGGACTCGGCACGGCGATGTTGATGTTGCAAAACGGGGTTATTGACGCAGCCCTGGCGGGCGCGTCGGAGGCGCCGATCAGCCGCGCGGGTGTGGCGGCCTTCGATCGCATTGGGGCCATGTCGCGCCGCAACGAAGATTATTCGATGACGCCCCAGCCCTTCGACAAGAATCGCGACGGCCTGGTGATGGGCGAGGGCGCGGCTGTGATGGTTCTCGAAACCGAGAGCCATGCCCGCCGGCGCGGCGCGAACATTTTGGCCGAACTGGCCGGGTACGCGGCCACCGCAGACGCGTTCCACATCACCGCGCCGCACGAGACCGGCGCGGGCGGTTCGGCGGCCATCCGCCTCGCGCTCGAGTCGGGGGGAGTCAACTTCGACGAGGTTGGCTACATTTCCGCGCACGGAACCGGCACGCCGCTCAACGATCTATCGGAGACGAAGGCGGTCAAGGCTGTGTTTGGGCCGCAGGCGTACAACATTCCGATTTCCTCCACAAAATCCATGACTGGCCACATGATGGGCGCGACCGGCGCGCTGGAGGCGGTCTTCTGCGTGCAGGCTGTCCGCGAGGGAGTCATGCCGCCCACCGCGCACTATCAAACTCCCGATCCCGATTGCGATTTGGATTACATCCCGAACACGGCGCGCGAGAAAAAGATTGACGTGGCGATCAGCAACGCCTTTGGGTTTGGAGGTCACAACGCGGTGTTGGTGGTGAGGAAATACAAGTGATCAGTTTTCAGTGATCAGTCATCAGTCGTCAGTGAAAGCCTTGCGGAGCAAACGCGCAAGGCTTTTTGCTTCATCTTTCATCTTTCATCCTTTCCCTACGCGGTAAAATGGGGACATGATTGACCCAACTCTCCCTCTCATTGACCTCCACCGTCACCTCGACGGGAACGTGCGCTTGCAGACCGTCCTCGATCTCGGTCACAAGCACAATATCCCCCTCCCGGCTTGGGACATCGAGTCCCTGCGCCCGCACGTGCAAGTCACCGACCCGCAGCCGGGCATCATGGCCTTCATCGCCAAATTTAAATGGCCGATGGAAGTGTTGGCGGATTACGAAGCCTGCCGCCGCATCGCCTTTGAGAATGTGGAGGACGCGAAGAACGAGGGCATTGACTACATCGAACTGCGTTTCAGTCCGTGGTTCATGTCACAGGCGCACGCGCTGAATCCGGTCGGAGTAGTCGAAGCGGTGGTGGAGGGAGTCGAGTCGGGCCAACGTCGCTTCGGCGTACGCGCCAACCTGATCGGGATCATCAGCCGCACCTACGGTCCCGCGGACGGGATGAAGGAACTCGACGCCCTGCTCAGTCAACGCGACCACATCGCCGCGCTCGACCTTGCGGGGGATGAGGCCAACTTCCCGGGCCGACTCTTCCGCCAGCATTTCACGCGCGCCCGCGACGCCGGTTGGCAGTTCACCATCCACGCGGGGGAAGTGGACGGCCCGTCGAGCGTGTGGCAGGCGATCCGAGAATTGGGCGCAAAGCGACTCGGTCACGCCATCCGCGCCGTCGAAGACCCGGCTCTCATGGATTACCTGGCTGAACATCACATCGGCGTGGAAAGCAATCTCACCAGCAACGTGCAAACCAGTTGCGTCCCAGACTATCCCAGCCACCCGCTCAAGCGCTTCCTCGAACACGGCATCCTCGCCACCCTCAACACCGACGACCCCGGCGTCTCCGGCATTAGCCTGCCCTACGAGTACAACGTCGCCGCGCCGAAGGCGGGACTGACGGAGGAGCAAATCAGGAGGGCGCAGGAGAACGCGTTGACGGTCGCGTTTTTGGGGGAGGAGGAGAAGGAAAAATTGGCAAGGATGAAAGATGAAAGATGAAAAAGCCGCCCGTCGCGGGGAGTCATGCTTCGAGCGGCGGGCCTTATTGCTGGGAAGATGGCCAGCGGATTGCTTCGCGAAACGGATAAGCGGATGTGGCGGCCTCTATCCGCTTATCCGCTTCCATATCCGCTGGTCATTTTCGCGCGATTCAGAATTTCAGGGGTCGAAAACATGAGCCAAAATTTTTTTTCACGACTCGCCTTCGGCGAGAGGGCTACGAGCGCAGAAACCCAGAAATTCAGAAACCAGAATGCCAGGATTAAAACGAGCGGGAGCAGCGGAAACCGACGATGCTGTAGATGAGAGACGGGTCGACCCCGCCGCGAACCGTCGAGCGGACGATGTAGCTATAGTCGCCCCACGAGCCGCCCCGCAGGACTCGATATTGACCCGAAGAAGGTCCCAAAGGATTGGAGGAGGGCGAACTGCCATAAAAGGTTTCTGAATACCAATCCGCCACCCACTCCCATACATTCCCGGCCATATCAAAAAGCCCATAAGGGCTGGCGCCCGAAAGGAAACTTCCAACAGGGGACGTATCGGGAAATCCATCGCAATTCGCCCCGCCTGGCACAACGTAATCGTCACGCACAGTTTCGTCGTCAAAATTCCCCTTCTTGCAATCGAAGTCATTGCCCCACGGATAAACATATTTTTCGTTCGTGAACGGATCCCAACTGGCCGCCTTCTCCCATTGCGCCTCGGTCGGCAAACCCGCCCCCGCCCATTGGCAGTAAGCATTGGCCTGGTTCCAATCCACGTAAAGCACGGGGTAATCATCGTATTGCGAGTTGCCGTAGTAACTGCTGTGCGTGTATGAGGAGGTATTTTGCGGCGGGTCGCAGTCGCCGTCGTTCACACACTTTTCGTACATGGCGTTGGTCACTTCGGTCATATCCATCCAGTACGCGTCGAGATAAACGGTGTGAACCGGCTTTTCATCGTCCGAACCGTCATTGCTTCCCATCTCGAAAGAACCTTCCGGCACGTAGAGCATGGTCATACCGTCGGCGGGGCGAGTCCAAGTTGAATCAATTCCCAACTCAGGCGGCGCTGTGAAAACCGGCGTAGCGGGCACAGCCGTTGGAGGGCGTTGAGTCGGCGCGGGGGTAGGCGTGGCAGGCGCGAAAAGCAACCGATACAGCGCCACGCCTCCAACCGCGAGGCAAATCAGCGCCAGGGCAATGCCTCCCGCGCCCAAGGCCAGCCAGGGTTGCGCGGCGCGCGGGCGCGGTTGCGATAGCGAAATCGTCGGTTCGCGCAGAGGCGGCTCTTCCGAAATCGTGGCAGTCTGTTCTGTGCGCGGGCGCGGTTCGGGTTTGGCGGGGGTGGACAAATTGGCAATTTGTCCTACAGGGGCGAGCGAGGCTTTTAGCGCGGCGTACATTTCATTCATCGTTTGGTAGCGCTCGTCCGGTTTCTTGGCAAGGGCTTTGAGCAAAATCTGTTCGGCGGGTTTGGGTAGGTCGGGCGCAAATTTACGCGGCGGCGGCAACGGGTCGCGCGCCTGCATGATCAACACTTCCATCGGCGTATCGGCCACGAAGGGTTTACGTCCCGTCGCCATTTCGTACAGCACAATGCCGAGCGAATAAATGTCGGCGCGATGGTCAACAGTCCTGGCGTTGGCTTGTTCCGGGGCCATGTATTCGGGCGTTCCCACCGCCGCGCTCGTGCCGGTCAGGTCAACGGTGTCTTCCAGGTCGAGCAATTTGGCGATGCCGAAGTCGGTCAACAGCGGGTGTCCGCTGCGGGAGATCATGATGTTCGAAGGTTTCACGTCGCGGTGGATGGTATGCTCGCTGTGCGCGTATCGCAGCGCCTCCGCCATCGGCAAGATCAACTCCACCACGTCTGTCCACGGCATGGGTTTGCCGAGTTTGGCTTTGAGCGTGCCGCCGGAGAGATAGGGCATAACCAGGTAGGGTTGGCCTTCGTACTCCCCATAGTCCATCACTTTGACAATGTTGGGGTGATCCAGCCGCGCCAACGACTTGGCCTCGCGCTCGAAGCGTTTCAAGGCGCGTTCCAAGGCCTTCGGCGGCAGGTTCTCGGTGGCGATGACCTTGATCGCCACTTCCGTATCCACACGCGTGTCGAAGGCTTTATAAACTACAGCCATGCCACCCGCGCCGATCGTCCCCTCCACGCGGTAACGCCCTGCAATGATTGTCCCGGTCAAATCAGCCACGATGACTTCTCCTCAATCCGAAAAGATCGTATCTGGTATCTTCTGGCTGGATTTTACCCCCAAATCTTCCTCATTCAATTCAACCTTCAACCTTCAACTTTCATCCTTCATCCCCCATCCTTCATCCTTTCCTCCACCCAAACTCCCCGCGCAATGGCACAAACGCCACCGCGATCACCGTTCTCTTCGTGAACTCCTCCCCCTCCCGCTTCCACACTTCCAATTCCTGAAAGCCCTGCCCGCCCACTGGCAAGACCATTTGCCCGCCCTCCGCGAGTTGACTCAGCAACGGTTGCGGCGCGGACGGCGCGGCCGCCGCCACCAGGATCGCGTCGTACGGCGCGGACTCGCTCCAGCCGAGCGAACCGTCCGCCAGGTGGACATGGACATTGGCGCAACCCGTCGCGTGCAAAACCCGTTCCGCCTCCCGTGCCAACTCCGGGATAATCTCCACCGTATGCACCTCCGCCACCAGCCGAGACAAGATCGCGGCCTGATAGCCCGAACCTGTCCCCACTTCGAGCGCTCGCTCGCGGCCGGTCAACTCCAGCAGGTGGGTCATCAGCGCCACGATGTACGGTTGCGAGATCGTCTGTCCAAACCCAATCGGCAAAGGCCCATCCGCGTAGGCCTGGTGACGGTACTCCTCCGGCACGAACAAATGCCGCGGCACAGACTCGAACGCGGCCAGCAGGCGCGGGTCGCGCAACCCCCGTCCCGCGATCTGCTCAGCCACCATCCGTTTGCGATCCGACTCAAAATCCATCATCTCAATTTTCGCGCAATTTGCCGGTCAATTCTACCCATCGGGTAATTTTCCAATTCTGAAATCCTGACCCACTTGAGATTTTCCTTTTTGGACATCTCAATCAATTCACAACGATACGCGTACGTTGTGACTCGAAAGTGACTGTACGCGTGCTGGACGACGGTCAACGCTTCGCCCGCGCGGACCCGGAGCGGGTACCCGCCTCGAATGGCCTTCGCCAACCCCCGCGCGGGATCCCCGTTCACGCGCCCATTTGGAAATTCCCACATCCCCCCCAACAACCCCTTCGATGGGCGCTTCGCCAGCAACGCCCGCCCACGTTGAACGATCACCGCCGCCGCGTGGACAACGTGGGGCGGGTTGCCAACCCGCCCTACAATCACCGGCCTTTCTTCCTCCAACCCCAACCTCCGCGCCTCGCATTCCCCCCGCAACGGACAGACCCCACAGCGCGGACTCTTCGGCAGGCAGAGGGTCGCGCCCAAGTCCATCAGCGCCTGGTTGAAGTCGCCGGCCCTGCCTTTGGGGAGATTCTGCGCGGCCAGGTTCCACAAAAGATTCTCGCCCTCCTTCGAGTCGGCGGGAACTTCCACGTTGAAGAGACGTGAGTAGACTCGTTTCAGGTTCCCGTCGAGCGCGGGTTCGTCGAGGCCAAAGGCAATCGAAGCGATCGCCCCGGCGGTGTAGCGACCAACGCCCGGAAGAGAAAGAAGCCCTTTCATATCGCTTGGTAATTGGCCTTCGTACACTGCCATGATTCTCTTCGCGGCCATGAGCAGGTTGCGAGCGCGCGAGTAGTAGCCCAGTCCCTCCCAGAGATTCAACACATCCTGTTCGTTGGCATTGGCAAGTGACTGCACGGTTGGGAAGCGCGCCATCCACGCCTCGAAATACGGGATGACCGTCTCCACGCGCGTCTGCTGGAGCATGATCTCGGAGACCCAGACCGCGTACGGGGCCGGGTGTCCGCGCCAGGGGAGGACGCGGCCGTGGCGGCGGTACCAGCGGAGGAGTTTGGGGGCAAACATTTGTAAATGGTAATTGGTAATTGGTGATTACGGAATACACGCGTCGGCTAGCGAGCCGGAGGCGTAGGTCGTGCCGTCGAGGAAGAGGATGAGTTTCACTTCAATATATTTATCGCGTTGACAGCCGTAGATCGTCGCGTCCGCGGCATGGGGGAAGGGACGCGCGCCTTTCATTGGCAGTACCGCGAGATTCATCTCGCCGGGCGTGAGGAAATAAAAACCAGTGCGCGGGTAGTCGCGCGGGGCGTAGGCGGGCGAGGGATTGGTGGAGGCCAGCCCGTCGTTGCGGCCGAAGTAGCGCGGGTAGAGGACGCGGCCGGTGAGGGTCACTGCGCCGGGTTGGGCGAGGAAGGATTCGATTTCATCTTCGTAGCCGGAGAGGCAGCCGCAATCGGGGGTGAGGGAGGCGAGATGATTGGGGAGGGCGCGCTCGGCCAGCCAGGGGGAGGAGGAGACGAGGAGGAAGGCGAGGGAGGCGAGGAGGACGCGCGCGGGCCGAGTCGGTTCGGGAAGCGCGGCCGGTTCGAGGTCAGGGGCGAGGCGAGAGGGGTCAACGGAGAAGAGGGTCAGGAGGGCCGTCGTCAGTTCGAGCGCGCCGAGTCCGAAATAAAAATAGGGAACCCAGTCGGCGGGGAAGATGTAGCGCCAGCCGGAGAGACGCGCCAGGCTGGTGGAGAAGGTGTAGGTGAGGAAGAGGACGAGGGGCAGCAGGCCGAGCCAGCGCAGGCGTTTCCAGGCGGAGGCGAGGCCAATCGAAATCGTAATGAGGTAAATGGTAATTAGTAAGTAATTGAGGGGCGAGAGGTATTCCGTCCACTCGAACCAGTAGATGTGGATGGGCGCGGCGAGGCCGTCGTAGCGCGCGAAGATGGGCAGGACGAGGAGCGAGTCGAGGGTGTTTGCGAAAAATTGGTTGGCGACGAAACCGGCGACGTAGCCGGGACGATGGAGGATGGTGTCGAGGACGTACGCGCTGATCTCGGAGGGAGTCTGGCCCTCGAAGAGCGCGTTGTTGGAGGTGGGCGTGCCGCCGCTGTACATGCTGGCGACCATGATGATCTGCGCCGGGTCGTCGAGACTCGCCTTGCCGGCGACCGCGTAGTTGCGCGCCAGCCACGGCGAGACCGCGAGAATCATGGCGAGGCCAAACACGAGCGAGGAAGCGAACCACTTTTTCCAGTCGGGCCAGAGAACGAAGAGGGCGAGGAGCAGAACGCCGGGCGCGAGGAAAACGGACTGAGTGCGGAGGAGGAGCAGGAGGCCGAGAGTCCCGCCGGAGAGGAAGGCATAAAAGAGCGAGCCGCGCTTGCCGCGCAGCCAGCGCAGGATGAGGAGCAGGTAGGCGATCAGAGCGAGCGCGGTCGCGAAGTCGGAGAGCAGCATTTTGGTGTTGACGACGCGCGTCTCGGAGGAAACCCATAGGCTGGTTAGTTCGCGCAGGATGGCGAAGAGCGCGACGGTCACGCCGGCGGCGCGACTGTGGAGTCGCTTGGCGAGGAAGTAGAGCGCGACCGGCAGGAGGGCGAAGACGAGAGTCTGACCGAGGACGAGACGGCCATAGTCCTGGCCGAAGAGAACGTGCAGACCGGCGAGGAAAACAATGTAGAGCGGGCGCGGCGGAATCGAGCCGAGAAAGCCGTTGCCCACGAGCAGACTTTGCGCGTACGAGTCGTACAGGATCGCGTCGGAGGCGGGCGCGGGTTGGTTGGAGGGCGGCTGGATCGGCGCGTAGGAACTATTTTTCAACACCGTCAGCGGCACGGACATCCAGAGGGTGAAGGCGAGCAGCCAGAGGGAGAGGGCGATGAAAATATCAATCCGCGTTTTGGAATCCCGAAGTTCTACTTCGGGATTGGTTGACGCACTCCGCAAGTAGAACTTGCGGAATCCGCCCACTGACCAACGGAGAAATAAAAACCCAGCCAACAATGCCAATCCCATCTGCCAGCCCAAAATCGGAACGCCGGGTTCGCCCCAATAACTTGAGTCTTTGGTCACGCCGAGGCGGGTGAAATAGATAACCAGCCAGATGAGCAGGAAAATGCCGAAGAAAATCGCGGCGGGGCGGATAAGGTCGCGTCGCTCGCGCAGGTTGGACGGGTGAATTCCGTTGATGAGATACGTCAGCCAGAGGAGAGTTTGGGCCGAGAGGAGGAGGAGAAAAGTCAGAAAGGGACGCGCACGCACGAAATAGTCGGCGGTCGCTTCGGGGTTGAGATAACGTAAGAGGAAGAGGAGCAGGCCCGAGGTCAGGAGCAGAAGCGAGGCGAGCAGGCGGACGATGGAGAATAATTTCGGGCGCGCGGTCGCGTCGAGCCAGCGGGCCGACCAGTCCGCGTCGCGCGAGCGGAGGAAGAGCCAGGCCAGCGCGGCGAGGATCAGGACGAGGAGTCCTGCGAGCGCGAGGCGCGCAAGCGAAAATCCCTCGCCGGGGATGGCGAGGGAGAACGCGAGGGCGAGAAGTCCCTCAACGAGGCAGAGCAAAATAAATTGAGGCCAGAGTCGATTGGACATGAAGACCCCGGAAAAATCCAGCCACAGATTTCACGGATTACACGGACATATTACTAATCGGTGAAAATCCGTGTAATCCGTGGCAGAGATCAAAACTGAAATCCGCCGCGCGCCGGGACGACTTTGTGCGAGTAGTTCTTCACGAAGGCGAACAACTGCTCGGAGAGGCGCAACCACTCCGGCGAGGTGAGAATGCGTTGCGCGCCGGCCGCGTCGGGCGCGAGCAAGCCCACCTGAATTTGCGGGTGGCTTCCGTAGATCGTCGCCCAAGCCTCGATGGGCTGGAGACCCATGCGTTGCACGCCCGGCACGAACTCGCCGATCACGAACTCGAAGTACTCCTGTTCGCGCTCGGGAGAAATATCCCAGGTCATAATCACTTTGGCTGGCACAGCGACTCCTATTCGCGCTGGTAATCCAGCACAACCACGTGGGTTTCGTCCGGCAGGCCGGAGCGCGTCACTTTGAGCGAGGGCTGTTTGGGCGCCGAGCCGGCGCCTAGTCCCATTTCTTTGAGGAACTTGTTGAGCGAATCGAGTTGCACTTTCTTCACGTCGGGCGTGGCGTAATGCATCGGCACCACCAGGTTCGGCTCCAACAAACTGATGACCTCCGCCGCCTTGGCCGCGTTCAAACTGCTCCCTCCGCCCACTGGCACGAGCGCCACATTGACCGTGCCGAGCGCCTCCACCTCCGCCTGCGAGGGAACCGAACGCAGGTCGCCGAGGTGCGCCACTGTAATTCCATCGTAATCGAAAACGTACAACGTGTTGCGCGCCACGTCTTTTTTCTTGCCGCCCGCGCCGTCGGTTTGCACGCCGGTAATAAACACGCCGCCAATCTCGAACTCGCCCGGCCCGGTGATGGGATGTGAAAATCCCTTTACGGCGTCGAGGTTGTTGTGTCCGGGCGCGTCGTGGCTCACGGTCACGATGTCGGCCTTCAATTTCAACGCGCCGTAACCGATGGCCGCGTTGTCAAACGGGTCGCAAACCACCGTCGCCATGCCGCGCTCGGTGAGACGAAAACAAGAATGTCCGTACCAGGTAATTTCCATGCAGGAACCTCCGGCGGCAATTATACACGGGTTGAAGTATAATGTCGCCGCCTCAACCCCGCCCAGGAGACGCTCTCAAGCGTCGAACGGCTGCGGCCTCCCCACCGACGTTAGAGAACGTCTGCTACGCGCCCGCCCTCACACACCATGACTCTCTTAAGCGTAGACGAAGCGCGCGACCGAATCCTCGCGGCCATCCAACCAGTGACGACCACCCGCGTCATGCTGGACCGCGCGGCGGGCCGCGTCCTCTCGGAACAGGTCCACGCCCCCAGCGACCTTCCCCCCTTCGATAACTCCTCCATGGACGGCTTCGCCCTGCGCGCCGCCGACCTCGCCTCCTCCTTCACCCTGCGCGTCGTCGCGGACATCCCGGCTGGCTCCTCCGAAAAAGTTTCCCTCGGCCCCGGCGAGGCCGCGCGCATTATGACCGGCGCGCCCCTGCCCGCCGGCGCCGACGCGGTCATCCCCGTGGAAGACACCGACTTCACCGCCCGCGACGCTGGAACCCCCGCGCCCGAATCCGTCGCGCTCACGCGCCCGGTCCGACGCGGCGAAAACGTCCGCCCGCGTGGGCAGGACCTTCGCGCCGGAGACTCCGTGCTGGCGAAGGGCCATCGTCTGCGCGCGCAAGACCTGGGTCTGCTGGCGATGATGGGAATCGCGGAGATGAACGTGTACCGCCTCCCGCGCGTGGCCCTGCTCTCCTCCGGCGATGAACTCATCCCGGTCAACGAACCCCTCGCCCCCGGCAAGATCCACGACTCGAACTCCTACGCGCTCGCGGCGCAGATCGAATCGTGCGGCGCGGAGGTATTGCGACTCGGCGTTGCGAAAGATGAACGCGCGGCGGTGCAAAATCTTCTCAATCGCGCGGTGGACGAGGGCGCGGACATGATCGTCTCGTCGGCGGGAGTCTCTGTCGGCGCGTTCGATTTTGTGAAGGAGGTGGTCGAGTCGAATGGACGCTTGAATTTCTGGAAGGTGAACATGCGTCCCGGCAAGCCGCTGGCGTTTGGCGAGTATCGCGGGATTCCGTTTGTGGGGCTGCCGGGGAATCCGGTGTCGGCGTTCGTCACGTTCGAGGTGTTCGCGCGGGCGGCGGTGGAGAGGCTGGCGGGCGAATCGCTTCGTGCGCGGGCGCGCACGCGCGTGGTCACGGAGGAGGCGATTGAGTCGGACGGCAGGGAAAGTTACCTGCGCGCGGTGGTGGATCCGTCCACGAATCGGGCGCGTTTGACGGGTCATCAGGGCTCGGGAAATTTGTTCTCATTGGTTCAAGCAAACGCTTTACTAATTATTCCCGCTGGTGTAAAATCCCGCCCTGCCAACGCCGAAGTAGAGGCGTGGCTTTTGTAAAAAAAAGGATGTTCATGGATAAATTAACGAAAATCCTGGTCGCGCTCACCGTTATCGGCTTGACGGTTTCGATCTACATGACGATCTACAAATACGCCAATATAGACGCCATGTGCCTGGGCAGCGGCGATTGCTCGACCGTGAACGCCAGCCGCTATTCCGAGATCGAGATGGTTGGCATGAAGGTTCCCGTCGCGTTGATCGGCGTGGGCGGATACCTGGCCATTTTGGGCGTGTTGCTTCTCGAAAAGAAAAACGACTTCCTACGCCAGAACGGAACGATGATTCTATTCGGACTGACGCTGATGGGTTTCCTGTTCTCGATGTATTTGGTGTATGTGGAAGTCGCCCTGCTCCAAGCCTATTGTCCGTTCTGCATCGCATCGCAAGTGACGATGACCCTCATCTTTATCCTAACTGTGATCCGGCTTGTCCGGCAACCCATTCAATAGGAGGAATCCCTTCATGCCCCGCATCCGCTGTCACTACGCCGATTGCGTCTTTGTGGACGATGGCATTTGTTCCGCCGCCGCTGTTGAATTCGACCCCGACGAGGGATGTAAAACCTATTCCCCTTCCGAGGAAGCCGCCGCCGATGAATGGGAGGAGGAAGAGGAACTGGATGAATGGGAGGATGAAGAGTCCGACGAGGAAGATGAACTTTGGGAAGAGGACGAAGACGAGTTCTAACAATGGAAACGGCGACCTGCGTGGGTCGCCGTTTTTTGTTTATGTGGCCTCTCCATGTAGTGACGATTTCAATCGTCAGACGGCTGAGCCGTCACTACGCGGTCATTGCATACAACAACACTCCCGCCGCAACAGACAGGTTGAGTGAGCTCGCCCGTCCGCGCATGGGCAGGGACATGCTCAGGTCACAGGCGGCGAGATGTTCGGGGGAGAGTCCCTTTTGCTCGGAGCCGAGCAGGAGAATCCACGGGACGGAAGGTTTCATCGCGCGATAGTCGGTTTGGGCATGGGCGGAGGCTCCAATCAGTTGGAAGTTGCCTCGCCGCGCCCATGGAATGAAGTCGTCAAACGAAGCAGAGACGACTGGCTTCCAAAACAGCGCCCCCATGCTGGCGCGGACGACGGAGGGATGATACACGTCCACGCCGCCGTCGAGCAGGAAGAGCGCCTCCGCGCCGACCGCGTCCATCGTCCGCAGGATGGAGCCGACGTTGCCGGGGTCTTGCGGGGAGACGAGGGCGACCCCGGAGAAAATCTCCGAAACGGGCTGGCCCGTCAGGGCTTGGCTTGAGCCGTGTCGAAGGCTCTGCGCTCGCTGCGAGACGAGGGCCAGGATTCCCTGGGGGTTGTCCTTGTCCGCCAGGGATTCCATCACGTGCGCGGAGATGGGTTGAGTCCGCGCATTTGTGTTGGCGAGGCGGGCAAGAAGGTCGCGGGCGAAGTCGCTGGCGAGGAGGTCGGGCGCGTAGAGGATGGTTTGAACGTCCCATCCGGCTTCGACGGCTTCGCCCACATGGTGGATTCCCTCCACCAGAAAGAGGCCGCTTTCCGCGCGGGCTTTTTTCTGGCGCAAGGCTCGCGCTTGTTTTACGAGGGGATTGGAAAGACTGGTGAGGAGTTCGGTCATGCCCCCATTGTAACAAGAATACAGAACCCAGGTTTCTCGGAGAAACCTGGGTTCTGGCGCAAACGCTACGGCGCGACCACGGTCAGCGAGCCGACCATGCCAGCCACAAAGTGACCTTCGGTGCCGCACACGATCTGGTATTCGCCCGGTTCGGAGGGAGCGATGAAGGTGACGGTGACGGTTTCGCCCGCCGCGGCTTCCACTTCCCAGTAGATGTTCTCCTCGTCTTCATCGCCGAAGTCGTCGCCGACGGTGGTTCCGAGTTTCATGATGACGAATTCGTGCTCCACCGCGCCGGCATTGGCGGCGGTGAGAGTGATCTCCTGGCCGGCGGGGATGACCCACGAATCGGGAGTGAAGTGGAAATCGGTGAATTCCACCTCGATCTCGGTGGACGGGCCAGAACCGCTGCCACAGGCTGTCAACACAAGAGCGAAGACGGCGACGAGGGCGATCAGAAGGTTTATCTTTTTCATGGCATTCTCCTTTTTGATATTTTGGACAGAAATAGTATATAAAACATCGCCTTGAAAATCAACCGATAGGCGGGTGATTTATCGTCACCTTTTCGGATGAATTCCCATAAACGAAAAACCCCGGCTTCGTTCTGAAACCGGGGTTCCCTTGCGTTGGGTTATCCGCGCGCCGCTTTGGCTTCGTCGGTGTCGTTGGCCTTGTATCCAGGGCCAGACTTGAAGTAGTCGTAGTTCGGCTGGGTGTCCTGGGTCAGGTCCACGACCTCCCCGGCGGCCAGTTGCTTGACCGAGTCGAGAATCACTTTGACGCCGTGATGGTTCGAGCCTTCGTAGTGACCGGTAAGCCCGACTCGCGAGATGTACTCCCCGCCCTTGGCGGTGTAGGCGGCGGGAACGTCATGCTCGGGGAAGATGGCGTTAAAGGGGCAAGCCGGAACGCATGCGCCGCAGTCAATGCAGGTATCGGGGTCAATGTAATACCAGGGATGATCGCCCTGCGGAACTCCGGGAACGATGCACTCCACCGGGCAGACTTCCACGCAACCGCTATCGCGCAAGCACAAACTGGTGATGATATGGGTCATTTCAATTTCTCCTTTGTGGGATTGAAGAAGCCAGATATTTCAATTATATCTGGCTTCGTTGCAGTTGCAAGACCCGCGCGCGAAATAATTGAAAGGTCACGCAAAACAAACCGCAGAGTTCGCAATGAGCGCGGAGATTTTTTCTCTGCGATCTCCGCGCGCTCTGCGGTTAAGTTGGTGGCGGTAAAAGTTTTATCTGCCGTTATAGCGGCGCGCGATTTCGTCCCAGTTGACCACATTCCACCAGTTGGTCACGTACTCTGCGCGTCGATTCTGATACTTGAGGTAGTAGGCGTGCTCCCACACGTCAATGCCCATCACGGGAGTCGCGCCCTCGGACATCGGGTTGTCCTGGTTGGGAGTGGAAATGACGGCCAACCCGCTTCCCTTTTTGATCAGCCAGGCCCACCCGGATCCAAAGCGACCGTTCGCGGCTTTCTCGAATTCGCCCTTGAACGCGTCGAACGAACCGAACGACGCGTCAATAGCCTTGGCGAGATCGCCCTTGGGCGCGCCGCCGGCATTGGGAGCCATGATCTCCCAGAACATGGAGTGGTTCCACGTTCCACCGCCGTGGTTGCGTACCGCCATGCGGATATCTTCGGGAACCGCGTTCAAGTCTTTGAGCAGGTCGTCAAGGGATTTTCCCGCCAATTCGGGATGCTTTTCAATCGCGCCGTTCAAGTTCGTGACGTAGGCCTGATGATGTTTATCGTGGTGAATGGTCATCGTCTGCGCGTCAATGAAAGGTTCGAGCGCGTCGACGGCGTAGGGAAGTTTGGGAAGTTCGAAAGCCATGGTTCTCTCCTTATCTTGTCTCTGTTTGGGTGGGTGTCATTTTACCTTTCTCCCGTCAAAAGTCAAGAATTTGGATGTTTTTTATACAATTATCTAATATATTCCTTATCGAACCGACAAAGCGATCGCCCAAATCGCTTCCAAATCGCCATAACCCGAGATTACCGTGTAGCGATTTCCCAACGTTTTGAGATAGATGTGGTAGCGGTGTCCGTCACGCGAATCGGTCACAACATATTTAATCGGATCGCCGCTGGGAGCGGCGCGCTCCTCCTCTGAAACGATAACGTCGCCGGATTTTTCCCAGCCTTGTTTTTGGAATTCCACAAAAGCGGGGAGATCGTTGGGTTCGTCCCATCCCGCCACAGTGACGAAAACCAGCGTCGCGTCCTTTGGGATGGCGCTTCGCATACCGGGAATGAAATCCAGCGAAGTGATGAGGTACACGAACACGCCGCGTGAACCTCCCGCGGTCAAGTCAATCAACCAGCCTTCGGGATACTCGAGCGCGAAACCCGCGTTCATATCGGTGAACGTGACCTTCCCATCCGAGACGACCTTGGTGACCATTCCATCTATCAAGACATGAGTTGGGTAGGGAGTGGCGGTGATCGCGGGGGTAGGAGTGAGAGTGGCGGTTGCGTTGGACGCGCAAGCCGCAAGAACGAACAGAAATGTGATGCCGAGCAGGATCTTGGCTTTCATTAGGATACTCCGTGGTGAAATGATGAACCTCCCGTCAACATCGCGAATCGCCCGGGGAAGTTCATGCTGATTTTACCAGTCCAGCATAGAAGAAGCCTTGCCTCGCGTACGCGAAGAAATGTTTCCGCCTCCGGGCGAGCGTCCGGAGGTTTTCGCGCTTGCACAGCAATCGCTTTCCATCTACAATCCACCCACTCTGTTTTTGCGTTACCTACCCGACCCAACCTGCCATTCGAACCGAGGTTTCCATGTCCCCCAAATTGGATACCAAACTGATTTGGCCCGTCGTGATCGTCGCGATCATGGCGGCGCTTGGCATAGCAGTCCTTATCTCATGCGGACCGCAGATTGGCAACGCCTTCTCCACCATCAACAATTCGCTCCCCGTCAGCGCGACGAACTTCCCCGCCCCGCCCGCGACGGAGGGCGCGACCGGCCTCGAGGCGATTGACGCGATCCTCAATCAATCTTTGAGCGCGTCGCTCGCCTACAACGCGCCGGCTTCCATGCAACTGGATGAGATCCTTGTGATCGAGCTGTTGATGAATCCCTCCCTCACCCAGGAGGAACTGGGGCGAGAGATCGAAGAGAGCGGTCAGGTAGTTACAGGCGTCGTTGAAATCACGCCGTTGATGAAAGCCGAATTGAAGGCACAAAACGAGGCCTTCGACATCCTCCCCCTCCACGATTCGCCCGAGCAACCCATCAGCGCGGCCGAGTCCACGCGCTGGCAATGGCAGGTGACCGCCAAGCGCGAAGGCTCTCAAAGACTCACGCTGGTTGTGTACATGCTCGTTAAATACGAAGGGCAGGATTACTGGCGCGAAGTGGAAACGTATCGCAACGATATCCTGGTCAACGTGACCCTCGGCCAACGCCTGCGCGCCTTCGACTGGAAATGGCTGATCGGACTCCTCGTCGCCTCCGGCGCGGCCTCCTTCGTTTGGACTTGGATCAAAAAACGCTTGCCTCGCAAACCCTCCCCTCCCCCCAACTAACAGGCTATCCGACTATCCGACCAACGACAATATGACTAAATCCCGCCTTGCCCTCCCCATCTTCATTGCCATCCTGGCCGTCTCCACCGCCAGCATCTTCATCCGCCTCGCGCAAAAAGACGCGCCCTCGTTGGTCATCGCCGCGGTGCGACTCACCCTCGCCAGCCTGATTCTTGTGCCTGCCACATTCTCCTCGGCGGCCAACCGCGCCCAACTCAAAAGCCTGACGCGCCGCGATTGGATTCTCGCCATCCTCTCCGGCCTCTTCCTCTCCGTCCACTTCGCCTCCTGGATCACCTCGCTCGAATACACCACCGTTGTCGCCTCGGTTGTTCTTGTCAGTACCGGCCCGCTCTGGGTCGCGCTTCTCTCTCCGCTTTTCCTGCGCGAATTTCCCTCGCGCTGGGTGTGGATCGGAATGTGTCTCGCGCTCGTGGGCGGACTCATCGTCGGCTTAAGCGACTCCTGCGCCGTCAGCGGACTCACCCTCGCCTGCCCGCCTCTCTCGGACCTCCTGGCGGGTTCGGCCTTTCTGGGCAACTTCCTCGCCCTCCTCGGCGCGTTAACCGTCGCCGGCTACCTCATGATCGGACGTCGCCTGCGCGCCAAGGTGGATTTGGTTCCCTACGTGTTCGTCATCTACAGCGTGGCCGCCATCGCCTTGATCGGTTACATGCTCCTCGCCGGACAGACCCCTTTTGGCTACCCGCAACTGACGTATCTCTGGCTTCTCTGCCTCGCCCTCATCCCCCAACTGATCGGACACTCCACCTACAACTGGGCGTTGAAGTATCTGCCCGCCTCGATGGTGGTCGTGACCACTCTGGTCGAACCGTTTGGCGCGGCCATTCTGGCGTTTGTCATTCTTAGAGAGATCCCCTCCCTCCCGGTGGTAGGCGGAGGCGCGCTCATATTGATTGGCGTCTTTCTGGCCATGCGTCCCAACGAGACCCAGGTATGAGTCTATCTCTATCGCAGCGCGACTTGGAAATGCTAAATGGGAATCACGGTCCCGCCGCCAAAATGGCGATGACCATTGTGGCGCGCATGGCGGAAGTGGCGGGCGCGCAGGAATTGCTCGACATCACCGGCGCGCACATTGATAGTACCGTTTATATCGGTGAGGCGGGACTGGAATTCGCCGAACGTCTCGCCAGCCTCGGCGCGAAAGTGTCGGTGCCGACTAGTCTTAACGTCAGCGGGCTGGACGAACACCACTGGCAGGAATGGGCCGTGCCAACCGATTGGGCCGAGAAGTCGCATCGTCAGATGATCGCCTACCAGAGCATGGGCGCTGTCCCCACCTGGACCTGCGCGCCCTACCAGACCGAGTTGCGACCCGTCTTCGGTCAGCAGATCGCGTGGGGGGAATCGAACGCCATCGTCTTTGCCAATTCCGTGTTGGGCGCGCGCACGGAGCGTTACCCCGACCTCTTCGATATTTGTTGCGCCATCACCGGCCGCGCTCCCGCCATCGGCCTGCACCTGACCGAGAACCGCGCCGGTCAATTGCTCCTGAAACTACGCGACATTCCCAGCGCTCTGCAAGCCCGCGACGATTTCTATCCGGTGCTAGGCAACCTGGTCGGCAAAGTCGCGCTCGACAAGATCCCCGTCATCGCAGGCATGACCGTCGCCCCGAGCGAGGATCACCTGAAAGCCTTCGGCGCGGCGGCGGCCTCATCGGGCGGCGTGGCCATGTTCCACATGCTTGGCGTCACCCCCGAAGCGCCGACCCTCGACTCGGCCCTACATGGTCGCGCGCCTGAACAAACGTTGGAAGTCACAATGGACGATCTGCGCGCTTCGCGTCGCGCCTTGAATCACACCGACAGCGACCTTCTGCATCTGGTCGTGTTGGGCAGTCCGCATTTCTCGCTGGAGGAATACAAACGCCTCGCGCCCATGCTCGCCGGAAAGGTGAAACATCCCGACGTGAAATTCCTCGTCACCTCCAGCCGCGCCATGACCCAGCTCGCCGACCATGCTGGTTGGATCGCGCCCCTGCGCGAGTTCGGCGCGCAGATCACCGTGGACACCTGCATCCTGACCTCGCCCATGCTCCCGCCGGAGATCCACAACCTGATGACCAACTCCGCCAAGTTCGCCTACTACGCGCCCGGCCTGCTCGGCAAGACCATCGCCTTCGGGAGCCTGCAAGATTGTGTGGACTCCGCCGTGGCAGGCCGCATCATTCGGGATGAATCCGCATGGAAATAACCCTGCACGGGCGCGTCGTGATTCCCGGCGCGGCGCGCGGACTCGCGCTCGTCAGCCGCGAACCGATTTCCTTTTGGGGCGGCTACGATTGGCAGACCGGCGAGATCATTGACCGTCGTCACGAACTCTCGGGCGCCAACGCGCGCGGCAAAATTCTCGCGCTGCCCTTCACGCGCGGCTCCTCCACCACCACCGCCGTCCTGCTCGAAGCCATCCGCGCAGGGACCGCTCCCGCCGCGATCATCACGACAGATACGGATTTCTTCTTCGCGCTGGCTTCCGTTGTGGCCGATGAACTTTACGCCGCGCCGCTACCGTTGGTCGCGCTGACCGCGTCCCAATTTGCAACGCTCAAAACCGGCGACGAGATCGAGGTGCAATGCGATGGAAAAATTATCGTCAACGCAAATCCGTGAAATGCTTGGCAAAAAATCCCCCTTGATGTTTTAGAACATCTATTCTATAATTGAGTCGTGGACGCCCTCTCCCGCCTCAAACTCCTCTCCTCCCAAATGTCCTTCGAGCCGGATGGGGAACAGCAAACCCCAGGTGGTCGAGTAGCCCCGAGGCTCTCCGAGGGGCGTACCGAGACCACCGGCGCCGCGCCTCCCTCCTGCTATCAACCCTCCTCGCTTGGAACTTGGAACCTGAAACCTGAAACTTCGCGCCTGACACCTGACACCGTACCACCTGACACGTTTATCCACCCGGCCCAACTCCCCAACGGCAAAAACATCCTCCTCCTCAAAACCCTGCTCTCCTCCGCCTGCGAGCGCGACTGCTACTACTGTCCCTTCCGCGCCGGGCGCGATTTTCGCCGCGCTACCTTCAAACCCGAAGAGTTCGCCAACCTCTTCATTAAACTCACCCAATCCGGCGCGGCCGAGGGCATCTTCCTCAGCTCGGGCCTCGCCGGAGGCGGCATCCGCACCCAAGACAAACTCCTCGACGCTGCCGACATCCTGCGCCGAAAGTTAAATTTCCGCGGCTACATCCATCTCAAGATCATGCCCGGCGCGGAGAAAGACCAAGTCTATCGCGCCATGCAACTCGCCGATCGCGTCTCCATCAACCTCGAAGCGCCGAACACGAATCGCCTGGCGCGCCTCGCCCCCCACAAAGTCTTCCTCGAAGAACTCCTCCAACCCCTCAAATGGGCCGAAGAGATTCGCAAAACCATCCCGGCCCACAAAGGCTGGAACGGACGCTGGCCCTCCACCGTCACCCAATTCGTCGCGGGCGGCGCGGACGAAAGCGACCTCGAACTCCTCACCGCCACCGACTGGCTTCACAAACACGTCCGCCTCAAGCGCGCCTACTTCTCGGCCTTCTCCCCCATCCCCGGCACGCCCATGGAAAACAAAGCCGCCGTGGATCCCCTGCGCGAACACCGCCTCTACCAAGCCTCCTTCCTCCTGCGCGACTACGGCTTCGATTTGGAGGACCTGCCCTTCGAGGCCGACTCCAACCTCCCGCTCGCTTCGGACCCCAAACTGGCCTGGGCGCGACTCCACCTGGCCGATCGGCCCGTCGAGGTGAATCAGGCCGACCCCCGCGAGTTGACGCGCGTCCCAGGCATCGGTCCGAAAGGAGCCGAAGCCATCCTGCGGGCGCGTCGAAGCGGTAGTCTGCGCGACTTGTCCGCGTTACGCAAGTTGGGGATCGTCGCGGAGCGCGCCGCGCCGTATGTGCTGCTAGACGGGAAACGAACG
>CAZVAX010000035.1:0-35846 GCA_964625215.1 uncultured Anaerolineaceae bacterium | reverse complement strand
TTACCCTGAGTTTATCCTATGACTGATTTTTCCTCGTATTTGTACGGTAGAGAAACTCCGGTTTCGGTTTCTTCAATTCCTCTTCCTGCTTTTGGAACTCCGGCGCGTTGCGATGGTAGGTGGCGATCCATTCGGCAATGCGCTCGCGTTCCGCCGCGGCGGTCGCGGCGTTTTTGGCGGCTTGACGCGCCATGCGGCGGCGGTCAATGTCCGATTGGACGGTCATGGGATCGAACACATCCTGGAATTCCAGTTGCGCCCCGCCCACCGAGACATAGACAGTTCCAAAATTGAAGATATTCCCCAGAATCCCCACACGTTTGGAGGAGGTATTTAAAATCCCCTCCAGCGGCGCGGCGCGGCGCTCCTCCGGGCCAAGAGGCGTTTTGTCAATATCAACGATCTGGTCGGGCGTCACCTGAAAGACATCGTTCTTCCAGTCCACGTATTGATACGTCCACCAGGCCAGGAAGGGAATCATTACAATGGGCAGGGCCAGCACAAGCGTGTCAATCACCACGCCGCCGGTCTCTTTCACTTTGAACAAAGTTTCAGTTGGATGCGCCGCGAGGTAACTAATGCGCCAAATCCAAACGCCCAGCAGGATCAAAAGGAATAAAGTGGGCTGCCATATTTGCTGTAGAAGCACAAAGGTATGCTTGCGATACGTGACCGTTTCTCCATCTTCCAGCCGCAGTTTGAACATGTTGGATAATGCAAGCGTCAGAACGTTCGGACGGCGTAATTTGGAAAATTTCACTTTCTCCGCAGGAGGCGGTTCCGGTTTGGGCGGAATAGGCAAGCCCAACCGCTTGCGGAGGGCGTCCTTCATGGCCTCCTTTTCGGCCACCAAATTCAACTCCTTCGTACGGTTCCAATATTCCTCGATCATGCGCGCCGCATAATGAGGGTGGCCCACATGATTGAAGGGGATCTTTCCCACAAACGTGCGAATGACCACGTTGCCGTAATCCAAGATCCTCCCTATGGCGTCGGATTCCACCCCCACCGACAGCACGGTGCCGAGCGGAGCCTCCGTGCGGCTGTCGAAGAAACCGATCACTTTTTCCACCCATACCACACGCTGGTTGGTCACCACGTAATAGTCGTTGCGCCAATCCGCCACCAGCCAGAGGATCCACAGAGCGACAAAAACCACCGCCACTACCGCGAACGCGCTTGCCCAGTGCGCCTGCGTCACCGTCCCCCACAAAATAACAAGCGCCGGCAGGATCAACGCGACCAACGGTCCCATCAACGCGCGCCACAACATGATCGGGTGTTTGCGCGCCAGAAAATACGCCACCTCGTCGGGGCGGATCCATTTGAATTGCAAGCGGCGCCACAACTTGTGCGACTCAATCACCACATCGAACGACGGTTTGACGGCCGGCGCGCGCTTCATCAATTCGCCCAATTTGCTTCTGTGCAACGCCAACACAGTCGTCTCGGTCACGGCTGTGATGCTGGCCGTGCGCGTCCCCCTTTTGAACAACTCCTCCTCGCCGAAATAATCCTGCGGAACCAATTGCGCCAGGACCGTTTCCTTGTTCTTGCGGCGGCGCGTCACCTTCACATAGCCGCGATACACTATGTAAAAAGTATCCCCACGCGAACCTTGCGCGATGATTCGGTCGCCGGGCTGGTGCGTCTCATCGGTCAACGCCTCGGCCACATCGTTCAAATCGTCGTCCGACAATTTCGCGAACAGGTGGATCTTCCTGAGGAAAGCGACGCGTTCCGGGATGGTGGTCATAAATTTATTCTAGCATGAATCAGAACTCGCGCACGATGGCGCAGCCGAAAGCGGGAACCTGCGCCGCCTCCGGCAAGCGGCCCGCCCATATCGCCTCTACCGCTTCCTCGAAATAATTACGCGTCGGACTCTTCCGCCGAAAATTGACATCGTCCACCGCGCCGCGATAGCGGAGGACTCCCTCCCGATCCACGATGAAAATCTCGGGCGTGATCAGCGCCCCGTAGCGATCGGCCGTCTCATGCCCCGCGTCGCGCAGGACCACCGGCAGGCCGCGCCCTTTCGAAGCCTGGTCCAGCGCCTCGGCGGATTCGTTCGCGTTCGGCGCGATGGACAGCAGAATCACGTCCTCGCCCCACCTCGCCAGCGACTCGAGCATCAGCGCATCCGTCCGCTCCACGTGCGGGCAATCGCACGACCAGAAGTTAATCACGACGATCTTGCCGCGATAATCGCTTAGGCGGTGGATTTGCCCGTCGAGGCCGCGCAACTCAAAGTCCGGGGCGAGGCGGTTGAGTTCCATGAATCAGATTATATCGTAGGGGCGAACCTGTGTGTTCGCCCAGGGCAGATACAAAGGTTTGTCCCTACGCGTCGTGATAAAATCCCCCGCATGAAAAAATGGCAATTCTGGCTGGGGCTGGCCATCAGCCTCGTTTTTGTGTATTGGGCCGTCCATGGACTGGAATGGGGATCGTTTTGGATCGCGGTCAAATCGGCCCAATACTGGTGGCTGATCCCCGGCGTGGCATCCTACCTTGTGGGGCTTTGGGCGCGGGCCTGGAGGTGGCATTACCTCCTGCGCCCGGTGAAGCAAATTCCCACCAACAAAATGTTCCCCATCGTGTGCATCGGTTACATGGGCAACAACATTTATCCGGCGCGCGCCGGCGAGGTGTTGCGCGCCGTGATCCTGAAACGCAAGGAAGGCGTGCCGGTGTCAGCCTCGCTAGCGACCGTGATCGTGGAGCGCATCTTCGACGGCGTAGTGATGCTGGCCTTCGTGTTCCTCAACCTGCCCGAACTGGCGCGCATCAACAGCGACTCAGGCTTCGTCGGCGACATCCAATCGTTGACGATGTGGGGCGCGGGCGTCTTCGCCGTGGCGTTGGCAATCTTTTTACTGGCGGCCATGTTCCCACACACAACGGCGCGTATTGGATTGTGGTTCATCTATCACCTGACGCCCAAGCGCCTGCACGAAAAGATCATCGGCGTGATGAACCGATTCCTCGACGGGCTGGCCTCGTTACGCTCGCCCTTCAACGTTCTGATGGTGTTTGTCACCTCGGCGGTGATCTGGCTGTTGGAGACCGGAAAATATTGGTTCGTGATGCACGCCTTCGATTTTGAAGTCTCTTTCTTCGCGCTGATGCTGATGAACGGCATCGTCAACCTGGCGACGACCATCCCCTCCGCGCCGGGCTACGTGGGCACCTTCGACACCCCCGGCATCGCCGTCCTGCAAGCCTACGGCGTGGACAAAGCCGCCGCCACAGGTTACACCCTCGTGTTGCACATCGCCTTGTGGATCGTTCCCACCGTGTTGGGCGCGTACTTCATGATGCGCGAGGGCATCCATTGGAGCGAAAAGATCCGAGATGAGTTGGGGGAGACTGGAAATGAAAGTTGAAATAGATCAAAGCGGTAAGATCGGCGACACCAAAGTCCCTACCGTGTTGGCGTTTTCGAATGGGAAGCGTTCGGCAATACTGATTCCCGCAACCGCGAAACGTGAATGCCTGCTCACCTTGCGCGAACAAGGGATTGCCGGAAAAACGATCTACATGAAATTGTTTGCGGTTGGGCTGTATCTGTTATTAAAAGATCACATTCACCGGCTTTCGCAAGTAACTATTGACTTGGAATATCCGGGCAGGAACGCCGAAATCAAACTTTACCTGATGAACTTGCTAAATCGCGCCGGCATATCCTACGACCCCACAACAATTCATTTTGGACAGGTCGGCAAGAAATCACGCGCGCACGATCTGGCCCTCGGAGTATTTGTTGGAGAAAGCGAACCGGACAAAAAAGTGGCCGCTGAGGAAATGCTGGCCGAAAATTTAAAGAAATAAGATCGGGATGTCTCCTTGCGGAGTTACGCCCAGTTCAGCCACCGGTGGTGTTCCGGCAGGTCCCTGGGTCACCCGATCTTCGCCTTCATAATACAACGCAAACGAGAGGAAGTCAAGCCGACATGCCCACCATCGAACAAGCCCGCGCCTGGTACACAGACTCCGACCCCGTCCATGATTTCGACCACGTTCTGCGCGTCTATCGCATGGCCGAGCGGCTGGCCGAGGCCGAGGGCGCGGACGTGGAAATCGTCCGCTCCGCCGCGCTCCTCCACGACGCGCAGGGGACGATGCCCGGCCACAAGTCGCGCGCGAACCATCATCACGCCTCCGCGGAATTTGCCGCGCAAGTTCTCGCCGCCGAGGGCTGGGACGCGGAACGCATCGCGGCCGTACAGCATTGCATCCGCGCCCATCGCTACCGCGGCGCGGAGAAACCCGAATCGCTCGAAGCGAAAATTTTATTTGACGCCGACAAACTCGATGTGATCGGCGCCATCGGCGCGGCGCGCGCCATCGGGTATGCCACGTTGGCGGGAACGCCCTGGTACGAGGAGCCGTCGCCCCAGTTTTTGGAGACCGGCAAAGAGGTCGAGGGCGAAGCGCACAGCGCCTATCACGAACATCTCTTCAAACTTCGCAAAGTCCGCGAGCGCATGTTCACCGTCACCGCGCGCAAGATCGCGCAGGAGCGCTTGAAATACCTGGATGAATTTTTTGAACGGTTGATTGATGAGTGGAATGGAAAGAGGTAAGCCATGCAAATAGACATCATCGGCGTTCCCGTTGACCTCGGCGCGGATCGGCGCGGCGTGGACATGGGTCCCAGCGCCATCCGCTACGCCCACCTGCAAAATCGACTCGAAGACCTCGGCTACACTGTTGAAGACAAAGGCAATGTCGAAGTCGCCATTGCAGAAATGTGTTCGGTCAACGAGCCGAAATTAAAATACATTGATTGCATCGTTCCCATGGGACGCCGCGTGGCCGGCGCGGTCGCCACCAGCGCGCAGGCGGGTCACTTTCCGCTCGTGCTGGGCGGCGACCACAGTCTCGCGTACGCGTCCATTCGCGGCGCGGCCAAACAGCGCAAGATCGGCGTCATTTGGGTGGACGCGCACGGCGACTTCAATACGCCCGAAACGACTCCCTCCGGCAACATCCACGGGATGCCTCTGGCGGCCCTGGCCGGACGCGGCGACCCGCGCCTGGTCCAACTGTGGGACGAAGCGGTTCCGGTCGTGGACCCGCGGCGGATCGCCGTCATCGGCGCGCGTGACCTCGACCCGGGCGAAAAGGTCAACTTGCGCGAGGCCGGCGTGATGGTGCAAAGCATGGAGCAGATTGACCGCGTCGGCATGTACCAATGCGTAATGAAGGCCATTGACCGCGTCAGCCGCGACGTGGACGGCCTCTACCTCTCCTTCGACATGGACGCGCTCGACCCGCGTCACGCGCCCGGCGTGGGGACTCCCGTCCCTGCCGGCCTCACCCAGCGCGAGGGCCACCTCATCTGCGAGTTAGTCGCGGAGACGGGAAAATTGGTGGGCATGGATCTGGTGGAGGTCAACCCGATCCTCGACGTGCAAAACCAAACTGCCATCCTCGCGGTGGAATTTGCGCTCTCGGCCCTTGGTCGCCGCATCTGGAATGGCGACGGGGCGTGACGAATCAATCCCGAAGGGATGGCAAGATTGTAAAAGAGGCCCTGCCGGAAATACAATCCCGAAGGGATGACATGATTCGCGAACCATACCACCCCTTCGGGGTTGGGAACAAACCGCATCTCGTTCTATAATCGTTTCATCCCTTCGGGATTGAAAGAAAAAGGTTTTATGACTCACCCAACTCTCTCCGATATCGAATCCCTCGCCCGCGCGGCGGGGAAAATTTTGCGCGACGGTTACGAGCAAGACCACGATATCCAATTCAAGGGCGTGATTGACCTCGTAACCGAAATTGACCACCTGTCCGAAAAATTTCTGCTTGGCGAGATTCGCGGTCGTTGGCCCGAGAGCCTCATCTACGCGGAGGAGAGCGGGGAGAGCGGAGGCGGCAACCTGGTCTGGTACGTGGACCCGCTCGACGGCACCGTGAACTACGCGCACGGCGTGCCGATCTTTTGTGTGTCCATTGCCTGCGCGTGGGAGGGACGCGTGCAATTGGGCGCGATCTACGA
This sequence comes from uncultured Anaerolineaceae bacterium, assembly GCA_964625215.1. GTDB lineage: Bacteria > Chloroflexota > Anaerolineae > Anaerolineales > Villigracilaceae > Denitrolinea. The sequence goes on along the minus strand of CAZVAX010000035.1, from coordinate 29,833 downwards.
CCCGATGCGCGACGAAATGTTCGCGGCGGAACGTGGGCGCGGCGCGTGGTTGAACGGACGCGCGATGAAGGTCTCATCGGCTACCGAATTGCAAAAGTCCCTGCTGGTGACGGGCTTTCCCTACAACACATGGACGGCCAAGCCCAACAACCTGGAATACTTTGGTCGCTTCGCCACGCGGACACAGGGCGTGCGTCGTCTCGGTTCGGCCGCGCTGGACGCGTGCTACGTAGCCGCGGGGAGGTTCGATGGGTTCTGGGAATTGTCGCTGCACGCGTGGGATGTGGCCGCGGGCGCGTTGATCGCGGAGGAGGCCGGGGCGCGCGTCACAACCGTGCGCGGCGATGGCGATTTCATGTCGCCGCCACACTCGATTTTGGCGGCCGCGCCCGGCGTGTACGGTCAAATGCTGGATACGCTGAATCAACCTCAAGTCGAAGAATGAGGCGAAGATTGGGGGGCGGACAAACGCGGGGTTAATTTCCATCAATCTCCGCTCGTCCGCGTCTGAATTGTTTTGGCGGTTAAAGGAAAATCCTCCGCGAGGGAGGATTTGGAGTGAGCGCGGAGAGATTCGAACTCTCAACCAATGGCTTAAAAGGCCACTGCTCTGCCATTGAGCTACGCGCCCGTTTTGAAAGCGGTCTGCATTCTATCATGCCGGTTATCGGGCGTCAACGTAATATAATCGGACGAGGCGTCGTCTATGCCAATGGAGGCCCCAATGTCTGAAGTTGAATATGTAAATGAAGCGAATTTTCAAACCGAGGTGGTCAACGCCAGCGAACCCGTGTTGGTGGATGTGACCGCCGTGTGGTGCGGTCCGTGCCGCATGATTGACCCGATCGTCAAGCAACTGGCGGAGGAGTGGAAGGGCAAGGTGAAGGTGGTGAAACTCGACGCCGACCAAAACCCGAACGTGTTGATGCAATTCGGCATTCTCGGCATCCCGACCCTGATGTTCTTCAAGGGCGGGCAGCTGGCCGAACGCATGACTGGTTTCATGCCCAAGGAAAAGCTGGTGGCGAAACTCACGCCGCACTTGAACTGAGACATCGAAACAACAGGCTCTCACGAGCCTGTTGTTATTTCCGCATGAGGCGATCAAGAGCGACCATGTCCACCTGGGCGGTCAGGTCGAGGCCGAGCGGGGTGACGGCGACGAGGCGTTTTTTCCGCAGAACATACGCGTCGGTGTCGTTCGGTTCGTCTGCGAGGCGCGCGGCTTCGCGGTAGCCGATCGTTCCGGGAATATCCCAGGAGGCCCGCTCGGGTTTGGTTGGATCGTAGTAACGCTGGCGGGTGAGGCGGCACACCTGCCAGTCGGTTTCGGGCGTGGCGTCGGAGGGGACTTCCACTGGCCGCGCACCATCAGCGTTTCGCGTCGGATGATTCCATCGGATGTGCTGGGCAGACTACGGCCCATGCCGGAGGATTGCTCGCGCGGCGCGGCCACAGTCACATGGCCCAGCGCGGCCAGCGCCTCGGCCGCGGACCATAAGCCGGGTGACTGGATTCCATCATCGTTGGTGAGCAGGATGCGGGGTTTGGATTTCATTGGATAAAAAAGAGGAGCGGGGGTTCCGCTCCTCATGGCGCCTCTGGCGCGACTCGAACACGCGACCTTTTGGTCCGCAACCAAACGCTCTAATCCACTGAGCTACAGAGGCAAGTTGCGGGCGATATTCTAATGCACAATCATAGGCGGGTCAAGGAAAAGGTGAAGAGGGCGCAGGAAAAGAGGCCGCCCGGTTCTGGGTTCGGGAGGAAGCGAGGAGGGAGGCGGGGGCGGGTCAAATGTGTCGTTCGCTGTGCGGGTCGAAGGCGTCGCGGAGTCCGTCGCCGAGGAAGTTGATGCCCAGCACGGTCAACAGGATCAGAGCGCCAGGGAAGAACCATAGCCAGGGCGCGGCTTCCAAATAACGATACGCGCCGTCGAGCATGTTGCCCCAGGTGGCGGTTGCGCCCTGCACGCCCAATCCCAAGAAACTGACGTAGGCTTCGGCGATGATGGCGCTAGCCACGCCAAGCGTCGCGCTGACGATGAGCGGCGCGGTGGTGTTGGGGAAGAGGTGGCCAAAGATGATGCGAAAGTCGGATGCGCCCAGGGCGCGCGAGGCGGCGATGTAATCGCGCTCGCGCAGGGACAGGACGTTGGCGCGCACGATGCGGGCGAGGTACATCCACGAGGTGGCGCCGATGATCAGCACGATGACGATTACGCTGCCGCTCAGTTCGCGGCCGAACAGGTTGACCGGGGGCAGGCCGCCGCCAAAGAAGCGCGCCCCGATGATCAGCAGGAAGAGGCTGGGGATGTTCAGCATGGCTTCGGTGAAGCGCATCAGGACGCTATCCACCCAGCCGCCGTAGTAGGCGGCCACCAAACCGATCACCGCGCCCAGCATCACTTCGACGAACGCGGCGGAGATGCCGATGAGCATGGATATCTGGCCGCCGTAGACGGTGCGGGCGAGAATGTCGCGCCCGATCACGTCGGTGCCGAAGGGATGCTCCGCCGAGGGCGGTTGCAGTTTCAGGCTGGTGTCGTTGCAATTGGCGTAGGCCTCTCCCCTGACCTCTTGTTTGAGCGGGGCGCAATATCCGTGTGAAAAGAACCCGCCAAATGTGACATATAAAATCAACGCGATCAACAGTCCCATGCCGAATATGGCCATGCGATGCTTGCGAAACCGGCGGATGGCCAGCGCCGTGGGGGAGAGGGGAGGCGCGGACGACTCGGCCAGCATGTCTTGAAACGAGGAAGATGAACCGGGTTTGGGGTTTGGCATGGCGGATTATTCCAGGCGTATACGGGGATCAACCAACGAGTAAACCACATCGGTAATGATCTGGAAGATCACCACCGCCATCGCAATGAACATGAGGATGCCCATCAGCATGGGAAAGTCGGCGCGCTCGGTATGGTCAATGAACAGCCGGCCCATGCCGGGCCAGGCGAAGATGCGTTCGGTGACCACCGCGCCCGCCAAGAGGAAGGGAATGTCCAACCCGATCAGGGTGATGAAGGGCAGGGCGGCGTTGGGCAACGCGTGACGCAGAACCACGCGCATTCCCTCCACGCCTTTGGAGCGCGCCGTGCGAACGTAGTCCTGGCTGAGGACTTCCAGCACGCTGGAACGGACAAAGCGACTATATCCGGCTATGCTGATGATCGCCAGCGTGGACACCGGCAGGATCATGTGCCTTGCCACCTCCAGCGGAGTCTTGCCTGCCTCCGGTTCGAACATGCCTACGGTGGGGAGGTAGGGCAGGCCCCAGCGGCGGAAATTCACCGCGAAGATGTACATCAATGAGAGCGCCAGCCAGAAGACCGGCATGGAATACCCCACAAAGGACAGTCCGGTAAATAGATTGTCGAACCACGAGTAGGGACGCAGGGCCGAATACAGCCCCAACGCCAGGGATAGAATGATCACCACGATTTCCACGGTCACCATGAGAATCAGCGTGTTGGGCAGGCGTTCGCCGATCATTTCGAGCACGGGCTGGCGCGTGACGAGCGAGTTGCCTAAGTCGCCGCGCAGGATTCCTTTGCGCTGGCCGTGCGTTTCCGGCTCGCCGTCGCCGTCCATGTCTATTTTTTGCCAGTCGTTGCCGACCAGCCAGGTGATGTATTGCATGTAGGTGGGCTGATCCAATCCCCATTGGCGGCGGAGGCGTTCCTTGTCTTCCGGGCGCGGCGGGACGCGTCCGCCCAGGGTGGCGATCGGGTCGCCGAAGGCCTGCATCAACGCGAACAGGACCACGCTGATAATGAACAATTGTGGAATGGCTTGCGCCAGTCGTCGCAGGATGTAAGCGCTCATGGGGGCTGTCAATGGACCTGTCGGGCCGAAAGGCCCGACAGGTCACAGTGTGGTTGCGTTATTCCGCCACGACCCATTCGTGGGCGTTCCAGAACGGATTCACGCCGGAGAGTTTGACATTCTGCACGCGGCTGTTGATGGACCACAGGTCGGGATCCAACCACATGCCGATGTAGATGTAATCATCGTAGACGATCTTCTGGATCTGGTTGTACAGTTCCTTGCGTTTCACCGGATCGAGGGTGACGGCCTGCTCTTTCAGCAGTTTATCCAGTTCAGGATTGCAGTATCCCTGGGTGTTGGCGCCATCCGGGTTGTCGGCGTTGCAGATCTGCTCGCACAGGAAACCGGCCGAGGCGTCGGGGTCGGGGAAGGCGCTCTGCACGCTGGAAAACTCGGCGATGTCGTAGTCGCCCAGCGCTTGCGGGCCGCCGTCGTTGAAGCCGTTCCAGAATATATCGCTAGAGTAGTTCACCAATTCCGCGCCGATGCCCACCAGGCTCCACTGCTGTTGCACCACGGCTTGCACGTTCTTGCGCAGTTCGCGCTGGTTGGTGATGTAACGGACGATCAGGTCCACTTTCTCGCCGTCAATCATCTTGTCGCGGATGCCGTCGCTATCCGAGTCGGTCCAGCCGGCCTCATCGAGCAGTCGCTTGGCCTCGTCTGGATCGTAGGGATACGGTTCGAGGGTGTCGGTCTGGTAGGGCGGAGTGTTGTCCCAGTAGGTCACGTTGACCGGGTTGATCTCCGGCACAAGAAGGTCTTTGACGATGGTGAAGCGGTCGGTGGCGAGCGCGATGGCCTTGCGGACGTTCACTTCCAACATGAAGGGACGCGCCGTCTCCGGGTTGACGTTCAGGAACCAGGCCTCGTTGTAGCCCGACGCGACCGCGACCACTTTCACATCGCCGCCGGCCTCGAGTTTCTCGATCTGGTCGGAGGAAAGGAACACGCCAATGTCGGTGTCGCCCGCCAGGATGGCGGCCTCCTGCGCCGCGTCGTCCGGGACGATGCGGATGAAGACCTGCTCGATCTTGGGCGGGAGGATCCAATTGGGGTTGGCTTTGAAGGCGAGATGGCCTCCGGTTTCCCATTCGCTCAACACGAAGGGACCGACGCCCACACTGGGGTTGCGGTTCCATTCGGCGTTGTCAATCGTCCCTTCCGCGTCGAAAACGGGTTGTAGGATGTGCTTGGGAAGGATGAAGGTGAACAGGCGGGTCAACCAGGCGGCATATGGCTCGCTGAGGCTGACCACCACGGTGGTCGCGTCGGGGGCCTCCACGCCGGCCACGTAATCTTCATAGGGGTAGCGGCTGAGCGGAACGTTTTTCTCCGACATGATCATGTCGTAGGTGAAAACGAAGTCGGCCGAGGTGAGCGGTTCGCCGTCGCTCCAGGCGATATCGTCGCGCAGGTGAATGGTGATGGTCTTGCCGTCGGCGCTCAGGCCGCCGTTTTCGGCGCTGGGCACTTCAGTGACCATCACCGGAACGGGATTGGCCTTCTCGTCGAAGGTCCAGGCGGGTTTCAGGTAGAACTCGCGTAGGATGCCCGAGAAGTACATGTCGGTGTACATCGGGTTTAGGTTATCGGGTTCTTGCACGAAGGTGATCGTGACGGTGCCGCTGAATGTCGGCGCGGGCGGTTCGGTGGGCTTGGCTTCCGTGGCGGGAACCGGCGGTTCCGTGGCGGGCGGCTGGGTCTCCACGCTTCCGCATGCGGAAAGAACCAAGCTGGCCAATACCACAACCGAAAGCAAAAGGTACAGGTTGCGATTCACGTTGATTCTCCTCTTTATGGAATAGTAGATCGAATGGCTGGTTCAACGCTCTTTCGTAAATATGCCGCGCACCTCCTTTTGAACGAACGGATTTTCCATCAGTCCATTTGCTCCGCGCATTTTTTGCGGCCGAGCAAGGGATTCCAAAACCATTAATACGCTCCATTCATCCCCCGATGGGCCAATTATACTCCAACTCGTTTTCCACCCTTTTTGTTTTTCTCGGCTCATTAGGAGTTGCCGAGATTCCGGACGCGGATTTCACGGATCGCACAGATTTTTCTCTGGCTTTTTCCGTGCGCGAAGCGTCCGTGTTCTGTCCAAAAGGTTTTAATCACGGCGATTCCCAGAGAACCTTTTCTCCTCGCCCAAAAGCGATTGCGCCGGGTCTTCATCTTTCATCTTTCATCCTTCCTCCTTTATAATACCCCCATGCTTCAACTCACCCTCCCCGGACGCGGCGAACTGAACATCCAGCACATCGTCACCGACGTGAACGGCACGCTCGCCCTCGATGGCGCCCTGCTCGACGGACTCGCCAAGCGACTCGGCGCGCTGCGTGACCGCGTGCAGATCCACCTGCTCACCGCCGACACGCACGGCAAACAAAAAGTGATCGACGCGCAACTCGGCCTCACCGCTGTCCGCATCGCCGGAGGGAACGAGGCCGAGCAGAAAGCCATCTACGTCCGCAACCTCGGCGCGGAAACCGTCGTCGCCATCGGCCAGGGCGCCAACGACGCGGCCATGCTCAAGGCCGCCGCGCTGGGAATCTGCGTCATGTCGCGCGAGGGAGTCGCAAGCGAGACTCTCCTCGCCGCCGACCTGCTCCTGCCCGATATCTTCGCCGCGCTCGACCTCTTCGATCATCCCCTGCGCATCGTGGCGAGCCTCCGCAAATGAGCCAGTTCGACTTCCCCGCCTCCAACGAACAACCCACCCTTCCGCCGCCGGACCCGCGTACGGTCGCGCGCGCCCGCCGCCGCCGCGCCCGCCGCGCCTTCTTTCCATCCGACGCGGAAGGGCAGGCCTCCATGCTTGCGGACCTGGCCCGTCGCTGCTATCCCTCTTACGAGTTTTACCTCTTCTCGCTTCTTTGCGCGGCCATCCTTGGCGCGGGCTACTACTTCGACGCGCAATCCCTGCTCGTTTTCGGCGCGCTCTCCGCGCCTGTGCTGTCCCCCTGGGTGGGCATGAGCCTCGCCTCCATCACCGGCTCGTTTCGCCTCTTCAACCAAACCTTTGCCGCCCTGCTCGTCGGCGCGCTGATCATCTTCCTCGGCGGCCTCGCGGCAGGCTTCGCCTCTTTACCCATCCAGCCGGTCACCCTCAACCAGGTCTACATTCACAGCCGCCTGTGGTGGCCCGACCTGATCGTACTGGCCCTCGGCTCGATTCTTCTCGTGGTTTCATTCGTCCGCATCGAAAACCCGCCCTACCTGCCGAGCGCCATGCTGGCCTATGAACTTTACCTGCCCGTCAGCGCGCTGGGTTTCGGCATCGGCGCCAGCCTGCTCGAGGTCTGGCCGCAAGCCGCCATCGTCTTCCTCGTTCACCTCACCTGGGCCGTCTTCTTCGGCATCCTCACCTTCGCCATCCTGCGCTTCCGTCCCCTCTCGTTTGGCGGATTCGCCTTCAGCGGACTCATCACCCTCGCTGTTCTGGCCGCCATCCTCATCTATACCGGAATAGGCCGCGGACTCTTCGACTCGGCCCTCTCCATTCTGACTCCCACCCCGCTCGCAACCTCACCCTCTTCGCTGGTTCCGCATCCTTCCTCGACTGCAACGGGAACCCCCTCGCCCAAGCCGAGTCCCAGCCCCAGCCTGACTCTCGCCAACGTTCCCAGTTCGGTCCCGCCCACCCTGCTCGGCGGCGATGTGACCTTCCCTCCTACCGAAACCCTCACCCCCACCGTCACCATCGAACCGACTCCCATCTATGCCAAGATCAACGCGGGCGAAGGCGGCGGCGCGCGCATGAGAAAAACCCCCAACGGAGACTTTCTCGCGATCCTCGATAACGGCGTGGTGGTGGAAGTGTTGGGCGAAACGCAGGAAGTCAATGGTTCGATTTGGGTGAAGATCGCCGCCATCAAGAACGGCCTCCTCATGGAGGGCTGGGTTATCCAAACCGTTTTGGTCACGGCCACTCCCGTTGTCAACTGGGAACCCACTGAGACTGGAACCCCCTTACCATAAATCGCAATTTTCGCAGGGGCAGACCTATGTGTCTGCCCTGGGCGACCACGCAGGGTCGCCCAGACAGGAGAAATCATGCCCATTCATTTCGGCACCGACGGCTGGCGCGCCGTCATCTCAGACACCTTTACCTTCGATAACCTTCGCATGGTCGCGCAAGCCATCGCGGACGCGGTCGCTTCGGAGCATTGGCACAAACCCGGAAACGGCGCGCCCGCTGAGGGTCCGGAAAGAATCGTCGTGGGGTTCGACACAAGATTTTTGTCGGATCGATTCGCGGGAGAGGTGGCGCGCGTCCTCGCGGCCAACGGATTCATCGTCCATCTCGCCCAATCCGATTCGCCCACGCCGGCCATTTCGTACGCGGTGAAAAATTTGGGCGCGGTCGGCGGCGTGATGATCACCGCCTCGCACAACGCGCCGCGCTACAACGGCGTCAAGTTGAAGGGCGCGTTCGGCGGGTCGGCCCTGCCCGAGCAATGCCGCCGAGTGGAAGTGTACATCAACGACAACGAGGAGCAGGCGCGCGGCCCGAACCTGATGGATTTCAAAAAGGCGCGCGACCTGGGCTTGATCGTCAGGTTCAATCCCATCCCGGCTTATTATGACCACCTGCGGACTCTCATCAACAGCGACGTGATCGCCGACACCCCGCAGCGTTTTGTGGTGGACTCGATGTTCGGATCGGGGCGCGGTGTGATCAAGGGCTTCCTGCAAGGGACGGGTTGCGAGATCGCCGAGATTCGCAACGAGATGAATCCTGGCTTTGGCGGAGTCCACCCCGAGCCGATTGCCAAGAATTTGGGCGCGCTGGCTTCCGCGATTTCCGCGGGGATGGGGACCTTCGGCCTCTGCACCGACGGCGACGCGGACCGTATCGGCGCAATGGACGAGCGCGGCGCCTTCGTTGACCCGCACAAGATCATGGCGCTCTCGCTGAAATACCTGGTGGAGAAGCGCGGTATGAGCGGCGCGGTCGTTCGCACCGTCTCCACGACGCGCATGATTGACCGCCTTGCCAAACGCTACGGACTCAAACTCTACGAAACTCCCGTCGGCTTCAACCACATCGCGGACTACATGATGAGCGAGGATGTGTTGATTGGCGGCGAAGAGTCCGGTGGCATCTCGTTCAAGGGACATATCCCCGAAGGCGACGGTCCCATCATGGGCCTGTTGCTGGTGGAGATGATCGCCGCCGCGAACAAACCGCTCTACCAAATGGTAGACGACCTGCTCACGGACGTCGGCCCCGCGTTCTACGAGCGCACCGACCTGCGCCTCAGCCGTCCCGTCGCGAAAGCCGAGATGACCAAATTCCTCACCGAGCAAGCCCCGGCTGAAATTGGCGGAGAGAAGGTGGATGAGATCAGCCAGCGCGACGGCGTGAAGTACATCATGGCCGACGACTCGTGGTTGTTGATTCGCCCTTCGGGAACAGAGCCCGTTTTGCGCGTCTACGCGGAGGGACGGACGCAGGAGATGGTCAAGGCGTTGTTGGAGTATGGGGAGAAGGTCGCGGAGAGGGTGGTGTGAGGGTGATATAATCTCCGTAGGTAGTTATGGTTACAGTTGCTGTGCAGGATAAGTTTGCCGAAACCTTGACCGCTCTTGGCGATTTGCAAGAGTCGGTCAATGTCGCGTTGCAACGCTACACCATTGAGCAGATCAGCGACAAAATCAACGATCTGCGTCGCAGGAACGCCGAGTTTCAGGCTCGCTACGGCTTGGATTATCCAACGTTTTCAAAACGCATTGCAGAAGAAGATACGTTTGTCCAGCATGTAGAGGACAAGATCAGCAAAACATGGGAAATTGATTTGCTTGATTGGGAATTTTGCTATAAAGGGATGGATGATTGGAAGAAGAAACTGCAAGACATTTTGCTGGCATAGTTCAACTTGCCAGGACAATCTTCAACCAAGTGACATTCGAAGTGGATGTCACTCCGGCGCGCTCCATACTCCGGCTTCAAGCGGATTATGGTCGGTATCGAATTGTAGTTAAAGAGTTATTCAACGAAACGTCGCGAAAATACGGTTACTACGCGCTCGTAGATGAATGGGTGGAAATCGGATTCGATAACAGCCCCGATCCTAAAGCCATTCGCTTGAAGTATGGTGAAATAGGAGAAGAACACGCTGGTGAAGAGATTCCCCACCTACACTTGAAAAACAAAACTCAAATATCGTTGACCGAAGAGATGACGTTTGCTGGTTTTGTTGAATGGTTGAAGCAGAACTTGTAGGCTATCTGTATGTCTCAACCAAGCCAGTCTTACTTACTCGTACACAAGAAATGGGCAAGGCGTTGTTGGGATATTGGGAGAAGGTCGCGGAGAGGGTGGTGTAATGGAGATGAAGTGTTGTATGCCGTGTTTCTTTTTTGCAACTTGGCGTTCCGTTTTGACAAAGAGCCCAAATCTTATCCGCGGGCAACTAATGAAAACCTGGTTGCGCTAATCTCAAAGGTTCTATAACCATGGAAAAACTTCTTGATCTGCTGCGCATTGATAGTTCGGAGTTAAAGACTTCTTTTCAGAAAGCATCGCTTCAAGGAGGAGGCACACCTCAAGAAGTTTCTGATTATCGCGAGCATTCGTTTTCTAGTTTCATTTCCAGGTACTTCCCATTTCCCCATAGAATAACTAAAGGAAAAATCCATGATAGTTACGACAGAGTGTCTGCGTCAGTAGACTGCGTAGTAGTTAACCCCGCGCATCCTTACACTATTGACAGTGCTGGGAAGTACACTTTAATCCTTGCAGATGGCGTAGATGTGGCTATTGAATTGAAACCGGATTTATCCAAAAAGGATGAACTTATTAGGGGATTGGAACAAGCAATAACCGTTAAGAAATTGAGGAGGGTAAATACTCCACTGCTACTCAAAAAGAGACAGCCTGAGCATCTTATCGAATTTTCCCGCACAATACCAGTATTTATTTTTTCTCTAAATGCTAAAGCCGATCCACTTACGACTGCCAGAGAGATTTTTGATTTTTACAGAACAAAACAAATACCCCTTTTAGAACAAATAGATCATGTTGTCATAAATGAATGTGGGGTTATATCAAATTATAAATACCCGGAAATAAGCCGAATGAAGGATAAATCCACAGGGTTGTTTTTTGAAGAATGGAAGGATTTAACTTTGGGAGCGTTTATCACGAAATTAAGCAATGTGTATCATGCAACTCCAACAATATCTGAAAACATAATCAACCATTATCTTCAAAAATTAAACTTGTATGGTCTTTGGCGAATCGCATAAATGAAAGAAAACCTACACGGCAAAACCGCGCTGGTCACCGGCGCGTCGAGCGGACTGGGCGTGGAATTCGCCCGTCAGCTGGCGGAGCGCGGCTGGCTTTTCTGGCAATGAAAGAACCTCGCCCCGGAGACTAACCATGCTCGACGACTCCCAACTCAAACGCATCCGACGATCCCTGCCCTTCCTCCAAACTGCGGACGCCTCGCTCACGCGTGACTTCCAACATGCCGCCGCGTTCGCGCGCCATCGCCGCGCAGGTGTTGTGCAACCTCGCCAAGAGCGACCCGAAGAATCGTATGGCAAAGGATTTCCAGGCTCTGCTCAACGTCACGAAAGATGAGCGTTTCGTCACCGCGCGACGTGTTTTATAGCAATTGTGACCAAAGTCGCAGTAATCGTCTGAATTGTTGTTTATACTGCCTTGCGATGAAGTCCCACCTACTTTTCCATCGCAAGGAGAATCCCCATGAAACTCATTAAGGCAGGCGTTTTCCTCCTGTTGGTGGCCGCAGTTCTGGCGGCGTGCCAGGGAAGCGAAAGTCTATTCAGCGTGAAGGAATACGTTCTAACCACCGCCCTGCAAGACGGAACGCCCGTTTTCCTCGGCGTGGGCGACGAGATCAACGGCGTGGTCAACCCGCAACTGCAAGCCGAGCCGGGCGAGACGATCACCGTCACCCTCGTCAACGGCGGCGAAGGCGAACACCAGATCGTGTTCCCATCCCTCAACGCCGCCACCGATAAAGTGCGCGAAAAAGGGGAGAGCGCGTCCGTCACGTTCCGCGTGCCAGGCGCCGAAACCGAATGGGAATACCATGACGGCAACCCGGCTTATGCCGCGCTCGGAATGAAGGGGACGCTGGCGGTGAAAGCGGTCGAGACGGGCGGCGAAGTTCCGGCGGGCCTGTACGTGGCCGAGTTGACGCTTTCCGCTTTCCAAAAAGGCGGATGTGTGGCCTGCCATGTGATCCCCGGCGTGCCCGGCGCGGTCGGCACGATCGGCCCGGATTTGAGTGAGATCGGGAAGGCAGTGGCGCAACGAATCGAAAGCGGCGAATACACCGGCATGGCCAAGACCGTCGAAGAATATCTCGCCGAAGCGATTCAATCGCCGGACGCGTTCATCGCCCCCGAATGTCCCACCGGCGCGTGCGCCAAGGGAGTCATGCCCGCCACGTTGGGACAGGCGCTCAGCGCGGAGGAATTGGATTCCATCGTGACGTACCTGGCCTCCCTCCCGGAGGGGGCGGTCGCCGCGGGACCAGAAGCCGGCGCGGGTGAGGTCGAAGCGGCCGCGGGAGAGGCTCCCACGTTGACGGATGAGGAATTCAATTGGGCCAAGCAGACCTTCTTCGAACGCTGCGCGGGTTGTCATGGCACGCTTCGCAAAGGCGCGACGGGTCCCGCGCTCACGCCCGATGTGACTCGCCCCAAGGGAACGGTTGGTTTGGCGGCCATCATTTTCAACGGCACCACGCGCGGCATGCCCGATTGGGGCAAGCAAGGCGTGCTCACCCAGGAACAGACCGAGACCATGGCGAAGTTCCTGCAAATTGACCCGCCCGCCCCGCCAGAACTTTCGCTGGCGCAGATGAAAGACTCGTGGCAATTGATCGTTCCCCCGTCCGAGCGCCCCACCGAGCCGCAATCCACGCGCAACATTGACAACTACTTCATCGTCACCTTGCGCGACGCGGGTCAGGTGGCGATCATAGACGGCGACACCTATGAGATCGTCAACACGGTGGATAGCGGCTACGCCGTCCACATCACGCGCATGTCCGCCTCGGGACGTTACGCCTACGTAATCGGGCGCGATGGCCGTTTGGCCCTGATTGACTTGTGGATGGAAAAACCCGAAGTGGTGGCGCGCGTCCAAACCTGTTACGACGCCCGCTCGGTGGAAGTGAGCAAGTACGAAGGCCCCGAAGGCGACTTCCGCGACAAGTACGCCATCACCGGCTGTTACTGGCCGCCGCACTTTGCCATCCTCGACGGGCAGACGCTCGAACCGATCAAGGTGGTCTCCACCCGCAGTTACACCTTCGACACCGGAACGTATCACCCCGAGCCGCGCGTGGCCAGCATCATCGCCTCGCACTACAAACCCGAGTGGATCGTGAACGTGAAAGAGACCGGCCAGATCTGGATCGTGAACTACACCGACCCGATCAACCCCACCATCAAGATGATCAACGCCGCGCTCTTCCTGCACGACGGCGGCCTGGACTCGACGCATCGCTACTTCCTCGTAGCCGCCAACCAATCCAACAAGGTGGCGGTGGTGGATTTGCAAACCAGCGCGCTGGCCGGCATCATTGACGTGGGCGCGGTGCCGCATCCGGGCCGCGGCGCCAACTGGATCTCCCCCCTCTTCGGTCCGGTGTGGAGCACGCCGCATTTGGGCGAACCCGCCGTCATGTCCATCGGAACCGATCCAGAAGGCCACCCCGACAGCGCCTGGAAAGTGGTTCACACCACGCCCCTGCCCGGCTCCGGAAGTTTGTTCATCAAATCTCATCCCAACAGCCCGTGGATCTGGGTGGACATGACGCTCAACTCCGACCCGGTTCTGGCGCGCACCATCTGCGTCATCGCCCAATCCGACCCGTCGAAGACTCACAAATGTTGGGAGGTCGGCTCCTATGGCCGCGCCGTTCACTTTGAGTTCAACAAGGGCGGCGCTCAGATCTGGGTCAGTTTGTGGGGCGACGCCGCCAAACCCGGCGAAACCGGCGAGATCGTCATCTACGACGCCGTCACGCTGGAGGAGATCGCCCGCATCCCGAACCTGATCACGCCCACCGGCAAGTTCAACGTGTTCAACACGGTCAACGACATCTACTAACCCAACCTGCCCGAACCAACATGCCTCGAAAATATCGAGGCATGTTGTGTTTCTGCGGGTTAATGCTACTATGACAACCGCACAGCCACCCAAAATGGAGGCAGAATGAAGATCGTCCTCATCTCACCCAAGGGGCCGCTCTACCGTCATCGCGGGGGAATTTTCAAAAAGAATCTTCGTTACGCGCCCCTCACCCTCACCACGCTTGCCGCGTACGTCCCGCCCGAACTCAATGCCACCGTTGAAATTTTTGATGAGGGCATCGAAGACGTTGACCTGAATCTCCAGGCCGACCTGATCGGCATGACCGTCATCACCGGCTCTTCGATGCGCGCCTACGAACTGGCGGATCATTTTCGCTCGCGCGGGATTCCCGTTGTCTTGGGCGGGCCGCACATTACGCTGATTCCGGAGGACGCGCGTCCCCATGCGGACTCTCTCGTCGTTGGCTACGCCGAGGACGCGTGGCCTCGCCTCCTGCGCGACTTCGCGGCGGGCGCGCTCCAACCAAGGTATGACCAAGCACCCGGCCTGAGCCTCGCGAACCGTCCCTTCCCAAAGCGCGAGATGATGAAGCGACAACACTACCTCACCACCCACGTTTTCGAAGCGACGCGCGGTTGCGTCCACAGTTGCGACTTCTGCGTCGTGCCAACCGCCTGGGGATTAAAACCCTATCTCAAACCCGTCGAGGACGTGGTCGCGGACATCAAACAGCATTGGGCGGGCAAGATCATCTTCATTGACCTGAACCTTATCGCCGACAAAGACTACGCCGCGAAATTATTCGAGGCCCTCATCCCGCTCAAAGTGAATTGGTTCGGACTCTCCACCACCCTGCTCGGCAAGGATATCCCCCTGCTCGAACTCGCCGCGCGCTCTGGTTGCACCGGCCTGCTGATGGGATTTGAATCCATCACGCCCGAAAATCTCAAACGCTCCCTCAAGGGTTTCAACTCGCCCGATCATTACAAAGAACTGACCCACCTCCTGCATCGCTACGGCATTACGCTCATGGCCTGCTTCACCTTCGGCCTCGACAGCGATACGCCCGACATTTTCATGCAAACCGCCAAGTTCGCCATCGAAGCGGGCATTGACCTGCCGCGCTACGCCATCGTCACGCCCTTCCCCAACACCGGCCTCTACAAACGGCTCGAATCCGAGGGCCGCATCCTCACCAAAAACTGGGAACTCTACGACGCCCAACACGTTGTCTTCCAACCCGCGCAGATGACGCCCGCAGAGTTGTATGCCGGTCACGAAAAAGCCTGGAAGCATACCTACTCCTACCAAGCCATGGCCACGCGCTATTTGAAGTCCCGAATCCAGACTCCCGTCTGGTGGGTCGCCAACATGGGCTACCGCTTCTACTCGCATCACCTCAAAGACTTCTACAACTGCGACTGGATCATCGGGCAGGTGGAGGAGAAGCGAACTCTTCCTGTTATGGCAAGCGCGAATTGATTTGTAGCCAGGTACACACGTACACAGGTACTGAACACTGATGACTGATCGCTGAAAACTGATCACTTCCTCCCATGCGCCTCACCCTCATCCACCCCTGCATCGGACGCCGCCGCGACCAGCCCTACATCCGCCTCTGGCAAATGGAGCCTCTGCCTCCCGCCGCGATTGCCGGATTGACTCCGCGCGACGTAGAAATCAAATTCTACGATGACCGCATGGAGCGCATCCCCTATGATGAGCCGACCGACCTGGTCGGCATCAGCGTGGAGACCTACACCGCCAAGCGCGCCTACCAGATCGCCAGCGAATATCGTCGGCGCGGCGTGCCCGTCGTCATGGGCGGATTCCATGCCACGCTCTGCCCAGAGGAGGTCGCGCAATATGCGGACGCGGTGGTGGTCGGTGAAGCGGAATTCCTCTGGGGTCAGGTGTTGACCGACGCGGAACGCGGGACGCTTCAAACCTACTACCGCGCCGACTCCCGTCCCTCCCTCGCGGGCATGCGTCCCGACCGTTCCATCTACGCGGGCAAGAATTATCTCCCCATCGGACTCGTCGAGGCCGGACGCGGTTGTCACTTCGTCTGCGACTTCTGCGCGGTGCAGACCGTCTTCAGTCACACCCAAACCCGCCGTCCGCCCGGCGACATTTTTACTGAACTGGAAGCGCTGCGGGATAAGCCGCTCATCTTCTTCGTGGACGACAACATCACCTCCAACATGCCGCAGGCCAAGGAATTCTTCCGCGAACTGAAGCGGCTCAAGATCCGCTGGGTCAGTCAAGCCAGCATCAACGCCGCGCACGACGAGGAGTTTTTGCAGATCATCAAAGAGAGCGGCTGTCAGGGCGTGTTGATCGGCTTCGAATCGCTCAACCCCGAGAATCTCAAAAAGATGAACAAGGGCTTCAACACCATGCTGGGCGGCTACGAAAAAGCCCTCGCCAACCTGCGCAAGTTCAACATCCGCCTCTACATCACCTTCGTCTTCGGCTACGACGGCGACACGCAATCCAGTTTCAAAGAATCCGTTGACTTTGCAATGCGGCATAAATTCTACATCGCGGCCTTCAATCACCTCACACCTTTCCCCGGCACGCCGCTCTACAAACGCCTCGAACAGGAAGGCCGTCTGCTCTACGAAAATTGGTGGCTCGACGAGCGCTACTCCTACAACATGATCCCCTTCCAGCCCGCGCACATGACTCCCGGCGAATTGCAACGCGGCTGTGTCGAAGCCCGCGCCGAGTTCTACAACTGGAGCAATATCTGGAAGCGCGGCATGGACTCGGTCAATCGCTCCAGTTCCGCCATGTGGTGGCGCTACTACGGCATCAACGCCATGTTCCGCCGCGAAGTCCGCCAGCGCGATTATTTTCCGATGGGGGATGAGTCATTTAGCGGGGAGTTGATCAAGGTCCGCGAACGAGGTGAGGCGCCCCCAGTTTTGATTTCCCACGCGTCCAATGCCATCCCTCAAATTTGAATTGGCGCGCCCTGAGGACGATCCCGGCCTCCGCCGTCTCCTGCGCGAGAATCCCATGCCGGGTTCGATCTCCCTTTCGTTCGAGCGCGAACCGAATTACTTCAACGCCTCCGCCGTCGAGGGGCCGTTCCATCAAACGCTCGTGGCGCGTGAAGAGAACGGCGAAATCATCGGCGTGGGCAGTCGTTCCGTGCGCCCGATGTTCGTCAACGGCGCGGCGCGTGAGATTGGTTACATGAGCCAGTTGCGCATTCATCCCAAGTACGGTCATGGCCTGTACCTGGCGCGCGGACTTGGGACCGGCTTCCAACTCTACCGCGACCTCCACGCCGACGGACGCGCGCCCTTCTACCTGATGAGCGTCATCGCGGACAACCTGCCGGCGCGGCGACTTCTGACCTCCGGCCTGCCCCACTATCCCCGCGCGACGGAATACGCCCGCATGTTCACCTACGCCGTCTACCCCGTGCGCCGAAAACGCGACCTGTCCCTGCCGCGTTCCCTCCGCCTCACGCGCGGAAGCGACGCGGACGCGAATCAAATCGTGGACTGCCTCAACCGCAACGGCGCGCGCAAACAATTTGCTTCCTTCTGGACCCGCGACTCGCTCTTGCGCGCGGCCATGAACATCTCCCCATCCGATTTTTTCCTGGCCCTCGACGAAGAGCGTGTTGTCGGCTGCCTCGCCTGCTGGGACCAGAACGCGTTCAAGCAGACGGTCGTGCGCGGCTACTCGGGCGTGTTGGCACGTTGGCGAAAGGCGCTCAACCTGTTCTCCGGCTTTGGCGGCTGGCCCTACCTCCCCGAAGCAAACACGTCTCTGCGCCATTCCTACGCCAGTCACCTCGCCATTGACGATGACGATCCCGCCATCTTTGTCGCGCTCCTGCGCGCGGTATATAACCACAACCTCGAATATGGCTTCACTTACTTCATGCTCGGGTTGGCCGAGTCGAATCCCTGGCGCGCGGTGGTTGAGAAATATCGCCCGCTGGTCTATGTCAGCCAAACCTACCTCGCCGCCTGGGAGGATGGCTACGACGCGGTTGCATCCGTGGACTCGCGCCCGCCCGCGTTGGAGATCGCGCTGTTATGAGATGAGCGTACTTGGCGTTCTCTAACGCCAACGGACACGTTAGAGAACGTGTCCTACGCCTTGTCTTCGACAACCATGCTTCTCAAACCTCTCTACCTCCTCGCCGATCTGCTCATCCTCCTCTTCCTCTGGGCCGACAAACACCTCGCGCCGCTACGCGTCTCCCGCACCGGTTACGCCAACCCGCGTGTGCGAAATATGGTCGGCACGTTTGGCTACACCTCTCACAGTTATCACCTCACACTTCCGAACATCCACAAATGGCTGAAGTACAGATCAGAATTATTTCCTTCGGTTATCCAAGTGCAGACCATCAACCGCTGTAACGGAGCCTGCGAATTCTGCCCCTATCCCTACACCATCCACCTGCAGGAGCGCCGCGTGATGGACGACGCGCTCTACTCCAAGATCGTGGACGAGTGCGTTGCGGAGGAAGGCTTGCACGACTTCGTCCCCATGTCCAAGAACGAACCGTTGCTCGACGTGAAGATGGAACAACGCGTCGCCGAATTTAAGTCGAAGGCGCGACCGCATCAGATGGTGGAACTGGTCACCAACGGCGCGGCCCTCACATCGTCACGCGCGCAGCGACTGATGGAGGCGGGCGTGGACCTCATCACCGTCAGCGTCAACGCCGCGGACGAAGCGACCTACAACAAGGTCATGGTCGGCCTCTCGTGGAAGCAGGTCATGGGCAACATCGAGGCCGTCTCCAAAATGGACTTGTCCACCGTCAACGTGTACCTGCGCTTCGTCGCCGACCAGACAAACAAACGAGAGTTGAGAAAATTTCGACGCCATTGGAAACATTTCAACCTCTTCCAATTCAACGTCAACAACCGCGGCGGGTCGGTGCGAAATTACGAGAGGATGGTGATGAAATACAGCGACCTCGTCTCGCGCCTGCGCCGCGTGGGCGGAAGTCGCGTCTACCCCGTCTGCCCGTACGTGTTCAGCCTCATGCACGTCCTCGAAAACGGCGACGTGCCTATGTGCTCCAACGACTGGCACAACCGCGAGATACTCGGCAACGTGCGCGCGCAAACCATCCGCGAAATCTACAACTCCCCGCGCATGAACGAAATCCGCGAACTCATGGCGCAAGGCCGCTTCGAAGACATCGCCGCCTGCCGCGACTGCTCCTTCTACCACGACTGGATGAAAAGCCCCCTCGCCCCCAACAAAACCGACTGGCGTTCCCCGCAATCGCTCCCCGCGCCCGTTCCCAGCGCCGATTGAACAAATTGTCGTCTTCATCCGTTTGTCCGATTGCCGCAGGCATCCGTTGCCGAATCCGCTTTATCCGTTCATCCGTTCCTATCCGTTGACAAATCCGCTCATCCATTTATCATCCGTTGAATAATCCGTGAATCCGTGACAGAGTCCGTTAATGAAAATCACCTTCATCCGCCCTCACCTCACCTCCGTCCGTGCCGCCGACGCGCTTGAGCCGTTGGTCTTCGGTCTGCTCGCGCGCCTTACCCCGCCCGACATCGCCCTCGCCCTCTACGACGACCGCCTCGAACCCATCCCCTACGACGACCCCACCGACCTCGTCGCCATCACCGTCGAAACCTTCACCGCCAAGCGCGCCTACCAGATCGCCGCGCAATTTCGCAAACGTGGCGTCCCCGTCGTGATGGGCGGCTATCATCCGACTCTCCTCCCCGACGAGGCCGCGCATTACGCGGACTCCATCGCCATCGGCGACGCGGAAACCATCTGGCCTCGCATCGTCGCCGACGCCCGGGCCGGGTCGCTGAAACCCCGTTACGAGTCCACGCCCAATCTCGCCGTCGAGGGAGTCTCGCCGAAGCGAAGCATCTTCCAGGGCAAGCGCTACGGCCCTTTGCGCATTGTCCAGTTCGGGCGCGGCTGCCGCTTCGCCTGTGACTTCTGCTCGATCCACGCTTTCTACGGTCGCGACATGCCGCGCCGTTGCATGGACGATGTCCTCGCCGAACTCGACGAGTTACGCGGCCAATATGTCTTCTTTGCCGACGACAATCTCTTCACCGACAAGGAACAGGCCGAAGCGTTGTTCAAAGCCATCAAACAATTCAAGATTCACTGGGCCTGTCAGATCAGCCTCGACATCGTGCAAAGTCCGCGCCTGCTGGACTTGATGGGCGAGAGCGGATGTGTCGGCGCGTTGATCGGATTCGAGTCGCTGGACGAGGCCAACCTGATCCAGATGAAGAAGAAATGGAACACCAAGCAAGGCGACTATGCCAGCGCCCTGGCGGAAATCTACCAGCGCGGCATCATGGTCTTCGGCTCCTTCGTCTTCGGCTACGACTCCGACACCCCCGCCTCCTTCGACCGCACGCTGGACTTCGCGCTCAAGTCGAAACTCGCGCTAGCCCAATTCAACTCGCTCTACCCCATGCCCGGCACGCCGCTTTACACGCGCCTGCAAAAAGAAAAACGCTTACTCTACGAAACCTGGTGGCTGGACGACAACTATCGCTACGGCGAATCCATTTTTCACCCCGCCCACATGACCCCCGAAGAACTGCGTGACGGCATCATCCGCCTGCGCCGCGAGTTCAACACCTACGCCTCCATCGCCAGCCGCGCCCTCAACTTCCAGTCCAACGCCCGCTCCCTCTACCACCTCTTCGCCTACCTCATGATCAACCTCGTCACAAAAAAAGAGATCCGCAACAAGCAAGGCGAGAGGTTGGGCGATGGCTCTTCAATCTCGTCCGTCATTGCGAGCGAAGCGACACTTGCCCTGGCGGGCAGTGCCAGGGAGCAATCTCCTACCCACGTCGCGGAGATTGCTTCGTCGGGAATACCCTCCTCGTAGTGACGGTAGAATTTCAATCCGCATCAACATCCGTTTATCCGCTTGGCACAGCCATCCGTTCCCGAATCCGTTTCATCCGTGAATCCGTGACCGAGTCCAGTACCAAATTCGTTCATCCGCTCGCCACAGCATCCGTTGACGAATCCGTTCATCCGTTCCTTATCCGTTGACCAATCCGCTTATGAAAATCACTCTCATCTACCCCGGCATCGGCGACTACGAAGACGAAGCGCGCATGGAGCCTCTCTCCGTCGGCGCGCTGGCGGGCATGACTCCCCCCGACGTGGAGGTCGCGCTCTACGACGACCGCATGGAGGCCATCCCCTACAACGAGCCGACCGACCTCGTTGGCATCACCGTGCAGATCTTCTCCGCCAAGCGCTCTTACGAGATTGCCGCGGAATATCGCAAGCGCGGCGTGCCGGTCATCATGGGCGGCATGCATCCCACGTTGATCCCCGAGGAGGTTGCGCAACACTGCGACTCGATCTTCCTCAGCGACGCCGAGCGACTCTGGCCGCAGGTGGTGGAAGACGCTCGAAATGGAAAACTCCGCCCGGTGTACAGGGGCGAGCCGAGCGTCCCCCAGCCCGATTCGTTCACGCGTTTCGATCTCTACAGGGGAAAGAAGTACCTCCCGATCACCCTCATGCAGTTCGGACGCGGCTGTCCGTTCGTCTGCACGTTCTGCGCCACCAGCGCGTACTTCGACCACGGTCATCACTACCGCGAAGTGGATCATGTCATCGCCGAGATCGCGCGCCAGGACCGCAAGCACATCTTCTTCGTGGACGATAACATCGTCGGCGACATGAAGGCGGCCAAGGCGTTGTTCCGCGAGTTGATCCCGTTGAAAATTCACTGGGTCTCGCAGGCCAGCATCAACATGACGCACGACCGCGAGTTGATGGATTTGATGGCGCGCTCCGGTTGTCTCGGCCACGTGGTGGGACTCGAGTCCATCGAGCAGTCCAGCCTGCGCCTGATGAAGAAGTCGCAGAACATGATCGGCGGCTTCGACTCCTACCAGCCGCAACTCGAAGTGTTGCGCGACTACGGCCTGCAAACCTGGGCGGCCTTCACCATCGGCCACGACAGCGATACGCCCGAGTCCATCGAACGCACGTTGGAATTCGCGCTGAAAAACAAATTCACGTTTGCCGCGTTCAATATTTTGTTGCCCTATCCTGGCACGCCGCTCTATCGTCAACTGCAAGCCGAGGGACGCCTGCTCTACGACGGCAAGTGGTGGCTGCACCCCGACTATCGCTTCAACCACGCCGCGTTTGTCCCCAAACACATGACCGCCGACAAACTGACCGAACTCACCTACCACATGCGTCGCACGTTCAACAGTCCTGCTTCCATCTTCACCCGCGCCTTCGACTTCAAGACCAACATGCGCAACCCCTATCGCTTCGGCGTCTACGTCATCTACAATCCCCTCTTCCGCAAAGAGACGCTCAAGAAGCAGGGAGTTAAATTGACTCGCTCTATTCCATTGCGAGCCGCCTGAGAATTTTTACCACAGAGACACGAAGTCACGGAGAAAAAATAAAAAAGACTCCGTGTCTCTGTGTCTCCGTGGTTTGCTTTTGTCTTGGCGCAAAAAAATATCCGCGTTTTTCCGCGCTCGTCCGCGTCCCCCAACTATGACTCCCTCCAAACTCTTCCTCCTCTTCTCCAACAAAATCCTCCCCTTCCTCGCCCTTCCCTTCCTCCTCTGGTATTGGACTCGCCTCGGCGGCGCGCTCTTCGCGCTTCTCGTTCTCGGCCTGCCTCTCCTCTTCGGTTACCTCGCCCCCGACATCGGGACCAACCTCCTCAAGATGTGGCGCTTCCGCGACTCGTGGACGGTCGGCAACTACTTCATCCATCACGGCTTTATCTACGCCGCCACCTTTGGCCTCGTCATCCTCGTCGCCTTTGTCCCTCCCGCACGCGACGACTGGCCGACTCTCCTTCTCAACATGGCGCGCGGCGCGGGCCTCCTCGGCTTCGTCGGCTGGACGCACGACACGATTGCCATCCGTGAAGGCGTGATGGAAGTTTATAATGACGCGTGGAAGCGCGGCGCGCCCGCCGAAGTCATTGCCGCGCAATATGCCCCGCTCTGCTTCGCCCTGCTCGGCGCGGCCTACGCGGGGACGGTCAGCCTCGGCTACCAAACCCTCGTGCTGGACAAGAATCCCTCCAGCCTGTGGTGGCTCTTCCCCCTCGGCCTCACCCTCATGTCCGCCGCCATCTCGCTCCCGTTTATCAAATGGATCAAGCAAGTAGTTTTGCGAGATTGAATTCTTGAACGCCACAATCATCTGAACCGCGAAGCGCGCTAAGGCCGCTAAGAAAAAAGATCGTTCTTTGCGTTCTTCGCGGTAAATCTCTTGGCTTATCCAAAGGATATCCATGCCCACCCTCACCAGCCAAACCCTCCCCCGCGCCGACCTCTCCTCCTCCGTCATCGCCGACATGTTCGCGGTCTTCCGCGAAAACTTCGAGCAGACCTCCCCCGACATCTTCCACCGCGACCTCGCCAACAAAGACTGGGTCATCCTGCTCCACGACGAAGAGCGCCGCGTGCAGGGCTTCTCCACCCTCGCCCTCTACGAGACCGAGTTCGACTCGCAAAAACTCAGCGTCGTCTACTCCGGCGACACGATCATCCGCCGCGAATTTTGGGGCACGCCGCAACTCCCCTCCGCCTGGATTCACACCGTCCTCGAAAAATCCGCCGTCATGCAACAGCCGCTCTATTGGCTTCTCATTTCCTCCGGCTACAAAACCTACCGCTTCCTCAGCGTCTTCTACAAAGTCTTTTACCCGCACTACGCCATCCCCACCCCGCCGCATATCCAGTCCCTCATGTGTCATCTCGCCACGCAACGCTTCGGCGACGACTACCTCCCCGACCTCGGCGTCGTCCGCTTCAAACTCGGCGCGACTCCTCTCCGCGAGGGCGTGGCCGAAGTCACCGACGAGCGCCTCCACGACCCGCATGTCGCGCACTATCTCAAACTTAACCCGCGCCACGACCAGGGCGACGAACTCGTCTGCCTCACCCAAGTCCACCCCGACAACTTCACGCCCGCTGGCCACCGCATGGCCCGATGAACGCCGCCCTCGCCAACCGCCTCTGGCTCCTCGCCTCCCGCCGCGCCGCGCGCGATTTCCATCGGGCTGCGCGGCATGTCGAGGAAATGCAAAGTCAACTCCTCCAAAATTATCTCTCTCGAAACCGCGATACGTTCTATCTTCGTACACACGTACACAGGTACACAGGTAAACACGGCAATTACCACTTACCACTTACCACTTACGAAGACTACCTCCCCTTTATCGAACGCATCGCCAACGGCGAACAAAACATTTTGACGCGCGACCCCGTCACCCTCTTCGAACTCTCCAGCGGATCCACCTCCGCCTCGAAGATGATTCCCTACACGCGGACCCTCAAATCCGAATTTGGACGCGGCCTCTCGACCTGGATCACCGACCTCTTCACGCATCACCCGGACCTCGCGCGGGGCGCGGCCTATTGGAGCATCTCCCCCCTCACCGACGGCCCACGTCGCACCCCCTCCGGCATCCCCATCGGCTTCGAGGAAGACAGCGCCTACCTCGGCCCTTTGGGCGCGCTGATCGAGTCCGCGCTGGCTGTCCCCAACCTCGTCAAACGCATCCGCGACGTGGACTCCTTCCGCTACGTCACCCTGCTCTTCCTGCTCTCCCGCCCCGACCTCCGCCTCGTCTCCGTCTGGAACCCCACCTTCCTCACCCTCCTCCTCAAACCTCTCCCCGACTGGTGGGACTCCATCCTCAAAGATATTTCCGATGGGACAATCACTCCACCCACAGACTCCCAATTACCATTTACCAATTACCGCTTACCACGCAACCCACAACGCGCAAAGCAACTATCCGACCACGCGACCATTCGACCACGCGACTACGCGACCATCTGGCCTCATCTTTCCCTCATCAGTTGTTGGGCTGACGGCGCCTCCGCCCCCTACGCGCGCGAACTGCAAGAGCAATTCCCCGGCGTCACCCTCCAACCCAAAGGACTGCTCGCCACCGAGGCCTTCGTCTCCTTCTCTCTCGTCGGCTACGAAGGCGCGGCGCTCGCCGTCACCTCGCACTACTTCGAATTCATCACCGACTCCAGCGACATCCGCCTCGCGCATCAACTCGAACGCGGTCAGACCTACTCCGTCATCGTCACCACCGGCGGCGGACTGTATCGCTACCAACTCAACGACCTCGTCGAAGTAACCGGCTTTTACGCCCAAGTCCCTCTGCTCAAATTCATCGGCAAAGCCGACCGCGTCTCCGACTACTTCGGCGAAAAACTCAACGAGCAATTCGTGGCAAACGTGCTGACACACCTCTTCGAAAAACATCGCCTCACCCCTCTCTTCTCCATGCTCGCCCCCGACGACACTCCCCCCTTCCACTACACCCTCTACCTCGAACTCCCCGACCACGCGACCATGCGACCACCCGACTATTCGAATATGAGACTCTCCGACTCCCTCGACTCCCTCCTCCGCCAAAACTTCCACTATGACTATTGCCGCAAACTCGGTCAACTCTCCCCGGCCCAAGTGACCCTCGTCCGCCGCGGCGCGGAGACGTATATCGCCGCCTGCCAGGCCCGTGGACAAAAACTGGGCGACATCAAACCGGCGGTCTTGCAAAAGTCAACGGGCTGGGGAAAGTATTTTGCTTGATGAAATCATGTTATATTCGCAACAACGCCCTGAGCGGAGCGAGGCGACAGCCGAGCGCAGTCGAAGGGCGGTTCAACGGAAACGCTTCATGACCCATAACATTTACATCGCCCTCGGAACCAACATTGGAGAGCGACTTGCCAACCTGCGCGCCGCCATCCAATCGCTGGCTCCGCAGTTTGATCTGGTCGCGGCCTCCCGCGTCTACGAGACTCCGCCGTGGGGGTATGCCGACCAGCCCGCGTTCCTCAACATGGCCCTGCACGCGCGGACCGAGGCCAGCCCGGCTGAGTCGCTGGAAAGGTTGAAGCAGCTTGAGGTCGAGTTGGGACGCGAGCCGGGATTCCGCTGGGGGCCGCGTCTGATTGACCTCGACATCTTGTTCTACGATGAACTCGTCCTCAACACGCCGCCGCTCGTCATCCCGCATCCGCGACTGCACGAGCGCGGCTTCGTCCTCATCCCACTGATGGACATCGCCCCCGACCTGCGCCACCCCATCTTCGGCAAGACCATCCGCCAACTTCTGGCCGACGTGGACGCGGGCGGCATTGTGCCGTTTGCCGAACAAATCGAAACGACTGTCACGCCCAAATCGTGACAGTCGTTTTTATTTTCCTCGCTATAATAAATTCGATCATGCGTAGCCATGCGTTCTCTAACGCATGATGGCATTTGAGAATGCCATCTACGCGCCAATGCAACAAGGAGACCTTCATGTCCAAAACCGATTGGATCCAACAAGAGATCGAAAGCCTGCAAGCGCAGGGACTGTACAACCGCATCCGCACCATTGGCTCGCCGCAAGGCGCCTGGCTGGTGGTGGACGGCAAGCGCGTCCTCAACTTCTGCTCGAACAACTATCTCGGGCTGGCCAACCATCCCGCCATCGTGGCGGCCGCGAAAAATTCCGTGGACACGATGGGCGTCGGGCCGGCGGCTGTCCGCTCCATCGCGGGGACGATGACCCTGCACGTGGAGTTGGAGAAGCGCCTCGCCGCGTTCAAGGGCGTGGAAGCGGCTATCACCTTCCAAAGCGGCTTTACCGCCAACCTAGCGACCATCCCTGTACTGGTTGGCAAAGAGGACTGCATTTTCTCTGACCGTCTGAATCACGCTTCGATCATTGACGGCTGCCGTCTTTCGGGCGCGAAGATCATCGCCTACGAGCACAACGACCCCGCCTCGCTGGAGGAACAGATCAAGGCCAACCTGAGTCAGTTCCGCCGCGCGCTCATCGTCACGGACGGCGTGTTCAGCATGGACGGCGACATCGCGCCGCTCGATAAAATTTACGAGGTCGCGCAGAAATACGATATCCTGCTCATGGTGGACGACGCGCATGGCGAGGGCGTTCTCGGCAAGGGCGGGCGCGGCATCGTGGATCACTTCGGCCTGCACGGCAAAGTGGACGTGGAAGTCGGCACGATGTCGAAGGCCTTCGGCGTGGTTGGCGGCGTGGTAGCGGGCAAGTCTGTCATCATCGAGTGGCTGAGACAACGAGGCCGCCCCTTCCTGTTCTCCTCCGCGGTCACCGTCCCCGACGCGGCGGCCTGTCTCGCGGCGATTGACCTGCTCGAAGACTCGACTCAACTCGTGGACAAACTTTGGAGCAACGCCAAATACTTCAAGGCCGAAATGAAGAACCTCGGCTTCAACACCGGCGTCAGCGAAACGCCCATCACCCCGATCATGCTCGGCGAGGCGAAACTCGCGCAACAGTTCAGCCGCGAGTTGTTCGAGGAAGGCGTGTTCGCCATGGCGCTCGGTTATCCCACCGTGCCGCAGGGCAAGGCCCGCATCCGTGTGATGATCTCCGCCGCGCATTCGCAAGAAGATTTGAACAAGGGACTGGAAGCGTTTGGGAAAGTCGGCAAGAAACTGGGCGTGGTTTAGTAATTGGTAAATGGTAATTGGTGGGCGGCGGAGGGAGGGACGCCGCCTGATGATTTATAATCGGGTTGTTCAAGGAAGGAAGACATGCCCCTCTATCAACTCAAACAACAACGAGTATCGCAAGTAAAGCCAAGTTCTTTCAGAAACGAAAGAGAGTTGCAAAGGTTATTTGAAGCAAATCTTGAAGAGTTGCTTGGCGTTCGATTTATCGCCTCCGAATTCACAACGGGCGACAGGCAACGAGGCCGAATTGATTCTTTGGGGATTGACCAGGATGGAACTCCTGTCATTGTGGAATTCAAAAAGGCCGGCAAGGATAATGTCATCAATCAAGGATTGTTCTATCTTGACTGGCTGGTAGACCACAAAGGCGATTTTACACTTGTCGCGCAGGAAAAATTGGGTAAGGATATTGAGATTGATTGGTCGAGTCCGCGTTTGATCTTGGTGGCAGAAAATTTTTCAGAATATGACAAATATGCCGTCAATCGTATTGGCGCGAACATTCAACTGTGGACATACAGAAGATACGGTGATGATTTCTTATTCTTGGAGTCCATTTTTGCTACAACAAACCTAAAGCCAGTCAAAAAAGAAAAAGCGATGGATATGGAGACCGAGACTGATAAAGAGGTCGTAGAAGAAATCGTTTATACGTTGGATGATCACCTGCTGGGAAAACCCAATGAGGCAAAGATTCTTTTCGACGCGATACGAGAAAGGATTTTTGCGCTGAATGCAGACGGCGATATCATCGAGAAACCCAACAAGATTTATGTCAGTTATAAACATGGAAAGAATTTTTGCGAACTTCAGATTCAATCTGCCAGTCTCAAAATGTGGCTGGATATTCCGTATGGGGAGTTGGACGACCCCCATAAATTAGCCCGGGATGTCACAAAAATTGGTCATCACGGCACAGGAACTGTGGAAACAAAATTATCCAACCTGACAGAACTGGACGCGGTAATGTATTTGATCGAACAATCCTACAAACAAACAGTTTAAACCAATACGGCCTCCGAATTTATCGGAGGCCGTGTTTACCTGTGTACGTGTGTACCTGTCTACTTCCCCTACTTCGCCTTGACCGTGATCATCTTCGGCTTGACCTCTTCCGCTTTCGGCAGGGTGATGGTCAACACGCCGTTTTCGAACTCGGCCTTGGCCTTGTCGGAGACGACCGCGGTGGGCAGGGCGAAGGTGCGTTCGAAGGCGCCGTAGCGTTGTTCGCGCAGGTGGTAGGCGCGTTCCTTCTTCTCGTCCTCCTGCTTGAACTCGCCCTTGAGGCTCAGCATGTCGCCGGTGATCGAGATCTGCACATCGTCGGATTTCATGCCGGGCAGGGAGGCCTTCACGACCACCTCATCGTCGGTCTGGTAGAGATCCACGGCGGGGATCTGCCAGCCGCCAGAGACGTTGAGCGACGGGGTGAACGCGTCATTGAAGAGACGGTCCATCGCTTCGCGCAGGGAGACCATTTCACGCATCGGTTCAAAACGGATTATGTTGGACATAGCAAACTCCTTTCGTGTTTGTTGTTGGTTTTACGCCCTTTAATTTAAACGGCCTGCGTTAAAAAAACGCAAGCCGTTCGTAAAATTTTCGTCAGAGGATTTTGTGATCGTCATTGCGAGCCGCCGGAGGCGGCGAAGCAATCCCCAACTTTGCGAGGAGATTGCTTCGGCTCGAAGAACACCAGCCTCGCAATGACGGAAGCAAACTTACTTCCTCCGAAAATCCACAAACCGATACCCGACCCCGCGCTCGGTGAGAATGTACTTCGGGTTGGCGGGGTCCTTCTCCAGTTTCTGGCGCAGGTAGTTGATGTAGAGCCGGACGTAGTGCGGTTCGTCGCGGTACTCGTAGCCCCACACCTTTTGCAACAACTGATCGTGCGAGACCACCCAACCCGCGTTCTGGACGAGATGGAACAGCAGGCGATATTCGGTGGGACGCAGTTTGACCAATTTCCCCTCCAGCCAGATCTCTCGGCGGTCGAAGTCAATTTTGAGACGGTCGTCCACCTCGATCAGTCCGTGCATCGCGCCAGTGGCGCCTTCCGTGCGACGCAACACGGCCTTGATGCGGCTGACCAACTCGCGCGGGCTGAACGGCTTGGTGACGTAATCGTCGGCGCCCAGTTCGAGGCCGCGCACCCGGTCGTCCTCCTCCCCTTTGGCGGTCAGCATGATGACCGGGACGTTGGTGAACTCGCGGATGGTCTCCAGCACGTCGAAGCCGTCCACGTCGGGCATCATCACATCCAGCAGGATCACGTCCGGGGTCACGTCGCGCATCCGCTGGATGGCCTGCTTGCCGTTGTTCGCCTCCGAGACCAGGAAGCCGTCGTGTTCCAGGTTCATGCGGATGAAGCGCACCATGCGCTCCTCGTCATCCACAACGAGTA